>NZ_JBSGQV010000011.1:0-205315 GCF_053606025.1 Streptomyces sp. NPDC055254 | reverse complement strand
GGGCATGACGGCGACGACCCGGTGGAGGAGCATTCCTTGAGCGTGTGGCCGGCATCCCCGCAACCCGACGTTGTCCACCGTGCCGACGATGCCTTGGCGGCCCAGCGCGCCATGGCGTTGTAGCAGGTTCGCCAAGGCGGATAGTCCTTGGGCAGGGCCCGCCACTTGCAGCCGGTGTCGACGACGTACCGAATCGCGTCCACGATCTCGGGCCGCGGGTGCTTCTCCGGCCGGCCGCCCCGAGGGGTCTCGCAGGCCGGGATCGGCAGGAGCGGTTCGATCAATGCCCACTCGTCGTCGTAGGTGTCCGAGGGGTAGCAGCGGTGCCGGGCCAACGTCCCCTCCCTTCATGAGGGTAAATCTGTTCGGAAGTCCGATTCGGATGAGTTCGTGCAGTGGTCACTGTGACCGTTCTCCGAACGATTCGTTCCGCGACCGCCAGGCCCTCATGACGCACCGGCGCGAGCAGTAGACGGCGTCCGAACGCCGATCCACCCCTGCCACCCAGGCTGTCCCGCACTCGCGACACACCGCCCGGCCCGCCCCGTTCCACTCCGCCATCACCCGGCGCCGCAACCGACGAGCCCGCCGCCATGACCTGGCACGGCATAGCTCGAGCAGAACACGGCGTCCGGCCGCGCGGCCGGCCTCAACCGGTCACCGCAGCCTCCACACACCCGCACTCCGGGCCGCCCGGAACCTTCGGACACCACTACAGGCTACGGCCCCAAACACCTCGAAATCAGGGATATGGATCAGGCAATGATCACCTAGGCCGCGATAACCCTGATGACCAGGCGCATCACCCGCCGACAGTCCCGCCGGGCCACCCAGCCGGCATCCCGGGAACACACCCGAGACTGACCCGTTCACCGCCATCAACCGCATGGTGAGGTCCGGACGGATCGGCATCCACCCGGACCTCACCCAAACGAGCGCCCCCCTGTCGGCGTACAGGCTGCTCTCGGGTGTGTCAGTGGTGGCTGTGATCCTGTCCCGCATGGATGAGAGAACCTTCTGGGCGCTCATGACCGCACAGAGCGGCTGAGGTGGCTGCGCGAGGAGTTGCTGCGCCGGCCAGCCACAGCAGGAGTGGAGTTCCAGGCGCGCCTGGAGGCCGCATGCGAGGCCGTCGCCACGGGTGCGCTGTGGCGGGCGGTAAGCCGGATCGAGGGCGGCTTGTGCTCCGACGACGGCTTCGACTGCGAGGGTGATCGGGCAGATCCGAGACCAGCTCCGCAAACGCGTCCGCCGGGACATGGGCCGCTCCCCTGGAGCGGTCGCCACCATCATCGACTCCCAGTCCGTCAAGGCCGCCGAGACCGTCGGCAAGGACTCGCGCGGCTACGACGCGGCGAAGAAGATCAACGGCAGGAAGCGGCACCTGGTGGTCGACACCAAAGGCCTGCCGCTGTTCGTTATGGTCACCCCGGCCGACATGACCGACCGCGACGCGGCGAAGGAACTCCTGTTCAGGCTGAGGCTCATGCACCCGGAGATTGCGATCGTCCGGGCCGATTCCGCCTACGCCGGACAGCTCGTCGACTGTGCGAAGAAGTACCTGAACCTGACGTTGAAGACCGTCAGCCGGCCGAAGAACGCGGTCGGGTTCGTCGTCCTGCCCCGCCGTTGGGTGGTCGAGAGGTCGCTGGCCTGGGTCATGCCCGCCCGCAGACATGCCCGCGACTACGAACGTCTCGTCCAGCATTCGGAGTCGGTGATCACCTGGGCCGCGATCACCCTTATGACCAGGCGAGTCACCCGTCGGCAGTCCCGCCGGGCCAGCCAGCCGCCCTCCCGCGAACACACACGCGATTGACTGGAAACGTGCCTGAGGCGGTTCCCATCTGAACCGTTGCTTGCCTCAACGCTAAGCCTCAGGGCCGAGGTCTCCTTCGAGGACGGCCTGGATGATCCGTGGCCGGTCCCAGAGGGCGAGGAGCTCGTTGGCGATGGCCGCGATGGACAGGGAATCCTCATCGTCGTGCGGTGTGATGGCGGCGGCCGACAGGGTGCGGGGGACGGCGCCGCCGTCCAGGAGGACGCGCCATTCCTGCGGGCCGAGTTCCAGGAACTCCAGTCCGGTGAGCTCGATGGTCTCCAGGGGGTCGGCCAGCGTGCCGGGGCGCGCGGTGAGGGTGCGCAGCCGGGGCAGTCCGATGAGCGGGGTGAGGCTGAACGGCGCGCTGGCGCACTCGCTGATGGACAGGACTTCCAGGGCGGGGTGTGCGGCGTCCTGTACGTCCTGGAGGTTTCCGGTGCCCACCGCGGCCGCGATCGGTAGTCGATCCGTGGACGGGTCGGGTTGTTCCTCTCTCAGCTGGTCCAAGGCCAGGTCGGTGAGGGAGTCGGCCACGAGTTCGGCGCCGATGCTCTTTTCGTGGTCGATCAGGATGACCTGACCGAGGTGTCCGCGCGGGCCGGGTGTCAGATCGACCGCCAGCCACTCTCCCTCGCCTCTGCACCCGATGACGATCCATCCGGGTGAGCAGGCCAGGCTTTGCACCGTGGCATCGGGTCGGGTGACGGCTGTCTCCGTCGCCGCGAACTCCCAGCGGGGGGAGCGGGTCGTCACGTCGACGGTGTAGAGGTCGTCCAGAGTGAAGAGCTCGCAGCCGACCACCCCGAAGGCATCCCTCCAGTCCTCCCAGTGTGCCGGTGCCATCCGGTAGAGGACCTTGAGCTCTTCGGAAAGCGTGACGCCGAGGTGCGCTTCGACGTCGGCGATCTCCTCCTCCGTCGCTCCGACGGCCTCGGGCAACCGCTCGCGGAGCGTGCGTTCCAGCAACTCCAGGTCCGCCGAGGGGGCCGGCCTCGCGTCAGGGCTCGGATCCGGAAGGCGGCGCCAGGGCTCGGGCAGGGCGCCCTCGACCAGGACGAGCACCCCCAGGTCCGGGCTGCCGAAGGCGGCTTCCACGGCCGGGCCGCGTTCGACCAGCCGGAGCGTGGTCCTTCCTGTCGGCCAGATCTCCGCCGTGAAAACGATCTCGTCGACTCCCGCACGCGCGAGTGCTCTGTGCACCCGGTCCACGACGCGTTGACAGGCTGGCGACACGGGTCCCCGCAGGGGCAGGCTCCAGCCGTTCTTGCCCATGCTCCCGGCTCCGCGGATGGGTCGCCCGGTATGCCTCTCCGTGTCGTAGGTCCGCAGGAGCCGCAGCACGGGCTCCCACATGGCGAAGTTGCATATCGACGAGGGCAAGGGAGGTCTCTGCTCAACCATGCGGAGACCGTACGCGGAACCAGTGATAGCAAAGGCGCCGGGTCGCCGTCCTCAACACCACAGGTGAGACGGCCTGCCGCAACCGGGTGGGTCACCTACGCGCTCAGCGGGCCAAGTAGAAAACGCTCAGGGCCAAGTGCACGGGGGATATGGATCAGGTACTCACTGCGGTTGCCGCGCTCGCGACCGACTACCCGCTCGGGCGTCTGCGCCCGTGGCGTTGTCTGGGCGACTGGGCGGCCGATCAGGTCCCCTTCACCAGGTCGCGGGTCCAGGAGCGAACCGGCCGCCACGTCGTCGTCCTGGCCCACGCGGTCACCGCGCCCCGCGCCAGCTGGCGCATGTTGCGCGCCGGCCACCGAGACACGGGCGCAGGCGCCCCAACGCGATCCGGACTGGATCGCCCGGACCTCCTGCTGGACGACCTCGAATACGCATGGGGGCCGCCCACCCGCCTCAGCCGGTGAGCATTCAGAGCGGACGGCGACGGGCAGCACGGAAGCCTCCGTGCTGCCCGTCACTCTGCCCAGGTCAGGCGCATTGTGGGGCCAGTCCCAGCGGTCCCGTTCGTCGGTCGGACAGGGTCCGGCCACAGGCTTGATCAATCGCCCGTAGGGAGCCAGGTTCGGCTACGCCGTACTGCGATCTCTGCGCAGACAACGGCTACGACAAGGCCGCTGATGGCGATGCCGAATGTACCGGCAGCCACGAGCCCGCCCGAGAGCTCGCCTCCGTCGCCGATCGAGAGCAGCATCCGACCGAGTAGATACGTAGCCACTCCGGCGCCTGCTCCCGCAACCGCGAGGGGAACCGAGAGGTTCCAGAAGGCGACTCTCAAGTAGAATCTCCTGTCGCGTCGGAACGAAGCGATCGGTCCGAGGCCGCGCGCCTGGTCGTCGAAAACCGAGGCCGCGCCCACGATTCCGGCGAGGACCAGGGCAAGCAGACCGATCACAGCGGCATCCAGCACCCACTTGACGTAGTCGGCCCTCGCTTGCGCGCCGAGCATCCCCGACTCCACCGGCACATCGAGCATAGGGAAGCCCAGAGTCCGGTAGGCGGCACTCCAAATCTGTTCGGCTCCGGCCCCGCCGGCGGTGTTGAAGACGACCAGGGAGACGCTTACAGGGTCGGTGATGCCAGGGTGGCGGGAGGTGATGCTCACCTCGTCCGGTGAGAGGCCGAGAACGGCCAGCGCTGTGCGGGGCGTGACCCCAAGGTCCGCCACCGCGTCCGTCAGTTCTGCTGCTGCCGTTGGGCAGGTGCTCAGTGTTCCGAAGAATGCCAACGCCTGGCAGTCGGCAGACAGCGTCGTACGGTCGCCTTCGCGGTACATGAGGACTGAGGGATAGCCGGCGAGCTGTGCGCGGAGCTGGTCGAAGCGGGCTGCCGGTCGAACCGGCGCCTTCGCCCCACGTGCATGAAACCGGAGCGTTGAAGCATGCGGGAGGGATGGAATGCGTGGTGTACGGGAAGCGGCCCGGCCGACCGGAGACGGTGGAGTGCGACCTCGACGACGAGGCGTGCCAGCTGGTCCTCAAACGGTTGCGGGGGTTGGACGAGGGCGAGTTCGGCTGGGTGCGCCTGGTCGATCCGTCCGAGGACGAGCTCGCGCAGCTGGCCGACGACCTCGGTCTGCATCCGCTGGCGGTGGAGGACGCCGTGCAGGCGCATCAGCGCCCCAAGCGTGAGCGCTACGGCGACGTCCTGGCCGTCGCGCTGAAGACCCTGTGGTACACGGAGGAGGAACCGGCGGTCGAGACCGGCGAGATGATGCTCTTCGTGGGTCCCCGCTACGTCCTCACCGTGCGGCACGGAGAGGCGGACCCCTGTCCCGAGGCCGCCCGCCGGCTCGACGCCGACCCGCAGATGCTGCGGTTCGGGCCCCGGGCCGTTCTGCACGCCGTGCTGGACGTCGTCGTCGACGCCTACGGCGAGGCCGCCGACAGGGTGCGCGCCTCGCTCGACCGGCTGGAGGACCAGGTGTTCTCCTCTTCCCGCGTCGACCACACCGAACGCATCTACTCGTTGAAGCGGGAGGTCCGCGAGTTCCGTGACGCGGTGCAGCCTCTCGTTCCGGTACTCAACGGCCTGGTGGGCGCGCTGGGCGAAGAGGAGCATCCGACGAAGGCGCTGCCGTACTTCCGTGACGTGGCGGACCACTTGCACCGCACCGATATCGAGGTGCGTACCCTCGACGAGCTGCTGACTTCGGTCCTCGACGCCCAGCAGGCCCGGGTGGGCACCTGGCAGAACGACGACATGCGGCGCATCTCGGCGTGGGCGGCGATCTTCGCCGTCCCGACCATGGTCGCCGGTGTCTACGGCATGAACTTCGAGCACATGCCCGAGCTCGGCTGGACGTACGGCTACCCGCTCGCGGTCTGCCTCATGGCGGCGGCGTCGGGCGGCCTCTACCGCGCCTTCCGCCGCAACGGCTGGCTGTAGGTCCCCGGGAGGGGGCCCGGCGGCAAATGGCTGGCGTGCCCCGGTGGGCACGGGCGACTATGGGCCGCATGAGTGAGGAACCCGCGCGGTGGACCCAGGCAACCGTCTACCCGGACATGTGGGCCGACCCGGCCGACGACCCCCGCGAGATGGAAGGTGCCGGTCCGGAGGGCGAGCTCGCGACGCTGCAGGGCTTCCTCAAGGACTACCGGCTGACCCTGCGGATGAAGTGCGAGGGCCTGGATCCGGAGCAGCTGGCCCGCCGGTCGGTTCCGCCGTCGACGCTGTCGCTGCTCGGTCTGCTGCGCCACCTCGCCGAGGTGGAACGGGACTGGCGCAACTGGATCACCCACGGTGAGACGGAGCCGAAGCTGTACGGCGACGGCGGAGACTTCGACGGAGTCGTCGCGGAGCAGGCCGCGGTCGACGCCGCGTACGTCGACCTGGCGCGCGAGCAGGCCGCGACCGACGCGGTGCTCGCCGGGCACCCGGATCTCGGTGAGCGTCTGGGGAGGGAGAACATCCCGGGCCGGGAGCTGATGGTGCACAGGGTCGAGGAATACGCCCGCCACTGCGGGCACGCCGACCTGCTGCGGGAGTGCATCGACGGGCGGGTGGGCCAGTAGCGCAGGCGGCGGGGCGGGGCCTGCCCGGGCCGGCGGCGTGCGGCGCGGGCAGGGGTCGGCGCGGTGCGGCCTACGACCAGGTGAGGGTGAGCGGAAAGGCCGTGGTGGCCGAGGCTCCGGTGGCGTCGGTCACGGTGGCGGTGATCCGGACGGTTCCCGTGGCCCAGGGTTTGCCGCTGATGCGGCCCGTCGCGGTGTCGAGGACCAGTCCCCAGGGCAGTCCGCTCGCGCTGTAGCGCAGGGCAGGCTTCCCACCGGTCGCGATGAGCTGGATGGTGCAGCTCCGGTTGAAGCCGCACGTCTGCGGGCCGGGGTCGGTGATCTTGAGGTCGCCGGTGGGCGGGGGCGTCGTGCCGTCGCAACCGGGAGCGGCCCCGGCGGGCAGCGGTACGCGCCAGAGTTGGTTGTCGTTCTCGGAGCCCACCACGAGCGTGGCGCAGTCGGCGTACGTCACGATCTCGCCCTGGGGCTGGGCGGGCAGGGCCACATCGGCCAGTTCGGCGCCCGTCGACGCGTCGTACACCGAGGCCGTGTTCGCCCCGAGGGGTCCGCCGCTGCGCAGGGTGTATGACCTGCCGGTCGGTGAGAACGCGCCGTCGGTGGCGAAGACGGGGCCGGGGCGGACCGGAGTCAGCGTGTTGAGCTGTCCGGCCTGCGGGGGCAGCGGCGCCCTGTAGAGGCGGCCGGCGGCGCCGATCAGCTTGCTGGCGACGTACAGCTGCCCGGTCGCGGGGTCGGCGAGGAGGGACTCCGCGTCGTGGCGGCCGTCGGCGTAGGCGAAGCGGTGGGTGACGGGGCTGACGGTGGCGTTCGCGAGGGTGTCGGGTTCGGGGAGGGAATGGACGGTGAGCTCGGCGCGGCCGCTGAGGTTGTCGCCGATGTCGCCCACCAGGATCACCGGACGGCCGGCCTGGTCCTTGCCCAGGGCCAGCGCTTCCCAGTCCGTGTTGGAGGTGCCTGCGACGGTGAGGGTGGCCCTGAGCCGGCCGGTGGGGCCGGAGCAGTCGACGGCGAAGACCTGGTTGGTGTTGCCGCTGTCGTTGACGGCGTAGAGGACGCCGGGGTGGCGCGTACTCGCGGCGAGCCCGCTGATCTCGGTCAGGCCCGCGGGCAGGGTGCAGTGGGGTTCCGGGGCCGCTGCGGACGGCGCCGGTGGGGGCCGGTGCGCGGTCGGTGCGTACGCGGCCCCGGCGGGCGGGAGCGGTAACAGCAGGACGAGGCTCGCGGCGGCGGCTGTCGCGGCGGCGCGGGGGGACGTGAGGAGTCGGGGCATGCGCACAATGTGGCGGCGGCGGTCGCGGTTCCCAAGCGGCATGCACCCCCGCGTTGGGCATGGACCGATGCCGGGCGGGCATGGCGGGCACGGCACACGGCAGGCACGTCAGGCACGGCAGCCACGGCAGCCACGGTGACTGCGGGGCCCACGGCTCCGCGCCCAGTCGGGGGGGCGTCAGCGGCTCGGTTCGCGGACGGGCGAGTTGTGCCGGGCGTGGGCGAGGAAGGCCCGCGCGGCGCGGCTCAGGGGGCGCCTGGCGTGCACGATCCCCACGGGCCGCAACAGCGGCGGGGTGAAGGAGCGGACCTCGGCGCGGCGGCCGAAGGAGCGCAGGACGACATCGCGGTACCAGATGAGCGAGCCGCGGCCGTCGATCACGCCGGTGACCCAGGCCAGCCGTTCGTTGACCTCCAGGGTGGGCACGGGGCGTACGCCCAGGCTGCTGAACATCGCTTCCAGCTCCGTACGGCGGCCCGTTCCCGGCGCCGGCAGCACCATGTCCAGGCCGTCGAGCATCCGGAAGGGCAGCGGGTCGGGGAGTCGGGAACCGAGGGGCGATATCAGGACGACCTCGCGCTCCTGGATGTGGTGCGCCGACAGCTCGCTGTCGACGGGGAGGTCGACGAGTCCCAACTCAGCTGTTCCGTCGATGAGTTCCTGGACGAGCACTTCCCGGCTGTCGTGCTGGTGAAGGCGTACGTCGACCCCCGGGCTGCGTGCGGTGAAGGCGGGGACGAGGTCGACCGCCAGATCGAGCGCCAGGGTCGGAGTGGCGACTACGTGCAGGGTGGCCCGGGTGTTCTGCGCGTGCGGGGCACCGACGTCCTCGATCGCCTCGACGGCGTCGAGCACCGTACGCGCCAACCGGACGACGCGGGTGCCTTCGGGCGTGAGGTCCACGCCGCGCCCGCGGCGGGCGAGCAGTTCCACTCCCAGGTCGCGCTCCATGGCCTGAACGGCTCGGGACAGTGCGGACTGCGCGACGAACACCGAGGCAGCCGCCCCGGTGATGGAGCGGCAGTCCGCGACGGCGACGAGGTATCGAAGCTGCGCGAGTGTGGGGGTCATGACCGGACGGTAACTCCCGGATCGTTCCGTTGTAAGGGGCAACCGAATGAACAACCGGTCGGCTGCGGAGGCCCGCATACCGGGTTGACCGCGAGCCATACCCGGACGGCATGCCCGGCCGGGCGCACGGTCGGGACCACCGCACGGAGGGAGGGGCTCCGGTGCGGGCAACCGTGCAGGCCGGGGCGGTGGGAGCGGTCCCAGGGCGCGGATTCCGCAGCGATCTCGACACGGCCAAAAGCCAATGGACCGTACCTGCACGGCCGTTGACAGTCAGCGGTGGTCACCGCACGATGCAACGCGGCACGACGGTGTTACCCGGCGGTCACTCCGGACGGGTGTTCCGCCGGAGCGGCGTGGGCGAACCCCCGCCACCCCCTCGACCTGCCAGGACCCTCGCCGCGCCGTCCGTCGTCGGCACGGTGCACCCGGTGCGCTCCGCCTGTTCGCGCTGCCGTTCCCCAACTCACCGGCACCGTCCGCCGGTACCGACCGCCGGTACCGACCGCAGCAACGTCAGTCGGCTCCACCCGCCGGCCGCCTCCGCTTCGCCCTGCCCGTTTCGCCCTGCCCGTTCGGCCCGTCAGGAGCGCCTGTGACCCCCCAGCCGGCCCGTTCCGCCGTCCGCGACCTCGTCGTCGCGCTCAGCCCCTTCGAAGAGCCCCACCCCAGGATCGTCGTGGCCGCCGAACGCGCGGGCGCCCTCGGTCTGCTCGACCTCGGCAGAGACGCCTGCCGGGCCCGCGAGGGCCTGGCCGAAGCGGCGCGGAGCCTGCAGCAGCCCTACGGCGTCCGCGTGCCGGTCGGCTGCCCGGTCTGGCCGGACGAGCTGCCGGCGGAGGTGGACACCGTACTCCTGGCGGATCCCGCCCAGCACCCGAGCCCCGCCGCTTGGGCGGCCGGCGGGGCCCGGCGGGTCTGGGCCGAGGTGACCAGCCCGCAGGAGGCGGTGGCCGCCGTGGCCGCCGGGGCCGACGCGGTCGTCGCGAAGGGGCACGAGGCGGGCGGGCGGGTCGGCGAGCTGACGGCGTTCGTCCTGCTGCAGCGGCTGCTGGCGGACCCGGACGTGACGGTGCCCGTGCTGGCCCAGGGCGGGATCGGCCCGCACACCGCGGCCGCCGCCGTGGCGGGCGGCGCCGCGGGAGTGCTGCTCGACGCGCAACTCGCCCTCACCACCGAGGGCGAGGCCGCCCTCCCCGGGGAGATCACCTCCGTCCTGCGCGCGATGGACGGCAGCGAGACCGCCGTCGTCGCGGGCCACCGGATCTACACGCGCCCCGACCTCACCCCGCCCGATCCCGCGGGACTGGTCGACCGGCTGGGCGCCCGCTCGCTGCGCACCCACGTCCTGCCCCTCGGCCAGGACGGCGCCTTCGCCGCCCGCCTCGCGGTCCGCCACCGTACGACGGGCGGCGTCGTGCAGGCCGTCCGGGAGGCGGTCTCCGCCCACCTGAACGCCGCCGTGCGGAGCGCGCCGCTGCGGCCGCGGGCCGGGGAGCCGCACCTGCCCGTGGCCCAGGGCCCCATGACCCGGGTCAGCGACCGGGCCGCCTTCGCCGAGGCCGTCGCGGACGCGGGCGGGGTCCCGTACCTGGCGCTGGCCGTCATGCCCGGCGACGAGGTCCGTGCCCTGCTCGCCGAGACGGCCCGGCGCCTGGGCTCCCGGGCCTGGGGCGTGGGCCTGCTCGGTTTCGCACCGCCCGAGCTGCGGGCGGAGCAGCTGGCCGCGGTGGCCGGGAGCCGCCCCCCGTACGCGATCATCGCGGGCGGGCAGCCCGCCCAGGCGGCCCCGCTGGAGGCCGCGGGCACCCGTACGTACCTGCACGTCCCCTCCCCCGGGCTGCTGGAGCGGTACCTCGCCGAGGGCGCCCGGCGGTTCGTCTTCGAGGGGCTGGAATGCGGCGGCCACATCGGGCCCCGGTCCTCCTTCACGCTCTGGGAGGAGCAGATCGACCGGCTGCTGGCGCACGAGAACGCATCGGAGCTGGACGTCCTCCTCGCCGGCGGCGTCCACGACGAGCGGTCGGCGGCCATGGCCGCCGTCGCGGCGGCCCCGCTCGCCGAGCGGGGCGCCCGCATCGGCGTGCTGATGGGCACCGCCTACCTCTTCACCTCGGAGGCGGTGGCCGCGGGGGCCGTACTGCCCGGTTTCCAGGCCGCCGCCGTCGCCTGCGAGGCGACCGTCCTCCTGCGGACCGCGCCCGGTCACGCCACCCGGTGCGCGGCGACCGAGTACGCCGACACCTTCGAGGGGGCACGGCTGCGGCTGTCGCAGGACGGTGCGAGCCCGCGCGAGGTGTGGGAGGAGTTGGAGCGACTCAATCTCGGGCGGCTGCGCATCGCCAGCAAGGGTGTGCGGCACGGGAGCACCGGGCCGGTGCCGGTGAGCGAGGAGGAGCAGCGGCGCGACGGCCTGTTCATGCTCGGCCAGGCCGCGACCGCCCGGTCGGCCACCACCACGGTCGCCGCGCTGCACGCACAGGTGACGGAAGGGGCGTGCGCCTTCCTGGAGCGCAGGGCGCGGGAACTCGCCCCGGCCGCGCCGCCCGTGGCGGAGCCGGCCGAGCCGTTGGACATCGCGATCGTCGGCATGGCCTGCGCCTATCCGGGCGCGGGGGACCTGGCAGATTTCTGGGCGAACGTCGTCGCGGGCCGGGACGCGGTCACCGAGGTGCCGCCGGACCGGTGGGATCCCGCGCTCCACTACGACCCGGACCCGGCCCGGTCCGGGGAGCGCACCCCCTCGCGGTGGGGCGGATTCCTTCCCCCGGTGCCCTTCGACGCGCTCGCGCACGGCATCCCGCCGGCCTCCCTGTCCGGGATCGAGCCGGTGCAGCTGCTCGCCCTGGAGATCGCCGGCCGCGCCCTCGCGGACGCCGGGTACGGGGGCGGGCGCGCGTACGACCGCTCGCGCACCTCGGTCGTCTTCGGCGCGGAGGCGGGTACGGACCTGGCGGGCGCCTACGGGTTCCGCGCCCTGTACCCCGGCTACCTGGGGGAGCTGCCGCCGGAACTGGACGGCCAGCTGCCGAGGCTGACGGAGGACTCCTTCCCGGGCGTCCTGGCCAACGTGATCGCGGGCCGGATCGCCAACCGGCTCGACCTCGGCGGCGCGAACTGCACGGTCGACGCGGCCTGCGCCTCGTCGCTCGCCGCGCTGGACCTGGCCTGCCGCCAGCTCCGCTCGGGGGACAGCGACATGGTGCTGTGCGGCGGGGCGGACGTGCACAACGGCATCAACGACTACCTGATGTTCGCCTCCGTACGGGCCCTGTCCCCCACCGGCCGGTGCCGTCCCTTCGCCGCGGACGCCGACGGGATCGCGCTGGGCGAGGGGGTCGCGGCGGTGGTGCTCAAGCGGCTGGAGGACGCGCGGCGGGACGGCGACCGGGTGTACGCGGTCGTCAAGGCCGTCGGCGCGTCCAGCGACGGGCGCTCCCTCGGGCTCACGGCGCCCCGGCCCGACGGTCAGCGGCGCGCCCTGGAGCGGGCCTACGAGCGGGCGGGCGTCTCACCGGCCGAGGTGGGTCTTGTCGAGGCGCACGGTACCGGCACCGTCGTCGGCGACGGCACGGAACTGGCGGTGCTGACCGCTCTGTTCGACGCTTCCGGGAACCCGGGCTGCTCCCTCGGGTCGGTCAAGTCCCAGATCGGCCACACCAAGTGCGCGGCCGGCCTGGCCGGGCTGATCAAGGCCGCGCGGGCGGTACATGCCGGGGTGCGGCCGCCGACGCTGCACCTGGACCGCCCGCATCCCGACTGGCGGGCCGAGGAGGGGCCGTTCTTCTTCGACGCCGAGGCCCGGCCGTGGGCGGTGCCCGCACGGCAGCGGGTCGCCGGCGTGAGCGCCTTCGGCTTCGGCGGTACGAACTACCACGCCGTGCTGGCGGGTTGCGAGGACGAGCCCCCGCACGGGTTGGACGCGTGGCCCGCGGAGCTGTTCTGCTTCCGTGGCGCCGACCACCGTGCGGTCGGGCGGGCGATGGACCGGCTGGCGGCCCGGTTGGCGCAGAACGACGGCGCGGGGCGGCCCTGGCCGCTGCGCGACCTGGCGGCCGAGGCGGCCGCCTCGGCGACCGGTCCCGTACAGGTCTCGGTGATCGCCGAGAGCCTGGACGACCTCGCCGTCAAGCTGGAGCGGGCCCGCGCCCTCAGTGCGGGCGAGGGGGTGTACGTACGGGCCGTGTGGGCGGATCCCGGGCAGGTGGCGTTCCTCTTCCCCGGACAGGGCAGTCAGCGCCCGGGCATGCTGGGAGACCTGTACGTCGCGTTCCCGGGGCTGCGGCGCCTGCTGGACGAGGCTCCGGCGCAGGTGGTCGCCGCGATGTTCCCGCCGGCGGCGTTCACCCCGCAGGAGCGGTCGCGGCAGCGCGCGGCGGTCACCGATACCCGCGTCGCCCAGCCCGCGCTGGGTCTGGCGGGCGCGGCCGCGCACCTGCTGCTCGGTTCGCTCGGCGTCCGGCCGGACTGCGCCGCCGGGCACTCGTACGGGGAGCTGACCGCGCTGTGGGCCGCGGGCTCCCTCGACACCGGGGCGCTGCTGCGGCTGAGCGCCCGCCGGGCGTCGGCCATCCTGGAGGCGGCCGGAGCGGATCCCGGGGCGATGGCCGCGGTGACGGCCGGCCCGGAGCGGGTCCGGGACATCGCGGCACGAGCGGGGTGTGTCGTCGCCAACCACAACGCGCCGTCCCAGTGCGTGATCTCCGGCCCCACGGCGGCCGTCGAGGCGGCGCTGGCCGACCTGCGGGCCGCCGGGCTGCGCGGGGAGCGCATTGCGGTGGCCTGTGCCTTCCACAGCGGGGTCGTGGCCGGCGCGGTGGACGGGCTCGCCGCCGAGCTGGCCGGGACCGCGGTGGCGCTGCCCGCCGTTCCGGTCTGGTCCACCGTCACGGCCCGGCCGTATCCCGCGGATCTCGCGGAGGTGCGCGAGGTGCTGGCCCGGCAGGTGGCCGAGCCCGTCCGCTTCGTGGAACAGATCGAGGCCATGTACGCGTCGGGGGTGCGGACGTTCGTCGAGGCGGGGCCCGGCCGAGTGCTGACGGGTCTGGTCGCCCAGATTCTGGGCGGCCGCGCGCACACGGCCGTCGCCGTGGACGCGCCGGGCGACCCGGGCCTGCCCCGGTTGCTGGCCGCGCTCGCGGAACTGGCGGCGGCCGGGGTGCCGGTGGATCCGGAGGTCCTGTTCAAGGGCCGGGCGGCGCTGCTGCCCGAGCGGGCGCCGCGCCGTCCCGGCTGGCTGGTGGACGGCCACCTGGTGCGTACGGCGGACGGTGCGCCGGTGGCGGGCGGACTGCGGCCCGCCCGGCGCGTGCAGCCGCAGCGTCCCGCGGCGGCGGTCGCGGTGGACCGCCGTGAGGAGACCGTACTGGAGTACCTGCGCGGGGCGCGGGAGCTGGTGGCCGCCCAACGCGAGGTCCTGCTGGGCTATCTCGGCGCGGGGGCGGCGGCGGCCGAGCCGGCCGTGACGGGAGGCGCCGGGGCGACTGCCGGCGCGGCGGCAGGGGCGGCGGAAGGCGCGGGGGCGCCGGGCGGGGCTGCGGGCGGAGCCGGGGGCGCGGCGCCCGGTGGGGAGTCGGACGGGGGTTGGGTAGGAGCTGCGGGCGGAGCCGGGGGCGCGGCGCCCGGTGGGGCGTCGGCCGGGGGTCCGGGTGGGGCGGCGGGGGACGCGGCGGTCCCCGGCGCAAGGGGGCCGCTCGGTCGGGACGAGGTCATGGACGCGGTGTTGGAGATCGTCCACGCCCGGACCGGATATCCGAGGGACATGCTGGACCCCGACCTCGACCTGGAGGCCGACCTCTCGGTCGACTCCATCAAGCGGGTGGAGATCGTCGGGGCCCTGGCCGACCGGATCGGTCTGCCACGACAGCTCGACGGCGCGGCGGAGTCGGCCGTGGAGGAACTGTCCCGACTCAAGACGCTCCGCGGGATCGTGGACTGGATCGCGGCCCGGGAACCCGCGGCGCCCACCCCTGCCCCGGCGGGGCCAGCCGCCCCTCCGGGCGGGCCGGCCGCGGCCCAGAAGTGGGGCGCCGCCCCCGGCCAAGAGCCGGACGGGGCCTCCGTCCCGGCCCGGGTCCCGGCCCCGGAGGGGGCCGGGGCGGAGCCGGGCGGGGCGCTCCGCGTCGCCTCCGGCCAGGAGCCCGGCGGGGGGCTCGTACGGCGGCCGGTCCGGTTCCGGGTCGAGACGGTGGCCGTCGGGCCGGCCGCCGCGGGTGATCCGGCCGAGGCACTGGCCGGCCGGTCCTTCGCCGTGGTCGAGGACGGCCTGGGGGTGGGACCCGTACTCACCGCGCTGCTGGAGTCGCACGGCGCGCGGGTCCGCACCGTGCCGGCGGGCGCCGAGGGGTTGGACGGCCTCGTCGATCTGAGCGCCCTGCGCCCCGGGTCCGATCCGGTGCTGCCCGAGGCGTTCGAGAGGCTGCGCGGGGCCCTGGTCGGCGGGGTGCGGTGGCTGATGGTGGTCACCGCGGCGGGCGGGGCGTTCGGGCACGGCCCGGCCGCGCCCGATCCCGTTCCGGGTCTCGGGCTGCGGGGGTTCGCCCGCAGCGCCGCGCTGGAATGCCCGGGGACCGTCGTGCGGGCCGTGGACGTCGACCCGAAGGACCGGCCGGAACGCATAGCCGCGCACCTCCTGGCCGAACTGTGCGCCCCGGACGGGCCGGTTGCCGTCGGTTACACCCACGGCGTCCGTACCGTCCTGCGCACCGTACCCGCGCCGCTCGCGGACACCTCGCCCCCGCGAGTACCGCTGGACCGCGACAGCGTGGTCCTGATCACCGGCGGGGCTCGCGGCATCACCGCCCGAGTCGCCCTCGCCCTGGCCCGCGCCTCGGGCTGCCACGTCGAGCTCGTCGGACGTACTCCCCCGCCCGAGGCCGCCGAGGACCCGGCCCTCGCCTCGGCGCACGACCGCGTGGCCCTGCGCGCCGCGCTGATCGCCGGGGGGCTGCGCACCCCGGCGGAGATCGAGGCGGCCGCGTCCGGGGTCCTGGCCGCCCGCGAGGTACGGGAGACCCTGCGCGCCCTCGACGGCACCGCGGCGTCCGTCCGCTACCACTGCGTCGACGTCACCGACGAGGCCGCGGTACGGACGGTCGTGGCCGGCGTCCGGGCCCGCCACGGCAGGCTCGACGGGATCGTGCACGGCGCGGGCCTGCTCCGGGACTCGTTGCTGCGCGACAAGGACCCGCGGTCCTTCGCCGACGTCTTCGCCACCAAGGTGGACGGAGCCCGCCACCTCGCCGCCGCGGTCGCCGACGAGGGCGCGGCAGAAGCGCCCGCCCCCGCCTTCCTGGCTCTGTTCGGAAGCGTCGCCGGGGTGTACGGCAACCGCGGACAGAGCGACTACGCGGCTGCCAACGACGCCCTGGACACCCTGGCCCACGCGTGGTCCGCGGCCTCCCCCGGCCGCGTCCTCGCCGTCGACTGGGGCCCGTGGGCCGCGGCGGCGGGCGGCATGGTCACCCCCGAGCTGGAGCGCGCGTACGCGCGACGCGGCATCGCGCTGATCGCGCCGGACGCGGGGGTGGAGGCCTTCCTGGCGGAGCTGGCCCACGGCACGGACCCGCAGGTCGTCCTCATGGCCGACGCGGACACCGGCGCCGGCACGGACGCGCACACCGGCGCCCACCCGGACACCGGCGCCGGCGTCGACGCGACGGGGCGGGAGGCCCACCATGGCTGAGCCGCGTCCGACCGATGCCGCGATCGTCGGCATGGGCGCCGTGTTCCCCGGCGCCGGCGACCTCTGCGCCTACCGGCACAACCTCTTCACCGGGGTCGACGCCATCACCGACGTTCCGCCCGGGCGTTGGGATCCCGAGGTGTACTACGCCCCCGACGGGCCGTCCGGCAGTGACCGGTTCTACTGCCGGCGGGGCGGATTCGTCGACGACCTCGCCTCCTTCGACCCCACCCGCTTCGGCATCATGCCGGCCACCGTGGCGGGGGCCGAGCCCGACCAGCTGCTGGCCCTGCACGCCACCGCCGAGGCCATCGCCGACGCGGGCGGCGAGGACCGGCTCCCGGCGGACCGGGCGCGGATCGGCGTGGTGCTCGGCCGGGGCGGATTCATGGGGGTGGCGACCGCCCGCCTCGACCAGCGCGTCCGCACCGCGCACCAGTTGAGCGCCACCCTGCGCGAGCTGGCGCCGGAGCTGGGGGACGACCGGATCGCCGCGATCCGGCGGGCCTTCCAGAACGCTCTGGGGCCGGAGCGGCCGGAGGCGTCCATCGGCCTCGTGCCCAGCTTCACCGCGGCCCGCACCGCCAACCGGCTCGACTTCCGCGGCCCCGCCTACACCCTGGACGCGGCGTGCGCCTCCTCGCTGCTGGCGGTGGACCAGGCGGTCGCCCTGCTGGCCGCCGACCGCTGCGACCTGGTCGTCGCGGGAGCCGTCCACCACTGCCACATCGCCACGCTGTGGAGCGTGTTCACCCAGTTGGGCGCGCTCAGCCCCAGCGAGCGCATCCGCCCCTTCGACCGGCGGGCCGACGGCACGCTGCTCTCCGAGGGGACGGGCGTGGTGGTGCTCAAGCGGCTCGCGGACGCCCGACGGGACGGCGACCGGGTGTACGCGGTGATCCGCGGGGTCGGCGTGGCGGGCGACGGCCGTGCGGCGAGCCTGATGAGCCCTTTGGTGGACGGGCAGGTCCAGGCGCTGGAGCGGGCCTGGACGACGGCGGGCCTCGATCCGACGGCCAGGGGGTCGATCGGTCTGCTGGAAGCCCACGGCACCGGCACCCCGGTCGGTGACGAGGCGGAACTCACCACTTTGGCCCGGGTGTTCGGGTCTCCGGGCGACGCCGGCGCGGTAGCGCTCGGCTCCGTCAAGTCCATGCTGGGGCACACCATGCAGGCCTCCGGCATGGCCGGGCTGATCAAGGCGGCGCTCGCCGTCCACGAGGGGGTGCTGCCGCCGACCCTCCACCTCGACGATCCCCACGAGGCCCTCGCGCGGACCCGGATGCGCCCGGTCCGCACGGCCGAGCCCTGGGAGCGGGGCCCGCAACCCCGCCGGGCCGCGGTCAACGCCTTCGGATTCGGGGGCATCAACGCACACGTGATCCTGGAGGAGGCTCCCCGCGCCCGCGCGAACCGGCCCCCGGTTCGCCGCTTCCTCCCGCTGCCGGCCGCACGCGGCGGCGCCGGCCGCCCCGGGAAGGCAACCGGACCCGCCGCGCGCGGGTCCGCCGCACCCGCGTCCGTACTCCTCCTCTCGGCGCACGGCCATGAGGAGCTGGCCCGCCTGCTGGCCTCGCCGGAAGCCGCGGCCGCCACCGCCACCGCCTCCGAAGCCTCCCGAGACGCACGAGCCTTCGAGCACGGTGGTCCGTACCGGCTGGCGATCGCCGGGCCGACCCCGGAACGCCTGGAACTGGCCGCCAAGGTCCTCGCGCGCGGCCGTCCCTGGCGCGGCCGGGGCGGGGTGTGGTTCACGCCCCGGCCGCTGCTCGGCCCGTACGCCGCCGAGCCGGGCGGCGGGCTCGCCCTGCTCTTCCCGGGCCTGGAGCCGGAATTCGCACCCGCCCTGGAGGAGGTGGGCGCCGGCCTGGGCCTGGCGGCACCCGCGCTCCGCGGCGGCGGCGGGCTCGTCGAACGGGCCCTCGACGCCCTCGCCGCCGGCCGCTTCTTCGCCCGGGTCCTGGCCGAACTGGACATCCGGCCGGACCTGGTGGCGGGGCACAGCCTCGGCGAGTGGGCCGCGATGGTGGTCGCCGGGATGTACCCGCAGGACGCGGTCGACACCTTCCTCGGCTCACTGCGGCCCGGCTCGCTCGCCGTGCCGGACCTCGTGTACGCGGCCCTCGGCTGCGGCGCGCGGCAGGCGGCGGCCGCCCTGCACGGCCTGGAGGGCGTGGCCGTCAGCCACGACAACTGCCCGCACCAGTCGGTGGTCTGCGGACCGCCGGAGCGGATCGCGGCGGTGCTGGGCCGGCTGGCCGCCGAGGGAGTGCCGGGTCAGGAGCTGCCCTTCCGGTCCGGTTTCCACACGCCCATGTGGGAGCCGTACCTCGGCCAGGTGCGGGCCGCGTTCGCGCGGCTGCCGCTGCGGGCCGCCGAGCTCCCCGTCTGGTCGGCCACCACGGCCGCCCCGTACCCGGCAGGTCCGCGGGAGATCCAGGAGCTGGTGATCCGGCACCTGCTGGAGCCGGTGGACTTCCGTTCCCTGACCCTGCGGCTGCACGAGGCGGGCGTACGGGTCTTCGTCTCGGCCGGGCCGGGCAGCCTCACCGGCTTCGTCGAGGACACCCTGCGCGGGACGGAGCACCTCGCGGTCGCCGCCTCCACCCCGCGCCACTCGGGGCCGGACGCCGTGCGCCACCTGGCCGCGGCGCTCTGGACCGAGGGCCTGCAGCCCCGCTGGGACCGGTTCGCCGACCGGTCGGCGCCGCCGCGCGAGGGGAACCGGGTCCGGCTCGACCTGGGCTCCCCCCTGGTGCGCCTGAACGGCGCCGCCGGGGTCCTGCGGGAAGCCGGTCCCCGCACCGGTCCGCGCCGCATCGCCGCCGTCACCGGAAGGCCCGTGCTGCGGTCGGCCCTGGACGCCGTCCTCGACGAGACGGAAGCGGCTGCCCGTGCCGTCACCGAGGCCCTGACCGCGGCACCTCCGGCCCCGTCCCCCGCCACCGCGTCGGCCACCGTACCCCCGGCTCCGGCCCCAACCCCGGCCGCCGTCCCGCCCGGCACCGCCGCGCCGCCACCGGCCCCGGCCGGCGCCCCGGACCCGCGTGCCGCCACCGGGGCTGCTCCCGACACAGCCACCGGGTCCCCGCCCGGCGCCGGCCGCGCGGCCCCGCCCGGTGCGTCGCCTCTCCGGCCCGCCGCGGAGGCATCCGCGCGGACGCCGCGGACGCGGACGCGCCGGCTCTCCCTCGACACCCTCCCCTCCGTCCGCGACCACTGCGTCTACCTGCAGCCCGAGGACTGGCCGGAGGAGTCCGACCGCTTCCCCGTCGTCCCCATGACCACCATGCTGGAACTGGCCGCCGAAGCCGCCCTCGCCGACCGTCCGGGGCAGCTCGTCACCGGCTTCGACGACATGCGCGCCCTGCGCTGGCTGCCCGTGGCTCCCCCCGTCGACATCGAGTTCACCACCCGCCCGGACGGCGACGGCCGGGTCCGGGTGACCATCGGCGACTGCGCCAGCGTCACCGTCCTCCTCGGGTCCGGCCACGGAGCGCCGCCCGCCCCCGACCCGACCCCGCTCACGGCCGAGCGCCCCGCGCCGGTCTCCGCCGAGGCGCTCTACCGGGACCGCTGGATGTTCCACGGCCCCCGCTTCGCCGGAGTCCACGAGGTCGCCTCCGTCGGGGACGACGGCATCCGAGGGGTGCTCCGGGCACTGCCCGCCCCGGGCGCCCTGCTCGACGCCGCCGGGCAGCTCCTCGGCCACTGGATGCAGTTGCGCCTGGACTCGGACAAGCTCGTGTTCCCCGCCGTCCTCGCACGGATCCGGCTGTACGGGCCCCCGCCCGCGCCGGGGACACTGCTCGCGGCCACCGCCCGTATCCGCGCGGTGGGGCCCACCTCCGTACGCGGTGACGTGGAGCTCCGTACCCCCGGCGGCGGCGCGGTGTGGGCGCGGCTGGAGGACTGGACCTACCGCCGGTTCGCCGCCGACGAGCGGGTGTGGCCGATGAAGTTCACCCCGGAGGTGTCCGGGATCGGCGAACCCCAGCCCGGCGGCTGGTGCGCGGCCGCCCGCCGCTGGAGCGACCCCGCCTCGCAGGAACTGGTCATGCGGCGCTACCTCGGCGCCGCCGAGCGCGCCGAGTACGAGCGGCTCGCGCCGCGCGCCCGCAACCCCTGGCTGCTGGGCCGGATCGCGGCCAAGGACGCCCTGCGGCAGTTGCTGTGGGACCGGGGCGCCGGGTCGGTGTTCCCGGCGGAGGTCACCGTCGGCCACGACGGGGCGGGCCGCCCCGTGCCGGGCGGCTTGGCCGCCGGCCTGCATCTGACCCTGGCGCACAAGGACCGGGTCGCCGTCGCCCTGGCGCACCCCGACGCCCCCGTGGGCATCGACGTCGAGACGGCGGCCGAGGATCCGGGCGCGCTGATCCGCGTCGCGCTGACCGCGGACGAACGCCGCCTCGCCGAGCGGCTCGCGGCCCGGGACGGGTCCGCTCTCGCGTCCGCCGCCACCCTCCTGTGGTGTGCCAAGGAGGCCGCCGCGAAGGCGGAGGGCACGGGGCTCGGGGGGCGGCCGGTGCGGTGGCGGGTGAGCGAGGACCCCGCGGGCGGGCTGCGGGTCCTGTCCCCGGCCGGCCGCACCCACCGCATCGGCACCGCCACGCACGCGGGGCACCTGGTCGCCTGGACCGTCCCCACCGCCCCGATCCCTTCCACCGACCCGACCGCTCCGACCGCTCCGACTGGTTCGACTGGTTCGACTGGTTCGACTGGTTCGACCGCTCCACCCGCTCCGCCCGAGGGCCTCGCTCGCGCCCCGCACCCCGCCCCCGCAGTCCTTCCGACCCCCACGGAGAACAGCCATGGCATCTGACATCCTCGCCGAGATCACCGGCATGCTCGTCCGCGTCGTCGGCGACGAGTTCCTCCTCGCCGACGAGGTCACCATGAAGACCACGTTCAACGAGGACCTGGCGCTGGAGAGCATCGAGTTCGTCGCTCTCGCCGAGCTGCTGCACGAGCGCTACGGCTCCGGGGTCGACCTGATGGGCTTCCTCGCGGAGAAGGACATGGAAGCGATCCTGGCCATGTCGGTCGGCGAGCTCGTCGACCACATCGCGCGGGTCGCCCACGGCGGGCCGACCGCCCTGCCCGTCCGCCCGGTCACGACGGCCTGACCGCCATGGCCGAGATCCTCGCCAACGCGCTGCGCTTCCACGTGCAGCGGCTGCCCGCGGCGGACGTCCCCGACCCCGGGACCGCGGTGGGCGGCCCGGGCACCCCGGTCGTCTTCCTGCACGGTCTCGTCGTCGACAACCTCTCCAGCTTCTACTGCCCGTTGGCCGTCCCGCTGGCCCGGGCCGGGCACGAGGTGGTCCTCTACGACCTGCGCGGTCACGGCCTCAGCGAGCGTCCGCCCGAGGGGTACGACAGCCGCAGCGCCGTCCGGGACCTGCTCGCCCTGCTGTCCGCGCTCGGACTGGACGGCCGTCCGGTCCACCTGGTCGGCAACAGCTACGGCGGCACGCTCGCCCTGCACACCGCCCTCGCCCGACCCGACCTCGTCGCGGGGCTGACCCTGCTCGAACCGCCCCTCAGCGGCCCCTGGGTGGAGAACATGGTCGACACCCTGTCCGTCGCCGCGCTCAGCCTGGAGGACAGCCAGGTCCCCGCCGAGCTGCTCTCGCTGCGGCTGCGCAAGGCGGCGAAGCTGACGGCCGTCGCCGACGCGCTGCTGAACGGCACCACCCTGATCGACGACATCGCGGCCGGCCGCACCTTCACACCCGCCGACTACGCCGGGCTCGACTGCCCGGTCCTGGTCGTCTGCGGGGAGCACTCCGAACTGGTTCCCGGCGCCGCGGAGCTGGCCCGGCACGCCCCGCGCTGCACGCTGCGGATCCTGCCCGGGCTCGGGCACGACGTGCTCAAGGAGCCCGGCGGAGTGCTGCGCGGGGACGTACTGGCGCACGCCGCGGCCGTCCGCCGGGCCGGAACGGGAGCGCTGATCGTATGAGGTTCCTGTTCGTCGTCCCGCCGCTGGCCGGCCACGTGAATCCGACCGTGGCCGTCGCCGCCGAACTGGCCGCCCGCGGGCACGAAACCGCCTGGACCGGGCCGGCCGAGGTGCTGTCCGCGCTGCTGCCCGCGCACGCCCGGCTGCTCCCCTCCGGAGACGCCGCCGGCCCCGGGCCCGGTGGGTACGCCGCGCTGCACGGGCGGTGGCGGGACCTGCGGGGTATCGCGGCGCTGCGGTTCCTGTGGGCGGAGGCGCTGGTGCCGTTGGCCCGTGCGATGGTGCCCGGCGTCGAACGGGCCGTCGCGGCCTTCGCCCCCGACGTGGTGGTCGCCGACCAGCAGGCGTTGGCGGGAGCCGTGGTCGCCCGGCGGCTCGGCGTGCCCTGGGCCACCTCGGCGAGTACCTCGGCCGAGTTCACGCGGCCCTTCGCCGGATTCCCCAAGGTCGGCGCGTGGGTGGCGGACCAGCTGGCCGGGCTGCTGGCCGAGTGCGGGGCGCCGCCCGGCTGGGATCCCCGGTTCTCGGACCGGCTGGTGCTGGTCTTCTCGACGCCGGAGCTGTTCGGGGGCGCCGAACCGCTGCCCGCGCACTACGCCTGCGTGGGACCGGCTTTCGGGGCCCGCCCGGCCGGCGCGGACTTTCCCTGGCAGCGGCTCGACCCGGACCGCCGCCGGGTGCTGGTCTCCCTCGGCACGCTCAACCAGGAGGCGGGTTCGCGGTTCTACGCCGCGGCTCTGGCCGCCGGGGAGCGGTTGGCGGACCGGGTGCAGCTGATCGTGGCCGCCCCCCGGCACCTGGCCGACCCGGTACCGGCACGCGCCCTGCTCCAGGAGGCGGTTCCGCAGCTGCGGCTGCTGCCCCACCTGGACGCGGTCGTCAGCCACGGCGGCCACAACACGGTGTGCGAGGCCCTCGCGCACGGCCTGCCGCTGGTCGTGGCTCCGATCCGGGACGACCAGCCGATCGTCGCGCAGCAGGTCGTCGACGCCGGGGCCGGGGTCCGGGTGCGCTTCGGCCGGGCACGGCCGGCTGACCTGCACGACGCGCTCACCGCCGTACTGGAGGACTTCGGCCCGCACCGTCGTGCGGCCCGGCGGATCCAGGCGTCCTTCGCCGCCGCGGGTGGCGCCGCCACCGCGGCCGACAGGTTGGAGAAGCTGTCATGAGCCCATGGGTTTCCGTCGTGATCACCGCCGCTCTCGGCGCGGGGACGGTACGGGCGCGTCGCCGCCTGCACGCGCTGCCGGTGCTGCCCGCCGGCTCGGCGCCCACCGGCTCGGAGTCTGCGGGCTCGGAGTCTGCGGGCTCGGAGTCTGCGGGCTCGGAGTCTGCCGGCTCCGAGCCCGCCGTCGTCGCGGGGCCTGCCGTCGCGGGGCCTGCCGTCGGGGAGTGCTCCGGGCGGCCGCCTCGACGGCTGCTCACCGCCCGGGGCGTGGTGGTGGATGCGGGGGTCCTCGCGGCCGCCCGGGCCCACGCCGACCGGGAGGATCTGGACGTGCTGGAGCTGCTGCCGGCGGACCTGGCCGCGGAGGAGGCCCTCGGACTCCTGCGGCTGGTCGACCCGGCCCGGTACCGCCGGGACCGGCTGGCCGCCGGGCGGGGCGCGGGGTACGCGGTGCTCGTCGGCGCGGACGTCCTGGAGCGGGCCGGAATCGATCCCGACCGGTCCTGGGACCGGGCGGAACTCCTCGCGCTCGGCCGCCGTTTGAAGGAGTACGCCACCGCCTCGACGGATCTGGCCGTCGCCCCGGGCATCGGCTGCCGTGCGGTGTCCGCCGGTCCGGGAGGCCGCGCTGCCGAGCTGCGCGCGCAGGGTCTGGCGCCGGGTCCGCTGTCGGCGGTCCAACTGGCCGGTCTCGCGCTGCTGGTGGCGGCGGTCGTACGGGACGGCCGCTGGGGTGTGGCCGCGGCCGCGCTGTACTGGCTGCAGCCCGTGCTGGTACTGGGCACCCGCGGGCCGCTGCGCCCCGCGGACCTGGCCGGGGCGAGCGCGGCGCGGCCGCTGCGGTCGCTGCGTGCCGCGCTGGGCACGGCGGCCGTATCCCGGTCGCCGCGGCGGTCCGAGGCGGACGACCGCAAGGCCGGGTACGCGGCCGAGCCGGCGGGCGGCACGGACCGGTTCCTCGAACCGAGGCGTCCCGACTGCCCCTGGTGCGGCTCGCCGCGGCTGGTGGTGCGGGTCCGGGTGGCGGACCTGCTGCAGGGCAAGCCGGGCCGCTTCACGCTGGAGCAGTGCGCATCCTGCGCGCACGTATTCCAGAACCCCCGGCTGACGGTGGAGGGGCTGGACTTCTACTACCGCGACTTCTACGACGGTCGCGGCGGCGAGGGCGCCGGGGTGGTCTTCGCCCGGCTCGGAGCCCACTACCGGGCGCGGGCCGCGATGCTCGCCCCGTACGCCCGTCCGACCACCTGGCTCGATGTCGGCACCGGTCACGGGCACTTCTGCGACGTCGCCCGTGACGTGTGGCCCGACACGCGCTTCGACGGCCTCGACATGGGCGACGGAATCCAGGAGGCGGAGCGGCGGGGCTGGGTCACCACCGGCTACCAGGGCCAGTTCCCGGACCTCGCCGACAAGTTGGCCGGTCAGTACGAGGCCGTCAGCATGTACCACTACCTGGAGCACACCCGCGATCCGTTCGCCGAACTGGACGCGGCCGCGCGGGTCCTGGCGCCGGGCGGGCACCTGCTGATCGAACTGCCCGATCCTCAGTCGCGGATGGCCCGCCTGCTGGGCCCGCACTGGCTGCCGTGGTTCCAGCCGCAGCACCAGCACCTGATCCCGGCGGGCAACCTCCGGGCGGCGCTGGGCGAGCGCGGCTTCACCGTACTGGCCGAGGAGCACGGTACGGCCCATCAGCACAACGACTTCGTGGGCGCCGTGGCCCTCGTCGCCAACCGGCTCGCCCCCGACCCGGACAGCCCGTGGGCGGATCCGGCCCTGGCCCGGCCCGGGCGGCGCGCGGTACGGCAGGCGGTACGGGCGGCCGCGGTGCCGTGCCTGGCGGCGGCCGCCGCGCTGGACGCCGTGCGCAGCGCCGTGGCCCGCCGTACGGACGGCGGGAACGCGTACCGGCTGTTGGCCCGCAAGGAGTCGCGGTGAACGCCCCGGCGGCGGAGGTGACCGGGGTGCGGTCGCTGTCGCGACGGGCCACCGCCGACCCGCTGTTCCGCCTGGTGGCGCACGCGCTGGAGACGGCGCACGGCCGGCCGCCGGCCGCGGTGTGGAGCGCCCCGCACGCCTTCCACCTCAACTCGCCCGATCTGGTGGCCGCGGCCGGCTGGCCGGTGGCGGCCGCCGCCGCCCCGCGCGAGGACGGCCGGGTGCGGCTCAGCTCGCTCAGCCATCCCGCGCAGAGCTGCGATCTCCCGCTGACCGGCCGCTACCCGGACACCCCGGCCTGGGCGGCCCGCCCCTACGCCCTGCTCCGGACCCTCGCCCGGGCCGGCTACGGCCGCGCCGGCACGGACCTGCACGTGCAGGGGACACTGACCGAGGCCGCCGGACTGCCCCTCCGGGAACCGCTGGACTGCGCGGTCGCGCTCGCCGTGTCCGACGTGCACACCCCGCCGGGCGCGGAGCGGCCCGCACGGGAGCGGCTCGCGGCGCTGCTCCGGGAGGTGGCGCCGCGGGACGACGACGCCCTGCGCGCCGCCGTGCTCTTCGCCCGGCCCGGTACGGCCCTGGACGTGGGCCCGGACGGGGCGCGTCGGAGCGTGCCCTTCGACCCGGCCTCCTCGGGGACGCGCCTGGTCCTCATGGCCGTGCGGGGCTCCGCGGAGGACCGCACGGACGGCCTGGCACTGGGCGCGGCGTGCGCCCGCCGGGCGGGGGCGCTCGGCGCGTGGCCGCCCGGCAGCCGGCCGGGCCGCGGCGTCCTGATGCTGCTGCCCCGGGACCGGCTGACGGGGGTGCGCGCGGCGGTCGCGGACGAGTTCCGCGACCGGGGCCGGCCCGTGCCGCGCTTCGTGAACATCGCCGTGGCCGGGGCGGCCCGGCGCGAGGAATGACCCGGACCCGCCCCGCACGCCGCCGAAGCCGCACCCCGCATCCCCGCACCCCGCATCCCCCACCCTCCGCCCCCACCCCCCGCACCCCCACCGACCCCGCACCCCTGCCCGACCCCGTATCCGACCGCCCGACGCCACAGGAGGCACCCGACATGCGCACCGGACACCCGGCACCGGACATCCCCGTCGCACCACCGCACCGAGGGGGCAGGAGGTGGCGGGCCACCGCGACCGCCCTCGCCTGCGCCCTTGGCCTGGTCACCGCCCTGACCATCGGTAGTTCCGAGGCCGCCGACACCGCTTCGGCGCCGGCCGCCCGGACCGCGGCGGCCCTGCCGAGCTACGACCACGTGGTGGTGGTCGTCTTCGAGAACAAGCAGTACGGGGAGATCATCGGCAGCGCCAACGCCCCGTACGTCAACGAGCTGGCCAACGGCGGCGCGAGCCTCACGGCCATGAAGGCACTGACCCATCCCAGCCAGCCCAACTACTTCAACCTCTTCTCGGGCACCACTCAGGGCATCACGGGCGACGGCTGCTACACGCCGCAGTCGATGACCGCGCCCAACCTCGGTCAGGGGCTCATCGCGGCGGGCAAGACCTTCGCCACGTACAACGAGGACCTGCCGAGCGAGGGGTCCACGGTCTGCACCAGCGGCCAGTACGCGCAGAAGCACAACCCCTGGTTCGCCTTCAAGAACGTACCGCTCAGCACCGGCAAGACCTGGGCGCAGTTCCCGCGCACCGACTTCAACGCCCTGCCCCACCTGTCCTTCGTGGTCCCGAACCAGTGCAACGACATGCACTCGTGTCCGGTGAGCACGGGCGACACGTGGGTCAGGAACAACTTCGACGCGTACGCGCAGTGGGCGAAGGCCAACAACAGTCTCCTGGTGCTCACCTGGGACGAGGACAACTTCCTGGGGTCGAACCAGATCGCCACGGTCTTCTACGGCGCGCACGTCAAGCAGGGCCGGTACGGCAGCGCGTACAACCACTTCAACCTGCTGCGGACCTTCGAGGACCTGTTCGGTACCGGGCACGCGGGCAACGCGGCGAACGCCCAGCCGATCGCGGAGGTCTTCGGGACCGGTGGTGAGGAGCCGCCGCCGGGCGGCGGGCCGGTCGTCGCCGACCCGGGCGCGCAGACCTGCAAGTTCAACCAGTCCTGCACGATCCGGGTGACGGCCACCGGCGGCACGGCCCCGCTGCGGTGGACCGCGACCGGGCTGCCGTGGGGCCTGGCCATGGACGCCTCGACGGGCCGGATCAGCGGCAAGCCCTGGGGGTCCGGCACGGTCCGGATCTCCGCCTCGGTCACCGACGCGGCGGGCAGGTCGGCCACTGCCGCCTTCCCGCTCACCCTCACCTGGTTCTGAGGAACCGGAAGGAGACGTCCGTGTACCTGTCGGCCCGCCGCATCCCTGACGCGGCAGCTCCCGCCGAGAGCGCGGCCCGCCCGGCAGCCGGCCCGGCGGTGGCCGGGAACGTGCTCGTGCTCGGCCTGGTGAGCCTGGTCACGGATGTCTCCGCCGAGATGGTCACCGCGGTCCTGCCGCTCTACCTCGTCGTGGGTCTCGGCATGTCGCCGCTGGCCTTCGGCGCCCTCGACGGGCTGTACCAGGGCGCTACGGCCCTGCTGCGGCTGGCCGGCGGGCAGATCGCCGACCGGACCGAGCGCCACAAGCTCGTTGCGGGTACGGGGTACGCCCTCTCGGCGGTCTGCAAGCTGGGGCTCCTCGCCGTCTCCACCCCGTGGGCGGTGGCGGCGGTCCTGACCGCCGACCGGACCGGCAAGGGCCTGCGCACCGCGCCCCGCGACGCGTTGATCTCCCTGTCCGCCACCCCGGAGGGACAGGGGCGCGCCTTCGGGGTGCACCGGGCCATGGACACGGCGGGCGCGCTGCTGGGCCCGCTCGTGGCCTTCGGCGTGCTGTGGGCGGCCCACGACGCCTATGACGCGGTGTTCACCGTGAGCTTCTGCGCGGCAGCCTTCGCGGTGCTGCTGCTCGCGCTGTTCGTGCGGGACGTCCGCTCCCGGCCCGCACGGGCTCCCGAACCGTCCGGCGGTCGCGATCGGGGGCTGACCACCGTGCTCCGCGACGGGGGTGTGCGGCGCATCGCGTGGGCGGCGGCCGTGCTCGGCGTGTTCACGGTCGGCGACTCGTTCGTCTACCTGCTGCTCCAGCGGCGCCTCGACCTGCCGGCTGCGGCGTTCCCGCTGCTCCCGGTGGCGACGGCGGCCGGGTTCCTGCTGCTGGCGGTCCCGTTCGGCAGGCTCGCGGACCGGGCGGGGCGGGGCCGGGTGTTCCTGGCGGGTCATGCCGCGCTGGTGGCGGCGTACCTGCTGCTCCTGTCCCCCCTGGGCGGCGCGGCCCCGGCAGTGCTGGTCCTGTTCCTCCTCGGGGTGTTCTACGCGGCGACCGACGGCGTGCTGATGGCGGCCGTGGGGCCGCTGCTGCCGACGGGGCTGCGGGCGAGCGGGATGGCTCTGGTGCAGACGGCGCAGGCGCTGGCCCGCTTCGCGGGTGCGCTGCTCTTCGGCGCCGGCTGGACGTACGCGGGGCCCGGCGCGGCGCTGGCCGGGGCGGCCGTCGGTCTCGCCCTGTCGCTTGCGGTGGCCGGGGTGCTGGCCAAGGGAGTGCTGCGATGACACCGAGGACGCCGATGACCCCGCCGCCGATGATGCCGCCGCCGACGCACACCGCGCGGAAGGTCCTGGCCCTTCTCCTGCTCTCCGTGTTGCTGGCGGCGGTGGGCACGGTCGCGGTGTTCCGGGCGGCGGACCGGGCCGACGATCGCGCGCGGGCCCGGCCGGACGGTCCCCGGGCGCTGTCCGGCAAGGTGAGCCTGGACCAGCCGGGCCGGCTGCTGTTCCGCAATCTGGCCTGGGGGCCCGGCCGCGACCTGATCGCCTCGGTCCCGCTGGACCCGCCGCAGGACGCCGACCGGACCACCGCGCCGCAGGAATGCCTGCGCTTCCACGCGGCCGCCGGGACGGGGGTGTGCCTGCGCCGTGCGGGCGGGGTGGTCCCCCAGTACGAGGCGGTGGTCCTCGACTCCGGGCTGCGGCCGGTCCGTTCGTTCGCCGTCCCGGGCACGCCGACCCGGGCGCGGGTCTCGCCCAGCGGGCGGCTCGTCGCCTGGACGGTGTTCGTCAGCGGGGACTCGTACGCGGGCGGCGCGTTCTCCACCCGTACCGCCGTCCATGACACCCGGTCGGGCGCGCTCGCGTCGAACCTGGAGGAGTTCGCCGTGTTCGACGGCGACCGGCGCCTGCGGGCGGCCGACCACAACGTCTGGGGGGTGACCTTCGCCGGCGACGACAACCGCTTCTACGCGACCCTCGCCACGGGCGGCGGCACCCACCTGGTCGAGGGGGACCTGCGGGCCCGCGAACTGCGCGTGCTGCGGGGCAACACGGAGTGCCCCTCCCTCTCCCCGGACGGCACCCGCATCGCGTTCAAGAAGCGGGTGGCGGGGCTGCCGGCCGATGCCCCGTGGCGGCTGTACGTACTGGACCTGCGGACCGGCGCCGAAACGGCGTTGGCGGAGCGGCGGAGCGTCGACGACCAGGCCCTCTGGTACGACGACCGGACGCTGCTCTACTCCCTGCCGGGCGACTTCGGCGGCGACCTGTGGTCGCTGCCCGCGACGGGCGGGGGGACCCCGCGGCTGCTGCTGGAGTCCGCCGTCTCCCCGGCGGTCCGCCCGTAGGGATGCCCGTCACGGGCGCCCGGCCGGTCCGGTCCGGCGCCGATGCAGCACGCCCCCCTCCTCCGCCCGCGGGCCATCCGATCCGGTTCATATCGCCCCATATGGGTAAAATGTTGCAAAAGTGACAGGAGTCGCGACCTCCTCCTCGTGTCCGGAGGCCTATCCGATGGAGCCCTGGCTGATCTGGCTGAGCGCCGCGCTGCTCCTGGGCGCGGCGGAGATCCTCACCTTCTCCGCCGCGCTCGGGTTGCTCGGGGGCGCCGCGCTGATCACCGCGGGGTTCGCGGCGATCGGCCTCCCGCTCCCCTGGCAGTTCCTGGTGTTCGCGCTCCTGGCCACGGTGGGCGTGGTCGTCGTGCGTCCGGTCGCCCTGCGCCACCTGAGCCCACCGCAGAGGGCGCGTTTCGGCGTGGAGGCCCTGGTCGGCGGGGCCGCGTACGTCACCTCCGAGGTGACGGCCCTGGGAGGCAGGGTCCGGATCGGCGGTGAGGAGTGGACGGCCCGCGCCTACGACGAGACGCTGGTGATCCCTCCCGGCACCACCGTCGACGTCATAGAGATCAAGGGCACCACGGCACTCGTCTACCCCCGGGAGTGAACCATGGAAGCATCGGCGTTCCTCGTCGCCGGCCTGCTCGTCGCGGTATTCGCCGTGTTCACGGTGGTGCGCGCCGTGCGCATCGTCCCCCAGGCCCGTGCCCGCAACGTCGAACGGCTCGGCCGCTACCACCGCACGCTCAAGCCCGGCCTCAACGTCGTCATCCCGTACATCGACCGCGTCCATCCGGTGATCGACCTGCGCGAGCAGGTCGTCTCCTTCAAACCGCAGCCGGTCATCACGGAGGACAACCTGGTCGTCGAGATCGACACCGTCCTGTACTTCCAGGTCACCGACCCGCGCGCCGCCGCCTACGAGATCGCCGACTTCCTCCAGGCGGTGGAGCAGTTGACCGTCACCACCCTGCGCAACGTCGTCGGGTCCATGGACCTGGAGAAGACCCTGACCTCGCGCGACACCATCAACAACCAGCTCCGCGGTGTCCTCGACGAGGCCACCGGCAAATGGGGGCTGAGGGTCAACCGGGTGGAGATCAAGGCCATCGACCCGCCGCAGTCCATCAAGGACGCGATGGAGAAGCAGATGCGGGCCGAGCGCGACAAGCGGGCCGCCATCCTCGGGGCCGAGGGCCAGCGCCAGTCCCAGATCCTCACGGCGGAGGGCGACAAGCAGTCCGCCGTCCTGCGCGCCGAGGGCAACCGGACGGCGGAGATCCTCCGGGCCGAGGGCCAGTCGCGGGCCATCGACGAGGTGTTCCAGGCCGTCCACCGCAACGACCCCGACCCGAAACTGCTCGCCTACCAGTACCTCCAGATGCTCCCCCAGCTCGCGCAGGGCCCGGGCAACACGTTCTGGGTGATCCCCGGCGAGGTCACCTCCGCCCTCCAGAACGTGACGCGGGCCTTCTCCGAGGTGCTCCCCCGGTCCGCGGCGACCCGCGCGACGTCCTCGGACGATCTGGCCGTGCAGGCCGCGAACGACGCGGCGAAGGCGGCGGAAGCCGCTGCGGAGGCCCTGGCCGACGCGGCGGAAGCCGACGCCGCCGCCGGCGGGGGTCCTCGTCCCGGCCTCCCCGGCGCAGGCCCCGCCGACCGGCCGCCCGGGGCGCCTCCGCCCGGTCGGCTCGGCTGACGGCCGCCCCCGCCGGCCGGTGCGGCCGGCGGCCGCCGCCGGGGCCCGGGAGAGTACGACGACGAGCGCCCGGTCATCGTTTCGCGCGGTGGGCTCTCCCGCGGGTCCGGGTGGGGTCCGCGTCCGGACCTCAGGCGCGCGGCGGGTCGGGGACGCGGCTGAGCTTGCCCGGCCACCACGCGGGCGGGCCGATGTCCCGGACGAGGGCCGGGACCAGGAGGGAGCGGACGACGAGGGTGTCGAGGAGCACCCCGAAGGCGACGATGAAAGCGATCTGGAGCATGAACGCCAGCGGGATGACCGCGAGCGCGGCGAAGGTGGCGGCCAGGACGACGCCCGCGGAGGTGATCACACCGCCGGTGGCGACCAGCCCGCGCAGCACTCCCTGGCGGGTGCCGTGCCGCAGGGACTCCTCGCGGACGCGGGACATCAGGAAGATGTTGTAGTCGACGCCCAGGGCGACCAGGAAGACGAATCCGTACAGCGGGACGGAGGAGTCGGTTCCGCTGAACCCCAGGAACTGCTGGAACACGACGGCGGAGACTCCCAGGGTCGCGACGAAGCTGAGGGCGACGGTGGCGACCAGGAGGAGGGGCATCACCAGGGAGCGCAGCAGGCCGATGAGGATGGCCAGAATGATCAGGAGAACGACCGGAATGATCAGGGTGCGGTCGTGCTCCGCGGTGCGCTGGGTGTCGTACCGCTGGGCGGTGTAGCCGCCGACCAGGGCGTCCGCGCCGGGTACCGCGTGGACGGCTTGGCGCAGCCGGACGACGGTCCGCTGGGCGGCGCCGCTGTCCGCGGGGGCTTCGAGCGTCGCGTTGAGGCGGATCCGTCCGTCGGCGACGAGCGGGGCTCCGCCGGCCGGTCCCGCGGCGGTCACGGGGACGGCCGCGGCGACACCCTCGGTGCCCTCGGCCGCTCGCCTCACCTCGGCGAGCCGGTCCGCGTCGGCGATCACGACCGCCGGGTTGCCCGCTCCGCCGGGGAAGTGCTCGCTCAGGGTCTGCTGGGCGGCCACGGAGGGGGCGTCGTTCACGAAGATCTCGTCCAGGGGTACTCCCTTGGCCTCCAGGGTCGGTGCGAACGCGGCGCAGGCCAGCAGGGCGGCGAGACTGACGGCCCAGACCCGGCGCGGTGCCCGGTCGACGGTGTTCGCGATGGTCTCCCAGATCCCGCGGCCGGTGCCCTTCTCGCCCGCGTGGCGGAGCTTGGCGGGCCAGTAGGCGGTGCGGCCGAGGAGGAGCAGGACGGCCGGCAGGAAGGTGAGGGTGCTCAGGACGGCGCACAGAATGCCGATGGCTCCCACGGGGCCCAGGGCGCGGTTGTTGGTGAGGTCGCTGAGCAGGAGGGCCAGCAGGCCGAGGGCGACGGTGGCGGCGCTCGCCGTGATGGGGCCGGCCGACCGCCGCAGGGCCGCCCGGACGGCCGTGAAGCGGTCGTCGCCGTGCTCCAGCTCCTCGCGGAAGCGTGCGGTGAGGAGGAGGGCGTAGTCGGTGGCCGCGCCGATCACCAGGATCGACAGGATGCCCTGGACCTGCCCGTCGACGCGGACGACGCCGCGGTCCGCCAGGGCGTAGACGATCGCGCACGCGACCCCCAGGGAGAACACGGCGCTGACGATGATCACCACGGGCAGCAGCACGCTGCGGTAGACCAGGAGCAGGATCAGCAGGACGGCGATCAGGGCCACGGCGAGCAGCAGTCCGTCGATCCCGGCGAAGGCGTCCGTGAGGTCGGCCTGGGTGGCGGCGGGGCCGGCCACCTGCGCGACGGTTCCGGGCACCTGGGCCGCGGCGTCCGCGATCTCCCGCAGCGCCGCGGGCAGTTCCTCGCCGAGGTCGGGCTTGAGCTGGACGACGCCCTGCAGGGCCTCGCCGTCGGCCGAGAGCACGACGGGAGTGGCGGGTCCGGCGACCTGGTCGGTGCCGTTCAGGCCGGCCAGGGCCCGGGTGGCCCGCTCCTGCTGCTGGACTCCGAGCCCGCCGCCCGCGCCCTTCGCGGTCCACACGACGACCGCGGGAAGGCTCTCTTCCTGCCGGAACGCCTGCTGCGCCTCGACGACGCGGGTGGACTCGGCGCTCCTGGGCAGGAAGGCGGCCTGGTCGTTGGTGGCCACCTCGCCGAGCTTCCCTGCGTACGGACCCAGCCCGCCTCCGACGAGCAGCCAGACGACGACGAGGACGACGGGGGCAAGCCATCGGGTGGACCGTGATGAACCTCTGGACATGACGCTCCCGTGGATCCGTTCCAACCTGACTCACTGATTGAGAATCTCAATGAGTGAAATAGATTAGAGCACATGGGCTCGTACCACTGCCGCGGGGACGACGGGGCGGTACGCACCGCACATGTGTCTTCGCCGGGAAGGGCCGATCGGGATGCAGTCGGGTGGGGGGGGTCAGCGCCCCGGCGCCCGCAGGTCGCCGAGCTCCTCGTTGACCGCGCCGAGGAACCGCAGGGCCACGGCGAGTTCCTCGGGGGTGAAGCGCTGCCGGGCGCGGTCGGTGGCCGCGGCCAGGGGCATGAAGGACGAGCGGGCCGCCGCCCTGCCCCCTTCCGCGTAGCGGACGTGCACGACGCGGCGGTCCTCGCTCTCGCGGGACCTCGTGATGTGGCCCGCGCGCTCCAGCCTGTCCAGGCAGGCCGTGACGGCGCCCGATGTGAGGCCGAGGTGCTCGCGCAGGCGGCCGGGGGTGAGGGGTTCGGCGCTGTCGAGGATGACGGACAGGGCCTGGACGTCCGTGGGGTGCAGCCCCTGGCCGTGCGCGAATCCGTGGACCAGCCGGTTGATCTCCCCGTTCAGCCGCCTCAACTGCACGGCGAACGCATGGAGGCTCGCTGCGCCGTCCCCTTCCGGGACGCTCCCGCTGGACTCTCGTACACCCGTATCCGCCACCGGGTCAGCGTATAGAAGCATTCCCGCCTTCCCTCGCGCGGCGTTCGCGGACGGTTCGGCCCTGTGGGCCGGAGCTCCTTCACGGGGACTCCGGCCCACAGGGCGCGCGGTTCGGCGGAACGGACGTGCTACTTGGGCATCAGGACGGTGTCGACGATGTACACGGTGGCGTTGGCGGTCCTGACGTTGCCGCAGACCACCTTCGACGTGTTGCCGACCTTGTAGGACTCGCCCGAGCCGGCCGTCGTCACCCTGGTCTTCTGCAGGGTGTCGAAGGAACCGTTCTCCAACTGCTTCGGAGTCAGCTTCTGGCCGACGACGTGGTGGGTGAGGATCTTGGTCAGGGTCGCCTTGTCCGCGAGGACCTTGTCCAGGTCGGCCTTCGGGATCTTCGCGAAGGCGTCGTTGGTCGGGGCGAAGACGGTGATGTTCTCGGCGCTGTTGAGGGTGTCGACCAACCCGGCCCGCTTGACCGCCGTGACCAGCGTGGACAGCGCCGGGTTGTTCGAGGCCGCGGTCGCGACCGGGTCCTGGGCCATGCCGTCGAACGAACCGGCGCCGTCGGCCGGCACGCCGGCGCACGCGGGTCCGAACGGCTGGTCCACGACCGTCGAGGCGTCGGGGGCCGCCGGCCGCGGGGCGGAGTTGCCCGTGCTCGTGTCGGCGGCGGACCCGGACGCCCCGTCGCTGCCGGAGTCGGAGCACGCGGCCAGGGAGAACGGGAGGAGGGCGGCCGCCGCGACGGCGAGCGCGGTACGGCGGATGCGCAGGGTGCTGGGCAGGGTGCTGGACATGAGGGGTTCCTCCTGAAGGTGTGCGAACGGGGTGGAAGGGGGATGTGGTCGGTGCTTGCGGCCCTCGTCGGGGCCGGTGGTCTGCGGGGTCAGCCGGGCCGGTCCGGGGGCGGCGGTCCGGCGGTGACGAAGACGCTGTGCCGGCCGCTCGCCCCGTCGGGCACGGTGCGGGCGCGCTCTTCGGTCTGCACCTGGCCGGTGCCGTCGGTGGCGCGGACGGTGAGGTGGTGGCCTCCGGGGGTGGCCTTCCAGGGGAACGACCACTGGCGCCAGGTGTCGGCGCCGGCCTGTGGGGCGAGGTCGGCGTCCTGCCAGGGCCCGTCGTCGACGCGTACTTCGACCCGGTCGATGCCGCGGTGCTGGGCCCAGGCCACGCCGGCGACCGTCACGACCTGACCGGAAGGCCTGGCGAACGGCTTGGGCGTGTCGATGCGGGCCTGCGTCTTGACCGGGGCCCTGCGGGCCCACGAGCGCTTCACCCAGTAGGGGTCGTACGCGTCGAAGGTGGTCAGCTCGATGTCGGCGATCCACTTGCAGGCGGACACGTACCCGTACAGGCCGGGCACCAGCATCCGCACGGGGAAGCCGTGGGCGAAGGGCAGCGGTTCGCCGTTCATGCCGACCGCGAGCACGGCGTCCCGGCCGTCCATCACGTCCTCGACCGGCGAGCCGAGCGTCATCCCGTCCACGGACCGGGCGACCAGCTGGTCGGCGGGGCCGCCCTGGGACGGGGGTTTCACACCGCACTCCCGGAGCAGGTCGGCGAGGGGTACGCCGAGCCAGCGGGCGTGACCGACGTAAGGCCCGCCGACCTCGTTGGAGACACAGGTCAAGGTGATGTCCCGCTCGATGAGCGGCCGTTCGAGGAGGTCCTGGAAGGTGTAGGTCCGTGGCCCGGGGACGCCCTCGCCGTGGACGCGCAGCCGCCACGTACCGGCGTCGATCTCGGGCACCACCAGGGCGGTGTCGACACGGTAGAAGTCCTTGTTCGGGGTGGTGAAGGAGCTGACGCCCGTCGCCTTGACCTGCACCCCGGCCGGGAGGGGAGGCGCCGGGGAGGCGGGTGCGGGCAGTTCCACAGCGGCCCGGGAAGCGGTGGCGCCCCGGCCCCGGCGGCCGGTCAGGGTACGTGCCGCGGCGCCCGCGGCGGTGGCCGCGACCGCCGTGGCGGAGGCCGCCAGCAGGAACCCCCGCCGGGACCACGCCCGGCCGGCTCCGTCCGTACCGGTCGTGGGGTCCTCGCCGCCGGACGCCGCTCGGGCGGCGAGGACGTACAGGGCGCCGGCGCCGGCCAGGACGCCGATCAACGAGGGCAGGGCGTCGGCCGGTCCTCGCGCGTCGGGCCGGGTCAGCGCCGCCACGGCGCCGACCGCGCCGAGCACCAGGACGCCGGCTGCTCCCGAACGCCGGTGACGCAGGGCCACGACGCCGAGTACGGCGGCGAGGAGGCCGAGGGCGGCCAGGATCCCGAGCCGCAGGACGAGCTTGTCGTTCTCCCCGAAGGTACGGATCGCGTAGTCCTTCAGCGCGGCCGGTGTCCGGTCGATCGCCGCCCGGCCCACCGCGGTCACCGGTCCGGCCTCCGGCCGCACCAGCGATGCCGTGAGCGCGGCGACCGCGAGGGCGGCGTACCCGGCCAGAAGACCGGACACGGCGCCCCGCGCGCCACGGGAGAGGGTGGTGCGGAAGCTGCTCACACCGGCTATTCGCCGTGCTCCGGTCGGCGGATTGGTGGGTCCTTCGATCGAGTGACGGCCCGCTGCTGCCTTGACCCGCCCGCCCGTGGCCCGGTATGGCGCTCGGCCCGGGCGGTTCAGCCGCGTTGGGCGCGGTGCAGGAGGCCGCGCAGTCCGTGCGCGCGCAGCGCGGCTCGGGCCGCGTTCGCGCCCGGCGCGCCGTGGACACCGCCGCCGGGGTGGGCGGCCGCCGAGGCGAGGTAGAGGCCCTTGACGGGTGTCTCGGGCCGGCCGGTGCCCGGGGTGGGCCGGAAGAACAGCTGCTGGTGCAGGGCGGTGGTGCCGTTGTTGATGGCCCCGTTGCGGAGGTTCTCGTCCATGGCCTGGAGGGTGCTGGGAGCCAGGATGCGGCGGGCGCCGATCAGCGCGCGGAAGCCGGGCGCGAGCCGCTCCACCTGTGCTTCGACGCGGTCGGCCATGGCTTCCTGCTCGCGGGAGTCCCAACGCCCGGTGATGCGGTCGGGGCCCGCGTCGGAGGTGATGCGCTGCGGAAGGTGGGTGTAGGCCCACGCCGATTCGGTACCGGCGGGTGAGCGGCTGGGGTCCGCGGTGGTCATCTGGCCGAAGAGGACGAACGGCTCGTCGGGGACCTGCCCCATGGCGACCTGGGAGGCGAAGCGGGTCAGGCCGTCGACGCCGTCGGCGATGTGGACCGTCCCCGCTCCGGCGGCCTCGGGCGCGGTCCACGGCACGGGTCCCGTCAGCGCCCAGTCGACCTTGAACGTCGCGAAGTCCCACTGGAAGCGTTCCAGATCCCGCAGGAGGCGGGCGGGCAGGTACTCCTCGCCGACGAGCTCCTGGTACAGGGCCGGCGCCGAGGTGTCGGCCAGCACGGCCCGACGCGCACCGACGCCCTCCCCGCCCGCCGTCCGGACCCCGACGGCCCTGCCGCCCCGTACGACGACGGACGCGACCCGCTCCCCGCAGCGCAGGGTGCCGCCGCGGCGCCGGAGGCGGCGTACGAGCGCGGCGGTGAGGGCGCCGGCGCCTCCGACGGGGACCGGGAAGCCGTACGTCTGTCCGAGCATCGACATCAGCCAGCCGAATCCGCCACTGCCGGCCGCTTCGGGGGCCAGATCGGCGTGCAGGGCGTTCCCGGCCAGCAGCAGCCGACCGCCCTCCCCGGCGAACTCCTCCTCGCCCAGGCGGCGTACGGGCAGGGCCAGGTTCCGGGCCAGCCGCAGGCCGCCGGTGGCGCGGAGCCGCGAGGCGACGCGCAGGCCGGCCCGGATCGGCGGGAAAGGGGTGAACAGGGCCCGCACCACATCGGGCCCGAGCCGGTTCCAGACCTCGTGCATGTCCCGCCAGGCGTCACCGTCACCGGGCCCGAAGGCCGCCAGACCGGCGGCGGTGTCCTCCACCCGGCGTTCGAGCACGGCGCACCGGCCGTCCACCAGGGGGTGGGCCAGGACCCGTGGGGCGTGGCTCCAGCGCAGGCCCTCGGCCGCGAGGTCGAGGCGGGCGAGGACCGGGGAGGCGGCGGCGAGCGGATAGAAGGCGCTGAAGAGGTCAGAGACGTAGTCGGGGTGGACACCGCGGTCGCTGCGGACCGCCCCGCCGGGCGCCTCCTGCGCTTCCAGGACCTCCACGCTCCAGCCGGCGTCGACGAGCAGGTTCGCGGCCACCAACCCGTTGGGGCCCGCGCCGATCACTACGGCGTCAGGCATGGCCTACTTCGTGGGGCTGCTGCTCCACGAGGGCGGCCAGACGGGCCAGCATGCCCCGGTGCCGGAGTTGGAGCAGGACCTCGACGGCGGAATTGTGGAGGGTTCCGCCCAGGCCGCGCAGGGGGTGCTCGTCGCATACGACCAGGGTTTCCTCACCCCAGGGGCGGAGTTGGAGGAAGATGCGCGCCGTGCCCAGCGACTTGAACGCCGCCTCCAGTTCCAGCTCCCGGCCGGGCTCCCGGTGGCGGACCGTCGTCACCCCCTCGGCGGACCACGGGCCCAGTCGCACCGTGTAGCGCAGACGCGCGCCGACCTCCGGCCAGGACTCGTCGAGCGGCGTGGACTCGGAAGGCCCCACGACCCACTCGCCGTAGAGGTTCGGATCGGCGAGTACCGCCCAAACGGCGTGGGGGGAGCGGTGGATCAGCTGATTTCGGACGGCCATGAGAAAGTTCCTTCTGCTGGAACGGCTGTGCGAGCGCCTCTACCGCAAGGTCATGCCATCGTCCCACCGATCACCGAAGCGGTCGCGTCGGGTGTGGCCCGGGCTCCGGTCGCCGCGCCGCCGCCGCAGCGCCCGCCGCGTTCCGCGTCCTACGGGGGCGGGCGCCCTCCGCGACGCGGAACGCGGAGGGCGCACTGTCCGGTCTGGCGCTCGCCACGGCGGGTCAGCCCGGCCAGGTGCCCGTCACGCGCCGGGTGGCGATGGCGCCCGATCGGTCGACCGCCGCCTTGACCACGGCGAAGATGGCGCCCTGGATGGCTGCGGCGATCAGGATCTCCTGCCAGGAGCGGTTCTCATCCGTCGCGTCGGGCGCGTCGCCCTGGCCTTCGACGACCTTCCAGGCCTGTTTGAACGCGGCCCCGGCGATCATGCCGCTGACGGCGCCCAGAGCCAGCCCGACCGGCCGGTACGCGACCTTGGAGGCCTTCATCGGCGGCCTCGGGCGCGTCGGACCAGCAGGAGGACGACCAGCGCGGCGCCGACGGCGAGCAGCGGCTTGCGGTTGGCGCGCGCCGCCGTCGCGGCCCGGTTGGCCTGGTCGAGCACCGGGTCGGGGGTCTTCTCGGCCGCCAGGTGGCCGGCGCGGGACGTGGCGTGGACGATCCGCTCGGAGACCTGGGCGGCCCGGTCCAGGACGGGGTCGGGCGTCTTGTCCTTGACCACCTGTACGGCCTGCTGGGCCGCGGCCCGGACCTGGTCGGTGACCTGGGCGGTCTTCTCCGCGGCCTGTTCCCTCACGGCGGCTGCCTTCTCCTTCGCCTGGGCCTTCACGTCGGCCTTGCCGGCCAGCGCCTCGACGGTCTGCCCCAGTTCGTCACGGGTGTGCGCGACTTGCTCGCGCAGCTCCTCGGGGGTGGGTGTGCCGATGTTGGTGCGCGGTTCGTTCGTCATCGGTGCGCTTTCTCCTTGATCTCGGCCACGTCGGCCTTCACGCTGTCGATGGTCATTTCCGGGGCGGGGGCACCGGCCTCGGCGATCTGCTTCTTCCCGGCCTTGGCCGCGACGGCGGCGACGATCGCCAGCACCACCGCCAGAATGAGGGCCGCGGCCCATACGGGCAGGACCAGGGCGAGCGCCGCGATGCACGCTGCGATCAGTGCCTGCGCCGCCAGCATCCCGATCAGGCCGGCAGCGCCGAAGAGGCCGCCGCCCTTCCCGAAGCGCTTGCTCTTCTGGGTCATCTCCGCCCGGGCCAGCTGCATCTCCTCGCGGACCAGCTCGGAAATCTGCCGGGAAGCACGCGAGACCAGTACGCTCACGGATTCATCGGTGCTGTGGGTCTGCCGCTCTATCGTGCTCATCGCGTGTCACCCTGCCTTCATCCTCAGTCCGCGTCACTGTCAGTGGCGCGGGTACCCAGCATTGGGCCGGACACCCGTCCCGCGCGCGGTTGATCCTTCGTGGAAGCAGAATGTGAAGGGGCCCGCAGTGCGCGAGCCGGCGCCGCCCTCACTGCTCCATGCGGTGACGGTCCTCGTCGCTCCACGCTCGGGTGTCGCGGGGCTCGACGTACGGTTCCTCGTCCTTGGGCATACCGCCCGCGATCGCGCGCTGGCGGACCATTTCGGCGTCGAATTCGAGGCCGAGGAGGATCGCGAGGTTGGTGATCCACAGCCAGACCAGGAAGACGATGACACCCGCGACGGTGCCGTACGTCTTGTTGTAGGAGGCGAAGTTCGCCACGTAGAAGGCGAAGCCGGCCGAGGCGATCATCCAGATCACCAGCGCGAGGAAGCTTCCGGGCGTCACCCACTTGAAGCCGCGGCCCTTGGCATTGGGAGCGGCCCAGTACAGCAGCGCGATCATGATGGTCACGAGGAGCACGAGGACCGGCCACTTCGCGATCGACCACACCGTCAGGGCGCTGTCGCCGATCCCGAGGGCGGTGCCGACCTGGCGGGCCAGGCCACCGGTGAAGACGACGATCAGCGCGCTGGCGCACGCCAGGACCATCAGGGTCACGGTCAGCATGAGGCGCAGGGGCAGCACCTTCCATACCGGCCGGCCCTCGGGGATGTCGTAGACGGCGTTCGCGGCGCGGATGAACGCGGCGATGTAGCCGGAGGCGGACCACACGGCCACGACGAGTCCGACGACCGCCAGGAGCGAGCCGACGCCGCTGCGGCCCTGCAACTGCTCCACCGCGTCACTGATCACGTCGCGGGCGGAGCCGGGGGCCAGGTTCTGCAGGTTGTCCAGCACCTGCTGGGTCGCGGACGCTCCGGCCACGCCCAGGAGGGACACGAGCACCAGCAGCGCGGGGAAGAGCGCCAGCACCCCGTAGTACGTCAGAGCGGCGGCGCGGTCGGACAGCTCGTCGTTCTGGAACTCTTTGACCGTCCCGCGCAGCACCTCCCGCCAGGAACGCGCGGGCAGTTCCGTGGGCTGGTCCGGGGCCCGCTCCTCGACCTGCGCGTCCGGCCCCGCGTCGGCACCGCGCTCGTTGTCGCCATGTGGGTGGTCGCTGCCATGGCCTCGGTTCGGTAGGAGATTCATACCCAGCGGCTGTCCAGCCGTGCGCCAGTCATGTCAGTGCGGTACCGACCGGGACAAACTTCTTCGTCCCTCGCGCGGCGGCGGCCCGACCGGGTGGGCGCGAGCCGTCAGCGTTCGGCGTAGGGACGTCGCCTGTACGAGGCATCCCGCCGGGCGAACAGTGTCGCCGCCACCCCACCGGGTACACGGGGTCAGGGCGGTCGGCTGTTCGCCCGTGGACGACGCGAAGGAGATCCGGTGGACGGGATCGTGCTGCTCAAGGAAGACCACAAGACGGTCGAGAAGCTGTTCAAGCAGTTCGAGAAGGCCGAGGAAGACGATCACACGACGAAGCGGAAGATCGCCGACCAGGTGATCGAGGAGCTCACCACGCACGCGTGGATCGAGGAGAAGATCTTCTACCCGGCCGCTCGCGAAGCCGCGCCCGACACCAAGGACCACGTCCTCGAAAGCGTCGAGGAGCACCACGTCGTGCTGTGGATGCTCTCGGAACTGAAGGACCTCGACCCGGCCGACGAGCGGTTCGACGCCAAGATGAGCGTACTGATGGAGAACGTCCGCCACCACGTCGAGGAAGAGGAGAAGGAGTGGTTCCCCGACGTCCGCAAGGCGATGGGCCGCAACCGTCTCACGGAACTCGGGGAGCGGATGGAAGAGGCGAAGAAGACCGCACCTGCCGATCCTCTCGCCGTCCCCAGCGCCGACCAGTAGACGCGGCCTCCGCTCCGCGCTCGCTCCTCCCTTGACGCGCCGTCACGTACGCATGCTCTCGTGGCGGTCGGGCAGACGGCGGTTCGGAGGTTGATAACTATGGTTCCCCTGCTGCTCGTTCTGCTACTGGCCCTGGCCCTGTTCGTCGGCGGTTTCGCGGTGAAGATTCTCTGGTGGGTGGCTGTCGCGGTACTGGTCCTGTGGCTGATCGGTTTCCGTGCCCGCCCGCAGGGCGGCAGCGGCCGCTGGTACCGCTGGTAGCCGGCTGACGAGAGCGCCGGACGGTGGTGGCCTGCCGCCCCCTTGATCGAGGGGGCGGCAGCCGCGCGTTGGGGGGGGTGTTCCCCTCGTGGTTACGGAAGAGGGCTCTCGTCGCGCGGAGTCCGGCGTGGCGGGCAGGCGAAAGGCCCGGCCCCACGATGGCGGGGGGATGCCACCACGCGGCCGGGCCTTCTCGGAGCTCCGCGCCGCTCACCGCCGCGGACTCCCGTGTCCACGCGTATGACCGCTCCGCGTCGGGGCAAACGGTCGAGACGCATCTTTTCTCGGAGCGAGCCGGCGGCGGGTCCCGGCCACGCCGCCGGCGGCCGTGTCCCTCGCTCGGACGTCAGCGGGCCAAGAACTCGTCGAGGAGCTTGTCCACGTCGAGGAACTCCTCGCCCGCCCGGATGACGGCGTACGTCCGGTCCAGGAAGCCCGCGAGATCGCGGGCCTCCAGGAAGAGGACGGCGTCCCCCTCCCCTTCGGCGCTGGGGCCCCGCAGACAGACGCGCATTTCGTCGGCGCCGTCCGCCGTATGAGGGCTGAAGCGGACGTCCCCCTCGCCCACCGGGCGCTGGAGTCCGTCGGCGAGCATCTGCCGGTCGAAGTGCCAGTTGGCCAGCACGGCATGGCCGTCGAAGAACGTCGCCCGCACCACGTACGGGTCATCGGCGTCGTAGGAGAGGCGGGCGGGGAGCGGCACGCGGTCCCCCGCCGCGTCGAGGCGGACGACGATCAGGGCAGACACATGGGGCATCGGGGGACCTCCGGGATGGGCTGCACGGCTGCACTCGTCTGCCCCGCATCCCGCCCGGCACACAGGTCCGACCGGGGGAACCTCCCGGCGAGCGGGTTGGCGCCCGATGCACTGGCCGGACATCGAGCAGGACCCGGATGCTCTTGGCGAGGTGGCGCTCGGCGTCCCACTGCGAGTCCGCCCACAAGGGCCGGTCGTCCGTAGGCCGCTCGTGGCGAGGACGTCGGAGCGCAACGCCGCGTCCCCGAGCAACGGCCCGTACGCGGGGGTCGGCGCCCCGGCTCGGCCGACCGGCCCGGCCGGCCTGCGGCTGCGGCTGCGGCGGGCACGGCGTCCGACCGCGGCGAGATGCGGAGGGACGGGGTTGCCCCCAGTATGGCGTTGACACCACACCTCCCAGGAAGGGTTTCGTCATGCCCCGAGGATCCGGTCCCAAGAGGGAACGCCAGTACGAGCACATCAAGGAGTCGGGTGAGAAGCGCGGCATGCCCGAGGGCCGCGCCGAGGAGATGGCCTCCCGCACGGTGAACAAGGAGCGCGCCCGGTCGGGTGAGAGCAGGACGGCGAGTCGCGGCTCCACCCGGGGCACGTCGGCCCCGCAGCGCGGCGGTGAGAAGTCCGGTGGCGGCGGCGCTTCAGACCGCACCAAGGACGACCTCTACCAGGAGGCGAAGAAGCGCGGCATCGACGGCCGCTCCACGATGACCAAGCAGCAGCTCAAGAGCGCGCTCGACCACTGACGCGCGGCGCACGGACCCGCGGCCGGACCGGGACCCTCGCGACCGGCCGGCACCCGCAGTGAGCGATCCGACGGAGGCGGCCATGGGACAGGACAAGGAACCGCAGCAGGGTGACGAGGTCTCGTGGAAGAGCCACGGCCGGACCGTCCCCGGCACGGTGAAGAAGAAGATCACGAAGCGTACCCGGGCGGCGGGCCGCACCGTGGACGCCTCCGCGGAGAACCCGCAGTACGAGGTGGAGAGCGACAAATCGGGGCGCTCTGCCGTCCACAAGCCGGACGCGCTGCGCAAGAAGGGCCGCTCCGGCTGACATCGGGGCGGCCGGAGGGCCGGCGGGCCGCTCCGGCCGCCCCGCTCACGACGGGGGCTCGGGGTCCCGGTCGGACCGGGGCCAGACGTACGGCAGATGGTCCGGTACGCCGGGGAACCGCTCCCGGTACAGGTCCGGAGCCTTGCGCACCAGCGCCGACTGGTGGCTGCGGTGGAAGTCCGGGTCGCCCAGCCACGGCGGCAGGTCCCCGTCGGCCGCCAGCTGCTCCTGCGACCGCAGGTCTCCTCCCGGCAGCCACCCCCGGTAGTCCTCCACCAGGGTGACGGCGCAGGTGTCGGCCCGCCCCGAGGCGGTCCACTCCCCGCAGACGTCCAGTCCGTACCGGACCAGGGCCTCCTCGTAGCCCGTCCACATCCGCACCGCCGGATGCCTGCGCCAGCCGTAGCCGGGAACGATCAGGCCGCGCAGTACTTGCAGTGCCTCGACCCGCTGTTTGCCGAGCCGCCGCCCGTCCAGCACGGCGGCCGAGGCTCGGAACGAAGGGAACGGCAGGAACGTCTGCATGCGGTCTCTCCTCGCGTCGGCCTCCTGTGCCCGGACGTACGCGGCCGGGACCCCCTCCCAACATCCCACCGCGGGGGGCGCGGCCGTGCGTGGCGCGACCGAGCGGGTGGCGCCGGGCCGTCGAGTCCTCACGATCCCCCTGTCCCGTGTGCCCACCCTTCGGCGCAGCGGACCTGCCGCGAGGGGGGCCGCCCGCCCTCGCGGCTCCCCTCCCCGCCCGACGGACACCGAGTTCTTCGAACGCGCCGGCATGCTGGCCACCAGGGTCGGTCGGGCGAAGAAGGACGACCCGGCCCAGGTGGCCGAACAGGCTTACGCCGCCCTCATGGCCGGCCGGGGCAAGATCGTGGCCGGTTCCCTCAAGACGAAGGCCCAGGGTGTCGCCCACCGCGTGCTGCCCGACCGCCTCAAGGCCGGGGCGCACCCCCGCATGGCCGAGCCCGGCCCAGCCGGTCCCCCGGAGGCACACGGGACCGACAACCGTGGTGCTTCACGGGACGTCCCGTAGCCCCTCCTCGGCCGCGCGACCGCCGGCGCCCAGCAGACCCGTGGCTTCGAGCGGGGCGGCGCGTTCGAGGCGGGGCAGTGCGGTGCGGGCGACGCGGGTCACGACCGGCGGCAGGAACGCCCGTACCGGCTGGACCGCGCGCAGCCAGGCGGGCACGTAGACGGTTGCCTTCCGCCGTTCGGCCGCGGTGACCAGGCGGTCCGCGACGTGGTCGGCCGGGTACACCTTGCGTGCGGGGGGCGGCATGTGCGCGCGCAGTTCCCGCAGGACCACGTGCCGGTCGCCGTCCCGGATCATGTCGGTGTCGGTCCAGTTGATGTAGGCGATGCCGACGCCGACCCCCCGGTGGGCGAGTTCGGCGCGCAGCGCGTGGGCGAAGGACTCCACGCCGGCTTTCGAAGCGCAGTAGGCGCTCATCAGCGGAGCCGTTCCCATCGCCGCCAGTGAGGCGACCTGCAGGAGGTAGCCGCGGGTGTCGAGGAGGTCGGGCAGGAAGGAGCGGGCCGTCACGGCGCTGCCGATGAGGTTGACCTCGATGACGCGGCGCCACAGCTGCGGATCGGATTCCGTGAACGGCCCGCCCTCGGCGACTCCGGCGTTGCTGACCACCAGGGACGCCTGCCCCAGGCGGGCGGTGACGCGTCGGGCGGTGTCCGCCATGGCCGCGTCGTCGGTGACGTCGACCTCCCAGGAGGCGCAGTCGTTGTGCAGCGTCCCGGCCACCTCGGCCAAGCGCGCTCCCTCCAGGCCCAGCAGGGCCAGCCGGGCTCCGCGGGCGTCCCATGCCCGGGCCAGGGCGGCCCCCACCCCCCGCGCCGCGCCCGTGACGACCACCGTGCGGCCCCGCAGGGGCTGTGTGCGCGTCCGCATGTCCACTGTTCCTCCGCCCGTGCGCCGCTGCCCGGCCCGAACCCGGCACGACGGCCGGGCCCGTACCCGGCGCGTCACGCGGGGATCAGGCGGCGGCCGGGAACCTGTCCCAGGCCCGGTGCCCGGACAGGGCGGCCCGGACGGTCTCGACGACCGCGGCGCCGTCCTCTCCGAGGGCGAGGCCGGGGCCGTCCGTGGCGATGCCGACGGCTGCGAGGAGCCGGTCCGCGCCGTTCCAGCCGCCGAGGGCCTTTCCATGGCGGTATGCCTCGGTCAGCAGGAGTACGACGCGGGGGTCGGCACCCTGCGGCGCGGGCGCGCCGGCTTTCGCGTCCCGCGCGCCGTAGGCGTCGGAGCCCGGCTCGGGTGCGCCGGCGCACAGCAGGGCGTCGAACTCGACGGAGCGGGCCGTGGCGAAGGTCCGCTGCACGGCGATCGGGTCCCCGTCGGAGCCGAGGGTGCCGCCGGTGGGGGCGATGACGAGGGGCACCATGCCGGCGTCCAGGACGGCCTGCCGGGCGGCCCGTACGCCGTCCAGGTCCGCCGCGGGGTCGGCGATGATGCCGATCACGCGGCCGTCGGTCGGCCAGGTCGCGCCCAGCTGGGAAAGGGCGGGGCTGGGGTCGACCGCGACGAGCGGCTCGGTGGCCTCGGGGGCCGGCAGGCCGAGGCCCGCGGCGACCTGCTCGCACAGCTCGGGGTCGATGTTCGCGAGGACCTGAAGGGTGCGTTCCTTCACGGCCTGCTCGTAGCACTTGTTCAGTTCGAAGGTGTAGGCGGCGATGATGTGTTCGCGCTCGGGCGGGGTCATGCTCAGCCAGAACAGCCGGGGCTGGGTGAAGTGGTCCGAGAAGGAGGCCGGCGCCTCACGGATCTTGCTCGCCTCGGGGACCTTCACGGGCGTCTCGATGAAGGCGCCGGTGTCGGCTCCCGCCAGGAAGGGGCAGCCGCCGTCGAGGCTGTTGGGCCGGTACGGGGCGACGCCCGTGTGCACGGCGCTCTGGTGCATGCCGTCGCGGAGCATGTCGTTGACGGGGGCGTGCGGCCGGTTGATGGGGATCTGCCCGAAGTTGGGGCCGCCGAGCCGGCTGATCTGGGTGTCGAGGTAGGAGAAGAGCCGGCCGGCGAGCAGCGGGTCGTCGGTGACGTCGATGCCGGGCACGAGGTGGCCGGGGTGGAAGGCGACCTGCTCGGTCTCGGCGAAGTAGTTCTTGGTGTTGGCGTTCAGGGTCATCAGCCCGATGGGCTGGACCGGTGCGAGCTCCTCCGGGACGATCTTCGTGGGGTCCAGGAGGTCGATCCCCTCGAACATCTGGTCGGCGGTGTCGGGGAAGACCTGGATGCCCAGCTCCCACTGCGGGAACGCGCCGGCTTCGATGGCGTCGAAGAGGTCGCGGCGGTGGAAGTCGGGGTCCATGCCGTTGATCAGCTGAGCCTCCTCCCACACCAGGGAGTGCACGCCCAGCTTCGGCTTCCAGTGGAACTTCACCAGCGCGGTGTCCCCTGCCGTGTTGACCAGGCGGAAGGTGTGGACGCCGAAGCCCTCCATCATCCGGTAGGAGCGGGGGATGCCGCGGTCGGACATGTTCCAGAGGGTGTGGTGGGTGGCCTCGGTGTGCAGGGACACGAAGTCCCAGAACGTGTCGTGGGCGCTCTGCGCCTGGGGGATCTCCCGGTCCGGGTGGGGCTTGCCCGCGTGGATGATGTCGGGGAACTTGATCGCGTCCTGGATGAAGAACACCGGGATGTTGTTGCCGACCAGGTCGAAGGTGCCCTCGTCGGTGTAGAACTTCGTCGCGAACCCGCGGGTGTCGCGCACCGTGTCGGACGACCCGCGAGAGCCGAGGACGGTGGAGAACCGTACGAACACCGGCGTTTCCACGTCCTTGCCGAGGAACGCCGCCTTCGTCACCTCGCCGGCCGTGCCGTAGCCCTGGAAGATGCCGTGCGCGGCGGCGCCGCGGGCGTGCACCACCCGCTCCGGGATCCGCTCATGGTCGAAGTGCGTGATCTTCTCCCGCAGGTGGTGGTCCTGGAGCAGCACCGGCCCGCGCGCCCCGGCCTTGAGGGAGTGGTCGGTGTCGTACAGCCGCGCCCCCTGCGCGGTGGTCAGGTACGCGCCGCTCTGCGCCGCCCGCGCCTGGTCCGCCCCCGTGGCCTGGCCGGTGGGGCTCACGGTCTCCGGCCCTTCCTGGTCCGCCTTGGGCGGCAGGGGCTCCGTGGGCGTCGTCGGCTCGGCCCGGCTCGGCGACATCGGGCCCGGCTTGCCGGGCAGGCCGTCCTCGCCCGGCTCGGGGGCGGCAGAGGTGTGCTTCGTGGTCATCTGTTCTCCCAGGGACGGTCTGCTGGACGCTTCACCCATGACCGGGAAGCGTCCGCTCTCAAACGGGAGGCGGGTGTTTCTCACCCGCCTCCTCATGGCACCCGTCGCCCTCACGGGCCGGGCATGACCGTCGCCTACCCCCTCCACCCGAACGAACCCTGTCGTTTCCCCGCGGGGGTCAGGGAGCGGGGATCGGGAGTGGGGTCGGAGAGTGGGCGTCAGGGAGTGAAGAGGACCTTGACGGCGCCGTCCTGCTTCTTCTGGAACATCGCGTACGCGTCCGGTGCCTGCTCCAGGGGCAGCCGGTGCGTCGCGAAGTCGTCGACGCCGAGGGGGTCCCCGTCGGTGAGCAGGGGGAGGATGTCGTCGACCCAGCGCCAGACGTTGGCCTGGCCCATCCGCACCTGCAACTGCTTGTCGAACATGGTGAGCAGCGGCAGCGGGTCGGCGGCGCCGCCGTACACGCCGGAGATCGAGATGGTGCCGCCCCTGCGGACGAGGTCCACCGCGGTGCAGAGCGCTGCGAGCCGGTCGACTCCGGCACGTTTCATCATGGCCGCGGCGATGCCGTCCGGCAGGAGGGTGGTCACGCCCTGTGCGGCGGCGGCGACACGACTGCCGTGGGCCTCCATGCCCACCGCGTCGATGACGGCGTCGGGTCCGCGGCCGTCGGTGAGCCCGCGGACGGCGTCCACCAGGTCGTCGCCGCACTCGCGGAGGTCCAGCGTGTGGATGCCCCGCCGACCGGCCCGCTCCAGGCGTTCGGGAACGAGGTCGATGCCGATGACGGTGCCGGCGCCGCGGTGTGCGGCGATACGGGCGCACATGTCCCCGATGGGGCCCAGTCCCAGGACGGCGACGCTGCCGCCCGGCGGAACGGACGCGTACTCCACGGCCTGCCACGCCGTGGGCAGCACATCGGAGAGGTAGACGAAGCGCTCGTCGGACGGCTCGTGCGGGACGTGGATGGGGAGCCTGTTGCCGAACGGGACGCGCAGGTACTGGGCCTGCCCGCCCGGCACTTGGCCGTAGAGCTTCGTGTATCCGAAGAGGGAGGCGCCGGTGCCGTGCTCGTGGACCTGCGTCGTCTCGCACTGGGACTGCAGGCCCTGGTCGCACATGAAGCACGACCCGCACGAGACGTTGAACGGAATCACCACCCGGTCCCCCGGTTTCAGGGCGGTGACCTCGGGCCCCACCTCCTCGACGACTCCCATGGGCTCGTGGCCCAGGATGTCACCGGGGTCGAGAAAGGCACCGAGGACCTCGTAGAGGTGCAGGTCCGATCCGCACAGACCGGTGGTCGTGATCCTCACCACGACATCGTCGCCGTCCTGGATCGTGGGGTCGGGCACGGTGTCCACGCGTACGTCCCGCTTGCCGTGCCATGTGAGTGCCCTCATGACGCCTCCTTGCCGACGGTGCCGATTCGTTTCCGTGAGGCCGCGCCTCCCCCGGTCCCTCACGGTGCGCGTGCCCCCCGGCCGTGGCGACGAACCGGAGCGGCGGGGATTTCCGGCCCGGGGCGCCGGGAGCGCGCATCAGGCGGGTCCGCCCGGGCAGTCGCCGGACATGAACCGACTTCTGGACACCGACAGCTCCTACTGGATGCGGACGGCCGCCTTCCCGTCCTTCGCCCCCCTCACGGGGGACACGGATGCGGACGCGGCGGTCGTCGGCGGCGGCATCGTCGGCATCAGCACGGCCTGGGAACTGGCCCGGGCCGGGCTCAGCGTCGTCGTGCTGGAAGCGGACCGGCTCGCGGGCGGTGTCACGGGGCACACGACGGGCAAGCTCACCGCCCTCCACACCGCCGTGTACGACACGCTCCGGTCCGAGCACGGGGAGGACACGGCCCGCCAGTACGCGGCGTCCCAGAGCTCCGCGCTGCGGCACGTCGTCGAGGTGGCCGAGGAGCTGGGCATCAGCTGCGAACTGGAGCGGCGCCCGGCCCTCACCTACTGCGAGGAGCCCGACGGCGTCGAGGCCCTGCGCGCGGAGGCGGAAGCGGCCCGGTCGGCCGGTCTCAGTGCTTCGTTCGTCACCGGGACCGGCCTGCCCTTCCCCGTCGCGGGCGCCGTCCGGGTGGAGGACCAGGCTCAGTTCCATCCACTGAAGTACCTGCGCGGGCTCGTGGCCGACATCGTGGCGCGCGGCGGCCGGATCCACGAGGGCACCCGTGTCACGCAGCTCGACGACGGGGACCCGTGTCGGCTCACCACCGGTTCCGGGGCGACCGTCTCGGCCCGCCACGTGGTGGTGGCCACCCACCACCCGGTCTTCGACCACGCCGTCCTCGCCACGCGGCTGACCCAGCACCGTGACCTGGTCGTCGCCGGACCCCTTCCCGCCGGCCGCGACCCGGAGGGCATGTACATCACGCAGGAGGGCGGCAAGCGGTCGGTCCGGACGGCGCCGCTCGCGGACGGCGGCCGGCTCCTGATCGTCACCGGAGAGGCGTTCACCCCCGGCGAGGGTCAGGACACCGAGGCCGGGTACGCCCGGCTCGAAGCCTGGACCGGGCAGCACTTCCCCGGGGTCACGACCACCCACCGGTGGGCGGCGCAGGACAACAGCGCCACGGACACGCTGCCCCTCATCGGCCGCCTGCCCATGCAGGGCGAGAACGTCTACGTCGCCACCGGCTTCGCCGGCTGGGGCATGACGGGCGGGGTCCTGGCCGCAACGGTCATCGCCTCCCTCGTCGGCGGCGAACGGGAGCCCTGGTCCGGTATCTACGATCCCGGCCGCTCCGGCTCCGCGCTCCGCTCCGCGCCGACGTTCCTCAAGGCGCAGTGGGACACCGGCAAGCACTTCGTCAAGGACCGTCTGGACACGCTCGGCGACGGCACGAACGGTCCCGTCCGGACCTTGCGGCCGGGCGAGGGGACCGTGGTCCGCGCCGATGGCCGGCCCTGTGCCGTGCACCGCGACGACGAGGGCGAGCTGCACGCCGTGTCCGCCGTCTGCACCCACATGGGCTGCCTCGTGGCCTTCAACAACGCCGAGCGGACGTGGGAATGCCCCTGCCACGGCTCCCGCTTCGGCATCGACGGCGAGATCCTCCAGGGACCGGCCCTCACCCCGCTGGAACGGCGGGACCCCGGCACGCTCTGACCCGCCCGTCAGCCGCCCCTGCACCACATGTCGGTGGCGGGGACGTACCGCACCAGTCCCCGCGCCGCGAACTCCCGCAGCCACCCCTCCATCGGCCAGCTGCCCCAGCGGCGCCGGTAGACGGCTCCGTTGCGGAGGATGTCGTCGAGGTGCTGGACCGGGGGGTGCCGGGTGGGGTGGTACTGGTGGTAGGCCGGGGCGCCGCCCACCCACCACAGGTCCACTCCGCTCCGGGCCGCGGTGGCGGCGTAGTCGGTGTCCTCGGCGCCGTATCCGGTGTAGTCCTCGCAGAATCCGCCGACGCGGTCCCAGGTGGGCGCCGTGAGGGCGAACGACAGCGACCAGAAGAGCCGCGGGTCTCCCCCGCGCAGCACCTGGCCGTCCGAGGGTGCGGGGCGGGCCGGGTGCGGCGGGGCCGCGCCGGCGAGGTCGTCGAGCCGGTAGCCGTGGACGGGTGGGGGCGGCAGGTAGGCGACGGTGCCGCACAGCAGCGCGCCGTCCCGGGCGGCGCGGGCGTAGCCGTCGAGGAGCGTGGGGCCGGGTACGCAGTCCACGTCGAGGAAGACCAGCAGCTCGGCCCCGGCCGCGAGGGCCCGGGCGGCTCCGGCGTTGCGGGCGGCGGCCAGCGGGAGGCGTCCGTCCTCCAGGGGCAGGGTGACGACGTCCGCCGGCGGGTGCCGGTCGGCGACGAGGGCGTCGATGCCGGGGTCCGCCATCGAGACGACGACGTAGTGGTCGGGGGTGCGCGTAGCGCGTGCGAGGCCGTCCTGCTGCAGGAGCAGGTGAGGGTGGCGGCCCGCCGCCAGGGTGATCACCGCGGTGCGCACGCGGTCTGCCTCGACGTCGACGTGCGCCGGGCCAGGTCCGTGAGCAGCCGTCCGGCCCTGCGGGCGCCGTCGCCGGACGACCAGTGCTTCCAGCGGTCCTGCCGGGCCTCCGCTTCGGCCAGCAGCGCGGTCCAGGCGTGCGCGGGCGGCCAGTGGTCCCGTACGGTCGCCAGGCCCGCCGCGCGCAGGGCCCGCGCGGTGGCGTGCTGCTCCCCGTGCGGCCGGTCCTGGGGGATGACGACGGTGGGGACCCGGGCCGCGGCGCACTCCGCGACGGCGTTCTGTCCCGCGTGGGTGACGACGACGGTCGCACGGCACAGCACCGGCCAGGGGTCCTCGGTCCAGCCGGTGTGGGCCCCGCCGAGAAGGGTCCAGGACCAGCCTGGGGTGGCCCGGGCCGCCTCCTGGACTCGGCCGTCGGTGAGGTCGGCCCCGCCGGCGCCCAGCATCACCACCACTTCCCTGCGGGAGGCACGGTCGCCGCCGCGGTCGGGGCGGATCCGGCCGTCGTAGCGGGAGATGCCTCCGGTGTGCACGGTCTTGGCGTGCCAGTGCGGGGGCCAGCCCGGCTCGGGCAGGGACCGCGGCCAGGGAGCGAGGAGGGCGTCCGCGAGGTCGTAGGCGAGGCGGTGGGCCTCGTCCCGCCGGTCTCCCCGCATGGCGGCGACCACGACGGGGGTGCCCATGAGCCGCGCCAGGGTGGCGGCCTCCACCGATACGTCGCTGACGAACAGCGCGGGGGCCTGCCGGCCGATCCAGTCGGCGAGGATGCCCATGCGCTCCCGGTGCCCCGGATGGTGGACGGGTACCCAGTGCAGGCGCCCCCGGGCCGTGGGATCGACCGGAGCGTCCACGGCATCCTTCGGCAGGGACACCCAGCCTCCCGTCCACGACGGCGGCCGGGGCAGGGACGAGAGGAGGGTGACCGGCTCCCGCACGTGCGCGGCGATGCACTGCGCGCGGTGCAGGTGCCCGCGGCCCTGGTGATGGACGTAGTACCCGATCACCGCACCACCTCCTCGTACAGGTCGGTGTAGGCGGCGGCCGTGCGGTCGAGCGAGCAGAACCGCTCCGCCCGGCGGCGGGCGTCCCGGCGGTCGAGCTTCATGGCGTGCGGGACGAGGTCCGCGAGCGCCGCCACGTCCCCCGGCGGTGCCAGCAGACCGCACTCCGGGGTGAGGATCTCCGACAGTGCTCCCCGGTCGAACCCGCACACCGGCGTGCCGCAGGCCAGCGCCTCGGCGACCACCAGTCCGTACGGTTCGTCCCAGCTGGGCGTGACCAGTGCGGCGGCGGCCGAACCGAGCAGCTCGACGAGCTCCCGCCGGTCCAGGTGGCCGACGTACCGCACGTCCTCCCCGAGCAGCGGGACGATCATGTCCTCGAAGTAGGCCCGGTCCGAGATCGGCCCGGCGATACGCAGGGGCACACCGGCGGCGCGGGCCGCTTCGACGGCCAGGTGGGTCCCCTTCTCCGGAACCAGGCGCCCGGACCACACGAGGTCGCCTCCGCCCGGCCCGGGTGTCCAGAAGTCCGTGTCGATGCCGTTGCGCACGACGCGTGCGGCGGGCACGGTGGGCCGCCAGGCTCCGGCCGTGAACCGGCTGACGGCCGTGAACGTCACGGGGCAGGTGTCCTGGACCCTGATGGCGGACTCCAGCCACGGGGTGGGCGGCGTGTGCAGCGTGGTCACCACCGGGACGCGCAGGGCCGAAGCCATCGCGACGGGGAGGTAGTGCAGGCTGTTGTTGTGCACCAGGTCGAAGCGGTGCTCGCCGTCCCGGGCGAGTTCGAGCATCAGCCCCAGGTAGGCGTGGTGCTCGGCCATCCACATCGTGCTGGGCATACTGGCGTCCGAGCGGGCCGCGGCGCTCAGCACGACGCGGCGCACCGGGAGTTCGCGCGCTCCCAGCGCCGGGTCGGATCCGGGCGCCGCGAAGAGCTCCACGTGGTGGCCGCGCTGGTGCAGGGCGTGCGCGAGCCCCCAGGTGTGGGCTTCCAGGCCTCCCGCGAACGGCTCGATGATCGGAAACCGTGCCGACGCGATGAGGGCCACCCGCAGGCCGCTCATCGAAGCGAACGCGCGTAGAGGGCGCGGTGGGCGGCGGCGAGTTCGTAGCGCTCCCGTGTGCGGTGCGCCGGGGTGGCGCGCGGCGCCGGCCCCTGCGCGTAGGCGGTGCGTACCGCCGCGCGCAGGGACTCCTCGTCCAGTCCGCCGTGCTGGGAGTGCCCGTAGGTCAGGCAGGGGCGCTGTTGCGCGTAGAAGCCGCAGTCCGGGGCCGCGACCGCGGTGCCCAGGTCGTGGCACGCCTCCAGCCATCCGGAGTGGGTGCCGAAGAGGTACGGCAGCACCGAGAGGTCCAGTGATTCCAGGTAGTCCCAGAGCTGGTCGTCGTCGAAGTAGTCGTGGACGGCGAGCGTCAGGCGGCCCCGGTCCGCGAGTTCCCCGAGGTCGCGCAGCAGATGGGGGGCGTGGGCCGGGGAGGCGGGGTCCGCCACCTCCCGGTGGATGTCGACCTGGAGTTCGGCGCCCGGGAGCTCGGCCACCGTGTCCGCGAGGATGCGGACGACCGGGAGGACGGACATGTTGGGCCGCAGGCTCTTGGCGTGCACTCCGACCCGGAACCGGTCGTGGCGGGGGCGGGGGCGGGCGATGCGCGGCAGTTCCACCACGTGCGGATGGGGAAGCACGGTCGCCGTCCGGTTCCAGCGGCTGCGGATGCTCCGAGCGGCGCCCGGGGTCAGCGTGACCAGGTGGTCGGCCGCGGGAACGACCACGTCGAGGGCGGCGTCGTGGGCGGCGGGGTCCGGCTGATGGGGGTTGCGGAGGTCGTGCACCGTGTAGACCAGGGGCTTCCCGTGGCGGCGGAGGGCGTCCACGAGCGCGGTCAGCTGGGCCGGGCTCTGGGCGTCGAAGCCGAAGTGCAGGTGGAAGAGGTCGAAGTCCTGGTGGTGCGCGCTCACCCAGTCGGGGTCCAGCATGACCGGCGGCCACCACCGCTGCGACGTGCTGGGCACCCCGGTGGGCCGGGGGTCCCGCAGCCGCCGTACCCCGTCGGGCTCCGGTGCGGAGCAGTGCCGTACGTACACGTGACCGGCGGGCACCGAGGCGACGCGGATCTCACGACCGGATCGAGCGTGCTGCGGCTGCCGTTCGGTCACGGGGGGACTCCTCGGGTGGGGGGCTGCGTGGCGCGGGTCGTGGCCGATACCAGTCTGTTGCCCACCGCGGGAGCGCGCACGCGGGGCGCCAGGGGCGCGGCGGTCGGGGTGCCGGCGGTCGGGGTGTCGCGGTCGGTGTCGCGGTCGGTGTCGCGGTCGACCAGCCGGGGACCCGGCCCCCGGGGTGCGCCGGCGGGGTGCCGGCGCTCCCGTACGGTCGCGTCCGTGTCAGCCGAGGTGCTGTTCCAGCCAGTCCGCGGCGGCTCGCCGGTAGAGCCGCCGGTTGTCCGCCCGCAGGAACTCGTGGCCCTCGTTGTACAGCGTGAGCTGTCGCGCCGGCACGCCGCGGTCGTTCGCGGCGCGGACGAACTGCTCCGATTCGGTGGGCGGCACGTTGGTGTCGTACTCGCCGTGGACGGTCAGGACGGGAGCGCGCAGCTGATCGACACGGCTCATCGGGGACAGGGCCCGCAGCAGTTCCCGGTCGTGCTCGGGGTGGCCGTACTTCGCGGCGGCGGACTCGGCGATCCATGGTTCCGTGCCGGCGAAGAAGGTGGCGAGATCCGACATCCCGCAGACGGCGACTCCGGCGCGGAAGAGGTCCGGATGCCACACCAGGCCGGCCATGGTGAGGTAGCCGCCGTACGAGCGGCCCATCACCCCGAGCCGCAGCGGGTCGGCGTATCCGAGCGAGACCACGTGTGCGGCGCAGTCGGCGACGTCGTCGATCGCCGCGAACCGGCCGGCGCCGAGGTCGGCGTCCACGAAGGACCGTCCCCAGCCGGACGAGCCGCGGACGTCGGGGGCGAACACGTCCAGGCCCCGGCCGAGGAGCTCGTGGTACAGCGGATTGAACACCGGCCGCTCCTGTTCCTCCGGTCCGCCGTGCAGGTGGATCACGCAGGGAGCCGGCCGGCCCGGGGCTCGGCCGGGCGCCCTGTAGTACCAGCCGCCGAGCACGAGCCCGTCGCGGGCCTCGCAGCGCAGGGGCACCGGGCGTACCGGGGGCCGCCCGGGCGGGACCGCGTCCTCGTCGCGGGCCGTCCAGCCGGCCCGGGCGGGCACGAGACCGATGTCCAGTTCCCAGATGCCGGGCCTGCGGCGCGAGCCCGACAGGGCGGCGAACAGTCCGCCGTGCTCCACCGGGGCGATGCGGGTCACCACCTCGTGGGGCAGGACCGGGTGGTGCCGGGGCCCGACCTCGCCCTCCGTGTGGGTGAGGGGGAGTCCCACCTTCTCCAGCTCGGTGGCTCCGTGCACGTTCCAGGCGAGGACGGCCCACCGGCCGTGGTCGGGTACGCCCAGCAGATCGAGGGCGGACCGCTCACGCTCGGCCGCGACCGAAACCTCCCGGCAGCGGCCCTCCTCGTCGAGCCGTACCCGCAGCAGGGCCGCGAATTCCCGCTCCAGGTCGCTGCGCAGCCACAGCGTTCGCGCGTCGGCGGAGAACCGGCCGATCCAGGGGTCACCGTCGGCGACGCGCAGCGTGAGGGCGGTGCGGCCCGAGGCGGTGTCGAGTACGAGGCCCTCCCGGTGGCCGCGGGGGCCGCGGCGGACCAGCGCGAAGCGGCCGTCCGCACTCGTGTCGCACACGCGCAGCGACGCGGCTCCCTCCTCGCTGAACAGCAGGACGGGCGCCTTCTCCCCGTCCGGGTCGATCAGGTAGGCGGCCAACCCGCCGTTCCGGGCCGGACCGGGGTCCGCGACCGGCGCGCGGCCCGTGGGCGGGCCGGCGGGGGCGAGCACGGACGGCACCGGGTCCCGGTGGACGGCCCGGTGGGCCGCCCCGGGGTCGAGCAGGGTCGCGGGGCCTCCCCGTTCGGACCAGGCGGCGCCCGGTGCCATGCCACCGGCCGCCGCCTGGTCGGCGTCCGGGGTCACGTGCCCCGGTCCCCCGTGCTCCGAGGCCGTCGTGGAGGGCTGGGAGACCGTGACGGCGAGGGCCGTGCCGTCACGGGTCCAGCACCCCAGGTGGGCCGAGCTCTCCGGCTCGGCCCCCGCGAGCACACGGCGCCCGGTCCCGTCCGGGCGGACCACCATGACCCGGGTGTGCTCGCCGCCGCCCGGGGCGGAGGTGTAGGCGATCCAGCGCCCGTCGGGAGACCAGGCGACCTCCGTCACCGGTTCTGGGTCACCGTCCAGTACGTGGGCCTCCGTCCCGCGTGCGGGCCCGCTCCACAGCTGGGGGACCCCGGCCCGGTCGCAGATGAACGCCACGTACTCACCCGTGGGGTCGGCCGAGGGGTACCAGCACCCGTGGGCGGGGAGCAGGGTCGGGGGGTCGGCGCTGCGGCGGTCGGCCATCCGCACCGGCACGGGGGCCGGCGCGGGGGCGGGCGCGGGGGCCGGCGCGGGCGGCCCGGTGCCCTGGGCCACCGGGACGCCCGGGGTACCGTGGGTGCCGGGCGCGTGCTCCAGGGATTCGGTGTGCTCCAGGGGCATGGGTCGTCTCTCGCGTGCTTCCGCTTCCAGGGGTCGACGGTTCAGTGGATACCGTGCGCTTGCAGCCAGATCTCCAACGACGCGACCTGCCACAGGGTGTTGGCCCCGCGTTTGCTCCGGTGGCGGTTGGGCTCCGCGAGCAGCCGGCGGACCACGCCCTGGTCGAAGACGCCGCGCCGCAGCGCTTCCGGGGCGGTGAGGGCCTCGCGGACGCGGGCCAGCACGGGCGGGGCCATGTTCCGCACCGCGGGCACCGGGAAGTAGCCCTTGGGGCGGTCGACGATGTCCCGGGGCAGGACCGTCCTTCCGATGTCCTTGAGCACGGCCTTGCCGCCCTGCGCCAGCTTGAGCTCCGGGGGGCAGGCGGCGGCGAGTTCGACCAGTTCGTGGTCGAGGAACGGCACCCTCGCCTCCAGGCCCCAGGCCATCGTCATGTTGTCGACCCGCTTGACCGGGTCGTCGGGCATCAGGGCATGGACGTCCATGCGCAGGGTCGCGTCCAGCGCGGTCTCGGCGCCCGGGGCCGCCATGTGGGCGCGGACGAAGTCCCTCGACGCGTCGTGGTCGGCGGTCAGGTCCGGGTGCAGCATGGGCGTGAGATCGGCGTGCGTGCGGTCGAAGTACGCGCTCGCGTACGCCTCGTCCGCGTCCGGCCGCGCGGCGGCGGCGATCTGCGGATACCAGTGGTAGCCGGCGAACACCTCGTCGGCGCCCTGCCCGCACAGGACGACCTTGACCTCCTTGGACACCTGTTCCGACAGCATGTGGAACGCGACGGCGTCGTGGCTGATCATCGGCTCGCTCATGGCGCCGATCGCGGCTTCCAGGGCCGATGGCAGCCGGTCGGAGGGGATCATGAACTGGTGGTGGTCGGTGGAGAAGAGGCGGGCGACGCGGTCCGAGTACGCGAACTCGTCCCCCTCCTCCCCGTTCTCCGCCTCGAAGCCCATGGCGAAGGTCGCGACGTCGGCCTGCCCCTCCTCGGCCAGCAGCGCCACGATCAGGCTGGAGTCGAGGCCGCCCGACAGCAGGACGCCCACGGGGACGTCCGCGACCGTGCGCCGCCGCACCGCCGTGCGCAGCGCGTCGTGCATCGCCTCCCGCCACAGCCCCGGATCCTCGCCGAGCTCGGAGTGCCGGGTGTACGACGGCTGCCAGTAGCAGTGGTCGCGGTGGGTGCCGTCCCGCTCGACGACGCGGACGGTGGCCGGCGGGATCTTCCGGACGCCGGAGAGCACCGTGCGGGGCGCGGGGACCGTGCCGTGCCAGCTCAGGTACTGGTGCAGTGCCACCGGATCGAGCGAGGTGTCCACTCCCCCGCCCGCCAGCAGGGCGGGCAGGGAGGAGGCGAAGCGCAGCCGGTCACCGTCCTGGGTGACGTACAGGGGCTTGATGCCGAGCCGGTCCCGGCCCAGGACCACACGCCCCGTGTGGTGCTCGACGACCGCGAAGGCGAACATGCCCACGAGGGACTCGACGCACGCCCGGCCCCATTCGGCGTACGCCTTGACGACCACCTCGGTGTCGGAGTCGGAGAAGAAGCGGTGTCCGAGCCCTTCGAGGCGGCCCCGCAGCTCCCGATAGTTGTAGATGCAGCCGTTGAAGACCGCCGTGAGGCCCAGCTGGGAGTCCGTCATGGGCTGGGCGCCGCGCTCGGACAGATCGATGATCTTGAGGCGGCGGTGGCCGAGGGCCACCGCGCCCTGCGACCAGGCGCCCCGGCCGTCGGGACCCCGCGGCTCCAGGGCATCGGTCATGCGCTCGACCGCCGCGAGGTCGGGCCGCCCTCCGTCGAAGCGCACCTCTCCGCTCAAGCCGCACACGGGGCACCTACCGCAAGGCCGACACCGCGGGAGTGCCCGGCACCGGGGCCCTCGCTCTCCGTCGCGGACGGGGTCACGTACACCATCACTACTCTCCTGTACCGGTCCGGCCGACGCCGCGCGGGTCTACCCGAACGGGCGATCGACATATGAGGGCGCCTGCCCGCGCCGGCGCCCTTTAAGCCGTGGCGCGAACGGGCGGCCGGGGGCGCGCGCCGCGCGGCCGGGGCATCAGCCCTCGACGCCGGTCGAGGTGGGGACGGCTCCCACGGGCTCGGACTCGAAGCCCCGCTGGACCGGCCACCCGGTGCCGAAGACGAAGAGGAAGAACTGCGAGAACTCCGACTGCCAGTTCTCGGTGACGTCCGCGGCGAAGTCGGAGGTCGTCACGTACTGCGCCAGGCCGATCCGCTGGAGCCCGTCCACGGCGCCCCAGCCTCCGCGCACGCCTTTCCGAGGACGCCGGGGACTCCTGCGCACGTCGCGGCGCGCGCGACACTCGCCGTCGCCGGTCCGGGTGGCGAGCCCGCTGCGGACTGGAGGTTCGGATCCACGCGTTTTCTCCTCACGGAGGGCGCCACGGCCACGGCATTTCCTACGTATGCCCGTGTAAGCTGAAAAATCCGACCGTTTCCACCGCATACCACCCGCCCGGCCCTCCGCCGGCTCTCGGAGTGCACTCATGGGCCAGCCCCCGCAGCACCACCGGCCCCGTCGGCCTCCGCCCGTACCTTCCGATGACCGCGCCGACGCCCTGTTCGGGCTGGAGGACCTGCGCTTCGGGCCCACCGGTGCCCGAGCGGCGCGTTCCGGTCCGCTCGTCGGACCCTCCTTCCGCGACTCCCCCGCCGCCCGCCGGCTGCTATCGGTACGCGAGATCCACGCCGAGCCGGCAGCCGCGGCCTCCCCGCGCGGGCGGCAGATCCTGGCGCGCTTTCCCGAGGCCGAAGTCATCGACGTGGACTCGCACTGGCGCATCCCGGAACTGCACGGCAACGAGGGCAACCTCGAACGCTGGGTCCGCGTCAAGAGCGAGGTCCTCGTCCTGGGCGAGAAGAAGACCCTGACCACGCGGGTGAACGGGCGGTCCGCCGACTGGATCGCGCCCGGCTCGGCGAACGGCTGCGCGATGGCCTGCGCCTACTGCTACGTGCCGCGCCGCAAGGGTTACGCCAACCCGATCACCGTGTTCACCAACATCGAGCAGATCATCGCCCACCTCGGCCGGCACGTCGCACGGCAGGGTCGCAAGCCCGAGCCGAACCAGTGCGACCCGACCGCGTGGGTCTACGACATCGGCGAGAACAACGACTGCTCGGTGGACGCCCTCATCAGCGAGAACACCGCTGACCTGGTCAACGCGTTCGCGCTCTGGCCCACGGCCAAGGCGTCCTTCGCCACGAAGTTCGTCAACCCCGATCTGCTGCTCCTCGATCCGCGCGGCCGCACCCGGGTGCGCTTCTCGGTGATGCCGCCGCAGGACTCGCGTCTGCTGGACATCCGCACCAGCCCGGTGGAGCAGCGCATCGCGGCTGCCGCGGACTTCCTGGAGGCGGGGTACGAGGTGCACTTCAACCTCTCGCCCGTCGTCATCCGGCCCGGTTGGGAAGAGGACTGGACGCAGTTGCTGCGGCGCATGGACGACGTTCTGCCCCGTGCGGTCAAGGAACAGGCGGCGGCGGAGGTGATCATGCTGACGCACAACGAGGACCTCCACCAGCTGAACCTGGGCTGGCACCCACGGGCCGAGGACATGCTGTGGCGGCCCGACATCCAGCAGCCCAAGCGCTCCGAGAACGGCAGTTGGAACGTCCGCTACCGCAACGCCGACAAGGCCGCGGCCGTCGACACCGTCCGTCGAATGGTGTCGGCCGCGGCCCCGTGGTTGCGGATCCGCTACGCGTTCTGACTCACGTGTGCAGGCGGCTGTTGGTCCCGTCGTGCCCGTCCGCCTGGTCCTCGTCGAACCAGTGGTCGCCTTCGGCGAGGTAGCGGAAGGAGTGCACGCTCTTGGCGGGCAGCACGACGCTGACGGCGCGCATGCCGTCTCGGCGGGCCTCCAGAGGGTGCGCGCCGGGCTGCCACTCGTTGAAATCGCCGACGACGCTGACCGCACCGGGCGGGGCCTCGGCCGGCAGGACGAAGGTGACGTGGACGCGGTCCTTGACCTGCTTGCGCTCCAACATGGGTGAGGGGCTCCTGCCAGCAGAGGGTTGGTGCGCCCATTCTCGGACCGCGCCCCTGGGACGGCCCTACGGCGCGGCCGCCACGACGGCCCGATTCACCCTTGCGGCAGTCCCTGAGGGCGGGCCGCGGGCGGGCGCTCCCGTCGCGTGGCGGGGTCGGTCGGCGGCAGGCCGGCCAGGGCCGCCGCCTGCCCCGTGGGGTGCGGGGTGGGGCCGAGCCATTCGCAGAACAGGACGGTGGCGTCGTCCTGGAGGCGGCCGTCATGGTGTTCGAGTACGGCGTGGATGAGGCGGCGCAGCGTCTCGGGAACGGGCAGGCCGGCGGCATGGTGGCGGATGAGGAAGTCGACGAACCGGCCGAGGCCGAACTCCTCCTCGCCTGCCCGGCGGGCTTCGGTGATGCCGTCGGTGTACAGCACCAGTCGGTCGCCCGGCTCCAGTTGGTGGCGGCACAGGGTCGTGGGGAGACCGAGACCGGTGCCCATGGGGTGCGCGGGCGGACAGTTCAGCAGCGTGCTCCACCGGCCGCCGCGGATGACCACCGGCGGGTGATGACCGCGGTTGACCCAAGTCAGGAGGCCGGTACGGGTGTCGAGTTCGGCGAGGACACCGGTCGCGTAGCGCGTCCGACCGTACTCCTCGATCAGTACCTCCTCGATCCGCTCGCTCGTCTCGACCAGTCCCGCGCCCTGCCGGCGCGCGTTGCGGCAGGCGCCCATCGCGAGGGTCGCGGTGAGTCCCGCGGCCGTGTCGTGTCCCATCGCGTCGAACAGCGACAGGTACACCATGTGTCCGGCGGTCGCGTAGTCGTAGGCGTCCCCGCTGATCCGGTAGGCGGGCTCCATCGCCGCGCTGATCACCACCCGGCCGTCGGCGTAGGTGTGCGGCGGCATCAGGTGCCACTGCATCTCCGCGCCGACGGCGAGCGGCTCGATGCGGGTCAGCCGGGCATGGGAGTCACTGCTGCGCCGCTTGCTGTCGATGATCAGGGCGAGCAGGGCGGACAGCGATTCCATGTCCTCCAGCGCTGTCCGATCGGCCTCGGGAGCGGTGATGCGCAGAACACCCAGGCGTTCCGTGCCGTCCAGCAGCGGAACCCACCAGTGGCTCCCCTGCTCGCCCGCCTCGGCGCCGGCCAGGACCTGCCCGAGCTGATACGCGCGCCCCGCCACGGTGCCCTCGATCTTCAGCTCGGTCTCCTCCCCCGCCGCCGTCTGTCCGGCATCGAGCTCGTCCCCGGTCAGCAGACGCATCACGGCGCCCTGCAGATCGACGACATAGATCAGCACCTGGGAGAAACCGACCCCCGCCGCGTACTCGGCCGTCTTGGCGGGCAGGAGCTCCGGCGGCATCAAGTGGCTCGCCGACAGCAGTCCCACCAGCATGCGCCGGCCTTCTGCGTACCGGTCCCGGTCGTTCACCGCAGCACCTCGGGCTCCGCCTCTTTCGGTCACTCGGGCCTACCGCGCGGCATCGAAGGTGATGTCGTCGACCGCGCGGATGTCCGCGGACATGTTGGTACGCATCATCCGCAACGCCGCTTCGGCCAGGTCGACGTCGATGTGGGCGACCGCGTCGGCCGCGACGACCACGTCGAAGTGCCGGATGTGGGCGTCCAGCGCCGAGTACAGCACGCACTGCTCGGTCACCTGTCCGCACAGGACCAGTCGCTGGGCGTCGAGTTGACCCAGGAGGTAGGCCAGCGGCGTTTCGAAGAAGACGGAATGCCGGGCCTTGACGACGAAGAGCGAGTTCTCGTCGGGCGCGACCGGCTCCACGAGGTCGGCGTGGTGGCCGTCGAGGGCCGCCCGCAGGATCTCTCCGTGGTGCGAGCGCCACTCCCCGAAATTGTCGTTCACGTAGATCACGGGCGAGTCACTGGCCCGAGCGTGTTTCAGCAGCGTCGTGACCCCGGAGAGGGCCTCACGGACGGAGGGGACCAGGGCCTCGGCGTCTTCGTGCGCGTACGTGTTGAGCATGTCGATGACGATGAGCGCCGTACGAGGCATGGGGCCCGCCTCTCGTCCCGTGTGTGCCGCAGCGGGCGGGGTGCGCTCCGCTCCGTGGTTCCAGTCTCCCTCATCCGCGGTCGCCGTGTGTCTTCGTGTGCCGGACGCACAGGTGCGCGGGGCGTCGTACGCGGGTGGCGGCCCTTCCGGTGCACGGCGCCTCCCCCGTCTTCCCAGGTCACCAGCCGGCGGCCCGGTCGGCCTGAGCCTCGACCGCCGAACGATCGGCCTCAGTTCACGCCGTGGGTCTGCAACCAGATCTCCAGCGAGGCCACCTGCCAGAGCGTGCTGGCTCCCCGCGTGGTGCGGTGCCGATCGGGGTCCGCCAGCAGCTCGGCCACGCGGGCCTGGTCGAAGAGGCCCCTACGGCGGGCCTCCGGGGCGGTCAGGGCCTGCCGTACCAGGCTGAGTACCGGCTCGGCCATGTGCCGGACGGCCGGCACCGGGAAGTAGCCCTTCGGGCGGTCGACGACGTTGCGGGGGAGGACCTGCCGGCCGATGTCCTTGAGGACTCCCTTGCCGTCCCGCGCCAGCTTGAGCTCCGGAGGGCAGGCGGCGGCGAGTTCGACCAGTTCGTGGTCGAGGAACGGCACCCTCGCCTCCAGGCCCCAGGCCATCGTCATGTTGTCGACCCGCTTGACCGGGTCGTCGGGCATCAGGGCATGGACGTCCATGCGCAGGGTCGCGTCCAGCGCGGTCTCGGCGCCCGGGGCCGCCATGTGGGCGCGGACGAAGTCCCGCGAGACGTCGCGCTCGACGGCCGTGTCGGGGTGCAGCAGGGAGGCGACCTCGTCGTGCGTGCGGTCGAAGTACGCGTCGGTGTAGGCCTCGGGCGCGGCGTCCCGGCCCGCGGCGGCGATCCCCGGGTACCAGTGGTACCCCGCGAACACTTCGTCCGCGCCCTGCCCGCACAGCACCACCTTGACGCTTTTGGCGACCTGCTCGGCCAGCAGGTGGAAGGCCACCGCGTCATGGCTGACCATCGGCTCGCTCATGGCGCCGATCGCCGCCTCCAGGGCCGCAGGCAGCCGGTCGGAAGGAATCATGAACTGGTGGTGGTCGGTCGAGAACCGGCGGGCGATCAGGTCGGAGTACCGGAATTCGTCGCCCTCCTCACCGCTCTCCGAGGCGAACCCCATCGCGAAGGTCGGCAGGTCGCTCTGCCCTTCCTGCGCGAGCAGGGCCACGATCAGGCTGGAGTCGAGGCCGCCCGACAGCAGGACGCCCACGGGGACGTCCGCGACCATGCGGCGCCGCACCGCCGTGCGCAGCGCCTGGTCCACGGCCTCCCGCCAGCGCACCGGGTCGTCGCCGAGCTCCTCGTGGCGGGTGTAGGACGGCTGCCAGTAGCAGTGGTCGCGGTACGTGCCGTCCGACTCGACGGTACGGACGGTGGCCTGGGGCAGTTTGCGGACGCCGGAGAGCACCGTGCGGGGCGCGGGGACCGTGCCGTGCCAGCTCAGGTACTGGTGCAGTGCCACCGGGTCGAGGGAGGTGTCCACTCCCCCGCCCGCCAGCAGAGCGGGCAGCGAGGAGGCGAAGCGCAGCCGGTCACCGTCCTGGGCGAGGTACAGGGGCTTGATGCCGAGTCGGTCCCGGCCCAGGACCACGCGCCCCGTGTGGTGCTCGACGACCGCGAAGGCGAACATGCCCACGAGGAATTCGACACAGGCGCCGCCCCATTGGCCGTAGGCCTTGAGCAGCACCTCCGTATCGGAGTCCGAGAAGAAGCGGTGCCCCAGCCCTTCGAGCCGGGCGCGAAGCTCGCGGTAGTTGTAGACGCAGCCGTTGAAGACGCCGGTGATGCCCAGTCGGGGGTCGGTCATGGGCTGGGCGCCGCTCTCCGAGAGGTCGATGATCTGGAGCCGGCGGTGGCCCAGGGCCACCGCTCCTTGCGACCAGAAACCCCTGCCGTCGGGACCTCGTTCCTCCATGGCGTCCGTCATGCTTTCGAGCGCGGTGAGGTCCGGTCTCCGGCCGTCGAACCGCATTTCTCCGCTCAAGCCGCACATGACACGCCCCCTGTCCGTCGCACCTCGCGGAACCACGTCTGCGCGTACCGTGTGTCCGGGGTCCGGGGCACTGTGACCATGACGCTCACTCCCGCGCGCCGGCGATCGGTGTCGTGCGACCCCGACCGGCCAGGCGATCGACATACCGGGCGGCTACCCGTCCCCGCCCCGATCAAGCAGACGGAACGGGAGATACTGCTCGGCCCCGCGGCCGGTGCGGGAGCCGCTGTACGCCGCGGCGCGGAGGGAGGGCCACCCGACCGAGGCGGTTACGCGGCCGCCCGCCCCTGATGGCCGCGGTGGCGCAGTCGGGCTTCTACGTGCCCCTCGGCGACGCGCGTCTCGAAGGAGGGCTGCGGCGCGGTCGCGGGACCCCGTACGTTCCAGCCGTCGGTCAGCCGGAAGACGCTGCCGTGCCAGGGGCAGCGGACACAGCCGTCGGCGACCTCGCCTTCCGACAGCGCGCCCGCCATGTGCGAGCAGCGGTCGGCGAGGACGTGCACCTCTCCGCCGGTTTGGCGGACGACGACCACATCGACGCCGTCCACGGTGGCCCGGGCCGGACGTCCCACGGGGAACTCCGACACCGGCCCCACCCGGTGCCAGCCCGGGGACACCAGGTGCGGCACGGCCTCCGCGTGGTTGGCGCCCGCGGCCTGGCGGTAGGCGAGGTGGCCTCCCAGCGCCCCGCCCGCGCCCACGGCGGCCAGACCGGCCACGGCCAGGAGACGGCCCTTGACGGGGCGCCCCCGCAGGCGGGCCGTGAGGGAGGCGGCGTACAGCGAGACGGCGCCGATGTTCGCGACGGCGTGGACCAGCCCGACGCGGGACTGCTCGGGCGGCAGTTCCGCCCAGTCGGTCCAGCCCGCCACGGCCGCGGGCGCCGCTCCCGCCAGACCGAGGGCGATCAGCGTCCGGGACGCGCGGTCCTGTCCGGGGCAAAGGTCCAGGACGGCTGCCGACAGCCAGGCCCCGACCGGTACCTGTACGAGCAGGGGATGGACCGGGTGGCCCATCGGCAGCCCGTGCAGGGTGTCGCGGGCCGGTCCGAGCGGTACGGCGCGCACGGCGCGGCGCACCGCGCGCACCAGTCCGTCGGTGGCGGTCGACTGCTCCACCCGCTCCACGGCCCGGAGCATCCGTCCGGGGCCCGTCCGCTGTGCTCTGCGCTTCCCGCGGTCCGTGTCCATGCCCGCCGCCTACCCGGGTCGGGGCGATCGACTCGGCGCGAGCCCGGGACATTGCCTCGCCGCATCCGCGGCGGCGCGGTTCAGGTCCGGCAGAGGATGATCAGGACGGCGGTCCAGAGAGCGAAGACGCCGACCGCGAGGCCGGTGGCGCGCCGGCAGAGCTGACCGTACCGGTCGGCGTACTCGTTCTTGAGTTCCGCCGCCCGCGCCACGGTCGCGGCGAGCATCTCCCGGCGCAGGCTCAGGTGGTGCTGGGCGAAGCGGGCGCTGATCTCGTCCTGCTCGCCGGGGCCGAGCCAGGTGAGGGTGCGGACGAACGCCTGTCCCGCCTCGCGTGCCTCCCGAAGGGCCGCCTGGCTCATCAGGAATCCCTCGATCCGAGCCAGCCCGGCCGCCGGGTCGTCCGGGCGCTCGCTCATCGGCGCGCTCCCCGGCTATTCGGCCTGGTCCGGACCCGGCCCGGGGAGCGACCCCCGCGGACCGGAAGCCCTGTCCTGGTCGATGACGTCGCGTTTGTGGTCCCCCGCGTAGTCGAGGGCGGCGATCTCCGGGTGGTGGAGGTCGAAGGCCGGCGATTCGGACCGCACCCGGGGCAGCGTCACGAAGTTGTGCCGGGGAGGCGGGCAGGACGTGGCCCATTCCAGGGAGCGGCCGTAGCCCCACGGGTCGTCGACCTCGACGCGGGGCGCGAACTTGGCCGTCTTCCACACGTTGTAGAAGAAGGGCAGTGTCGAGGCGCCGAGGAGGAAGGCGCCGATGGAGGACAGGGTGTTCAGTGCGGTGAATCCGTCGGCGGCCAGGTAGTCCGCGTAACGGCGCGGCATTCCCTCGGCTCCGAGCCAGTGCTGGACGAGGAAGGTCATGTGGAAGCCGATGAACAGCGTCCAGAAGTGGATCTTACCGAGGCGCTCGTCGAGCATCGTGCCGGTCATCTTCGGCCACCAGAAGTAGAAGCCGGCGAACATCGCGAACACGACCGTACCGAAGACCACGTAGTGGAAGTGGGCCACGACGAAGTAGGAGTCGGTGACGTGGAAGTCCATCGGGGGCGAAGCCAGGATGATGCCGGTCAGGCCGCCGAAGAGGAACGTGACGAGGAATCCGATCGACCACAGCATGGGCGTCTCGAAGGAGAGGGAGCCCTTCCACATGGTGCCGATCCAGTTGAAGAACTTGACCCCGGTCGGCACCGCGATCAGGAACGTCATGAAGGAGAAGAACGGCAGCAGCACGGCTCCCGTGGCGAACATGTGGTGCGCCCACACGGTCAGCGACAGGCCCGCGATCGCGACGGTCGCCCCGATCAGGCCGAGGTACCCGAAGATGGGCTTGCGGGAGAACACCGGGATGACCTCGGTGATGATCCCGAAGAACGGCAGCGCGATGATGTAGACCTCGGGATGCCCGAAGAACCAGAAGAGGTGCTGCCACAGGAGCGGGCCCCCGTTGATCGGGTCGAAGACCTGGGAACCGAACTTGCGGTCCGCCTCCAGTACCAGCAGGGCCGCCGCGAGGACGGGGAAGGCGAAGAGCACCAGGACCGAGGTCAGCAGGATGTTCCAGGTGAAGATCGGCATCCGGAACATGGTCATGCCCGGCATCCGCATGCAGATGATCGTCGTGACGAAGTTGACCGAGCCCAGGATCGTGCCGAATCCGGAGAGGGCCAGGCCCATGATCCACATGTCGCCGCCGATGGACGGCGTGCGCGTCACGTTGCTGAGCGGTGTGTAGGCGGTCCAGCCGAAGTCCGCGGTCCCCTGCGGGGTGAACAGGCTGCCCACGACGATCAGGCCGCCGAAGAGGAACAGCCAGAACGACAACATGTTCAGCCGCGGGAAGGCCACGTCCGGCGCGCCGATCTGGAGCGGCATGATCGCGTTGGCGAAACCGGCGAAGGTCGGGGTCGCGAAGAACAGCAGCATGACGGTGCCGTGCAGGGTGAACGCCTGGTTGTACTGCTCGTTCGAGACGATCTGCAAGCCCGGCCGGGCCAATTCGGCCCGCAGCAGCAGCGCCAGTACCCCGCCGAGGATGAAGAAGATGAACGACGCGATCAGGTACAGGTGCCCGATCTTCTTGTGGTCCGTGGTCGTGAGCCAGGAGACCAGCACGCTCCCTCGCGTGCGGCCCGGTACCGGGATCGGCGTGACAGGCTCGGTCGACGTCACCATGGACGATTCCTTTACATCGGAAACCCGGTACGGACGCGCCGCCGCCTCGCCGGTAGGTCGCGCCCGGTCCCAGGTGTACTACGGATAGTGACGAAAGGCCAAGCGTGCGCCGCCCGGTAGCCCGGTCGGCCCACAACTTCGCCGCCGACGACCGGGGCGGCACGCGCCGGCCGGGCACGGCGCTGGGCCGACCGGGTGGGGCAGCGCGTCGCGCGGCGGATGGGGCCCCCCGGGGCGGGTCGGTGCGGAAACCTGTGGGAGGCCTGGGAGGTTCTGTCTGGATTCGTCGTTTCGTGCTGTCGTTCGGTGGCATCCGGTCCCAGGTCCGTAGGCGTGCTCCGGCTGGAGCGCGCGGGACGCACTTCGTGGGAAGCCGGTGACCGTCATGGCCTTCAACCCGCTCGAACAGCGCGGTATCCCCCTGGACCGCCAGCTGCGCAGCTGGCGCGAACTGAACGTCTCCCCGATCGACCCCGACGCGAGCGACCCGTACACCCGGTGCCGCATCATCACGATGAACGGCATCGAGGTCGAGGCGATCCTCTTCGGCCACATCTTGGCCCGCAACTGCGTGGATCCGGAAGTCAAACGCCAACTGGCCCGCACCCGGTACATCGAGGCCCAACAGCAGAAGGTCGTGAACTGGCTGCTCCCCGGAGTGTCGTCGGTGCTGGAGACGACGATCGCCTACGAGCAGGTAGCGGTGGACCTGACCTCGTGGGTGGCGCGCATGGAACCGGACCCTTACCTGCAGCAGGCGTACCAGTTCGGCGTGCTGGAGGACTTCGACCACCTGTACCGGTACGCGAACCTGTACGAGATGATCGAGCACCGCAAGGCCGAGGCGATCGTCGACGGCCTGACCGAGGTGATGCCGGGGCGCCCGACCCGGATGCACCACCGTAATCCGGTGGACAACGTGCGCGACCCCTACGACAAGACCCGCACCGATCCGCTGTCGAAGCTCCACGCGCTGACGATCCTGTCGGCGGAGCAGCAGACGATGAACTTCTACATGAACACCGGTCCCACCTACATGGAGCCCATCGCCCGGCAGCTCTACCAGGAGATCGGTCTCATCGAGGAGGAGCACGTCACCCACTACGAGTCCCTCGTGGACCCGGGGGAGACCTGGTGGGAACAGCTCGTCACGCACGAGTACAACGAGTGCTACCTGTACCACTCCTTCATGGAGCAGGAGAGCCACCCCAAGGTCAAAGCCGTGTGGGAGCTGCATCTGAACATGGAGCTGGAGCACCTGCGGATCGCGTGCGACCTGATGCGGCGCCACGACGGGCGCGAGCCGGAGGAGATCCTCGCTCCGGAGCTGCCGAACGTGGTCACCTTCGAGCCGAACAAGGCCTACCTGCGGGAGCTCCTCGCGACCCAGATCGACCTGACCACGCTCGGCGCGGGCTACGTACGGGAGGCGCACGAGCGCTTCGAGAAGATGCAGGCGCAGATCCACGGCGGGGAGGCTCCGCCCAGCGACCGGGTCGTGGAGCAGCACCAGGAGATGTTCGGGCGGGACTACCGCGTCGAGACCGAGGGGCCGCACCCCGACCCGTCGCAGCGCGCGTGAGCCGGCCGGTAGGCGCCGCCGGTCCGGGGTCCGATGCCGGCCGGCGCCGGACCCGACGCACACCCCGTCTCCGAGGAGGATCTTGTGAAGGACGATGAGAAGCAGGTCGGTGACCCTGCGGCCGGCGAGGACGTGGTGGCACTGCTCGTGCGCCAGCACGGGCAGATCCACAGCCTCTTCGACGAGGTGCGGCTCGGCGAGGGTGATGCCCGCAAGGACGCCTTCGAACGCCTGGTCCGGCTCCTGGCCGTGCACGAGACGGCGGAGGAGGAGGTCGTGCACCCCCATGCCCGCAGTGCCTTCGAAGGCGGAGACGACGTCGTACAGGAACGGCTCGCGGAGGAGAACGCGGCCAAGGAGATGCTGGCGAGCCTTGAGGACATGGGTACCGGTGACCCGAAGTTCATGCCGATGCTGCTCTCCCTGCGCGACGCCGTCCTCGTGCACGCCCGCGCCGAGGAGCGTTACGAGTTCGCCCAGCTGCGCCGCACCAGCTCCCCGACCCGCCTCATGACCATGGCGAAGGCCGTCAAGGCCGCGGAGAAGCTGGCCCCGACCCACCCCCACCCCGGGGTGGAGAGTGCCTCGGCCAACATCGTGGCGGGCCCCGTAACCGCGCTGGTGGACCGGACGCGTGACGCGGTCCGGAGGGTCATGGACAAGGACCGGGACTCCGACGCCTGAGCAGCGCACCGGGCAGCGACGGGCGGGACGGGGCGGGACGCGTCATGGCGCGCCCCGCCCCTCTGACCTGGACCGGTCCGCCGGACGGGCCGCGCGCACGCCCGGCCCGGCGCGCACTGCCCGCGGGAACGGATCGCGCCCCGCTCCGGCGCGTGTCCGGGCCGGAGCCGGGTAGGCGCCCCTGCGCAGGTGACGTAGTGCCGATCCACCGCGACTACGACGACGTGAGCGACGGCCCGCGAACGGGCGGAACGAGGCGGTTCGATGGGGACATTCCAAGGTCTGCGGTCCCACGGCGGGCACCTGGGTGCGATGGCGGGGTTCGCCGGGTACACGGCCGGCTGGGTCGTGCTCCACCACCGGACCGGACGGCCCCGGTCCGTCTCCCCGGGCCCCTGGGAGCTCCTGCTCACCGCTACGGCCACGTTCCGGCTCAGTCGCCTCATCGGCAAGGCCACCGTGGCCCGCCCCCTGCGGGCCCCGTTCACCCGGGTGGACGACGCCGGCGCACCGGCGGAACTCAACGAGACCCCGCGGGAGGAGCCGGGCCGCAAGACGATGGGCGAGTTGATCAGCTGCCCGTTCTGCCTGAGCGTGTGGGTCGTCGCCAGCTTCACCGGCGCCCGGGCCGTCTGGCCGGAAGCCACCCGCACGGTGACCGGAGCCCTGACCGCACTGACCGTGTCGGACGCCTTGCAGTTCGGCTACTCGATGCTCTCGCAGCGGGCGGCGGACCACTGAGTCCCAGGAGATGCTGCTCATGCTCATGGACCCGGTCGTTCTTCCCCACGGGGGCACACCATGATCGCCCGCCATCCGCTTCGGCGTGAAGGAGAACCCTCATGACCACGCACACCCGTACCACGGGCAGGACGCCCGTACAGCTCGCCGCCCTCGTGGTGGGAGCGGTGTTCCTGCTGGTCGGTGTCCTCGGGTTCGTACCCGGCATCACCACCGACTACGAATCCCTGCGGTTCGCCGAGCACCACTCGGAGGCCAAGCTGCTCGGGATCTTCCAGGTCTCCGTCCTGCACAACATCGTCCACCTGCTGTTCGGCATCGCCGGCATCGCCATGGCCCGCACCGCGGGCAGCGCCCGCGCCTTCCTGATCGGCGGCGGCGTGATCTACCTGGTCCTGTGGATCTACGGCCTGATCATCGACCACGACAGCGCCGCCAACTTCGTTCCCGTGAACCCCGCCGACAACTGGCTGCACTTCTTCCTCGGCATCGCCATGATCGCCCTCGGTGTCCTGCTCACCCGCCGCCCGGCCCTGCGCCGCTGACGGAAGGACGGTCCCGTGTCCCGGTCCATCGCACAGCAGAGCGTCGAAGAGCTCGGCGGGGAGTCCAGCGTGCTCACCCGTCAGCGCCGCGACCACGCGGAACTCGACCGCCTCATGCACCTGTACGAGTCCGCGTCCCTGACCCTCCCGCAACGTCAGGAGGTGCTCAAGGACATCGTCCAGCTCACGTTCAGCCACGCTTTCGCCGAGGAGACCGTCCTGTGGCCGGCTCTGCGACGGCTCGCTCCCGACGGTGAGGAACTCACCTCCCGGGTCGAGGAGGAACACCAGCAGATCAACGAGCTCGTCACCGAGATCGGCTCCCTCGACCCGGCGGACCCTCGGCACGACGAGCTCGTCAGCGAGGCCTTCGCCCTGATCCGGCAGGACATCCGCGACGAAGAGGACCTGCTGCTGCCGCGCCTGCAGGAGGCGATGGACCACGACCGGGCCCGGCTGCGGCGGCTCGGCTCGGCGTGGGAGACCGTGCGGCGCACCGCCCCCACCCGCCCGCACCCCGCCGTCTCGCGCCGGCCTCCGGGCAACGCGCTGGCGGGGGTCCCGCTCAGCGCCTTCGACCGAACCCGGGACCTGCTCGCGGCCACGACCACCGATGTCCCCCGCAGCCGCCTGATCGCCGCGGCCCTGGTGGCGGCGGCCGTGGCCGCCTGGCTGACGGGTACGGTCCTGCGCCGCCGGCGCTGAGTACCCGCGGCGCCCCGGCCGCTGCCTCAGCGGGCTTCCGGCCGGGGCGCTTCGTCCGGCTCCGGCCGACCGCGCCGCTGCCGGAGCAGGGTCCTGCCGACGAGCGGCCGGCCGCCCGTTCCCGCGCGCCTGGCCCGGGCCCGCCCGGTGGCGCCGTACCACTGGACGGCCAGGACCAGGGCCAGGGAGAGTTCGACCAGGTCCCCGCCGTAGTACATCAGTCTGGCTCCGGCCTGCAGGTCGGCGGTGGTGAACGCGGTCCCGGGTGGTGCGGTGGCGTACAGGCCCTTGGCGAGGACGGCGTGCAGGGCTCCGGCGGCCAGCAGCGTGCCGGCGCGGACGCCGAGGCCGCCGCCGCGGGGGCGCACGGGGTCGAGGCGGCAGACGGCGAAGGTGAACAGCAGCCCGCCGGCCAGGACATGGGCGTGCACGAGGGCGTGCAGGAACGGCTGCGACTGGGCCGCCGCGAACAGCGGGGTGCGGTAGAGCAGCCACAGGCCGCCGAGGTCCACCAGGGCGGCGACCGGCGGGAGGACCAGCACGCTCGCGGGACGGGAACGGGCGACGGCCGGCAGGGCGCGGCGCACGGACCCGGGCGGCAGGCTGCGCAGGGCCAGTGTGAGCGGGCGGGCCAGGACGAGCAGGAGCGGGGCGACCATGCCGGTGAGGAGGTGGACGCCCATGTGCGCGGTGAACGGCCCACCGGGCACGGGGCCGAGGGCGGGCCAGGCGAGGGCGCCCCCGCCCGCGGCGAAGGACACGTCCCGCAGCCACGGCCAGGCGTCGCCGCGGCGCCTGAGCCGAGCGGCGGCGAGCAGGTACGCGGCGGCGACCGCCAGCGCGGCCGCCGCGGTGGCGACGACGATGTCCGGGACGGCGGCCGGGCCGGGGTGGAGGTGGCCCGGTGTCACGGCGGGGCGTCCCGCGCCGAGCGGCGGTGCGCGGAGAGCGCGAGGCCGCAGCCGGCGAGCAGGAGGAGCGCGCCCGAGGCGTTCCAGACCACGTCGTACGGTGCCGGTTCCACGCCGTAGCGGATCTGGTGCAGGCGCAGCAGCTTGTGGTCCACGATGCCGTCGAACAGCTGGAAGCCGCCGAGGCCGATGAGGAATCCGGCCCAGGCATGGCGTGCGGAGAGCGCTTCGCGTCGGCGCAGGTCGGCGTACAGGAAGAACCCGGCCACGAGGCCCAGGAGTTCGGCCGTGTGGAGCAGGCCGTCGGACATCAGGCCGACGGCGGGGGTGGAGCGGTCGTAGAAGTGGTGCCATCCCAGGACCTGGTGGAAGACGACCTCGTCCACGGCGGCCATCACCGCCGCACCGATGAGCGCGCAGGCCGCCGCCGACCGGCGACCGTCACGTCCGGGCCCGGCCCCGGGCGCGGTGCGCGCTCCGTCCCTCACCGCGGGACGCGCCGGAAGCCCGGCGCGCGGCGGGACGTCTCGCCGGACCCACCGCTCCGGGGGCCCTCCTGATGGTCTTTCAGGAAGCGCGCCATCTGCTCCAGGACGCTGTCGAGGTCCCGCCACGGTGTCGTCCGGTCCTCGCCGTCCGCGGCGGCCGCACCGCGACTCGTCCTCGATGGGTGGGGCGTCATGATCCACCTCTTGTCCTGGCAGACGCGCTGCCGACCGGTCGAGTGCGGGGGCCCGACACCGGAGCGCTGCGCTGGTGTCGGGCCCGCCGGGTCGAGGCCGCGTCTAAACGGGAGGGCGGTGGGCGCCGGGGTTCTCGCGGACCTCGGCGGCCGTGTCCCGTCCTACCTGGCGCAGTTCGCCGGCGGTTTCCTGGCCGGCGGTCTGCGCGTGCTCTTGCGTGGTGGACACGGCTTCCTGAGCGGTCCCCTTCACCGATTCGACGGCGTCAGCGACGGGTTCCTTCAACTCGTCCCGGACTTCCTGGGCGGCCTGGACCGCGGTCTGCTTCACGGGTTCCAGCAGCTCGTCCGAGTGGTCCCGCAGGTGCTGTCCGGCCTGCTCCTCCACCGCGGTGGTCGGCAACAGGGCGGCCGCGAGCATACCCGCGCCGAAGGCCATCAGGCCGGCGGCGAGCGGGCTTCCCTGGGTCTGCCGCTTGATCTGGGCCGGGGCCTGCTGGAAGGTCTCCTGCACGGTGCCGCCGACCTCCTTGGCCGTTCCCGTCACACTGTCGGCGGCCTGATGCAGGCTTCCGGAGGTCCCGTGCGCCGCGTCCTGTGCCGTGCCCATCACACGCTCCTTCACTCCACTCACGTGGTCGCGCATCGAGTCGACCTTGCGGCGGGCCACCTTGCTCGGGGTCATCCTGTCCGCCAGGAGGTCGACGTTGCGCGCCAGGTGCGCACGCCGGTACTCCACGTCGTTCCTCAGCTCGTCGGGTGTCGTGCCCATCGGGCGTCCTCCTTCAAGGTCTCCACGGTCTGTTCCGGCTTGAGGTTGACGGTGCGCAGCCGCTTGCGGCCCGCCGCGTACAGCACCCCGCCCACCACGGCCCACAGGACGGTGACGATCAGGGCGGCCCAGGCCGGGTCCATCACGTTGGCCAGGGCGAAGACGACGGTCAGACTGCCGAAGAGCAGCACGGCATGACCGGCGTAGCCGGCGCCGCCGAGCATGCCGAACGCCTTGCCGGCCTTGGCCGACTCCTGCTTGATCTCGGCCTTCGCCAGCTCGATCTCGTCCCGGACCAGCTGGGACAGGTCCTGGCCGATCTCACCGATCAGATCACCGAGGGACGGCTCGGCCGCCGTTGAGAACGGGGGCGGCGGCGCGGGCGCCGTCGGACGCTCCTGGGAGGAGAGAGCCATGCTCAGATCCCTCCCCCGGGCCGCGCCGGGCCGCCGTAGGGAGGCGTACTCGCCGGCGGGTAGGCGGGCGGCGCCGGGGTGACGTGCGGAGGCTGCGACTGCCCGTAGGTGTCGAGCGGGTCCTCGTAGCCCGCGGGGATGCCGCCGCGTGGCACGGGGCGCCCCACTGCCGGGTCACCCGGCTGCGCGGGCCTTTCGACGGCGGCGCGCTCGGCGGCGCCACGGTCCGCGGAGGCACCGTCGGCGGTCTCCGACGACGCGGCCGCGCCGACGCTCTTTCCGGCGCGCGCCACGACGAAACCGGCCAGCGCGGCACCCGCGAGGAAGACGCCCGGACGGCGGCGAGCAAAACTCTGCAGGTCGCTGACCAGTCCCTCCGGTCCCCGCTTCTCCACATGGTCGGCCATCTGCTGTCCGCCGTCGGCTATCTGGCGAGCCATGTCCGCCATCGTGGAATCCGGCTTGCCGTTCTCGCCCAGCTCCCTCAGTTCCTGTGACAGCCGGCGTACGTTCTCCGCCAGCCGCTGCGTCTGGGATTCGGCCTGACCGGCCAGCTGGGAACGCAGTTCGCCCACGAGGTCCCGAGCCTGCGCGGTGGCCTCGCCGACCACGTGGGCCGCCTGCTCCTTTGCCGTACCGCCCACTTCGGCGGCCTTGGCCCCGACCAGCGACGCACTCTCGCCGGCCTTGTCCTGCACGGTGTGCGCTACCGCCGTCGTCCTGCTTCCGTCCTGGCGGCTCGCATCCTGGAAGTCACTCAAGGCTCCTCCTGGTGAATGGCGTGTCAACGTTTCAGGGGGGCGCCTGCCCTCCATTCGCGACCTCACCCCCACAAGAGCGAAGTGACTCGCGAAGGCCCCCGCGGCCCGCACGAGGAACGTTTGGAGCCGCGACAGGCGTGAAGAAGCGCATCGACACCGAGCACGTCGCACCCGTCGACATGCCTGATCGCGGGCCGCTCCGTGGTGATGCAGGGGCACACGTTCCGAGGAGGAGAGCATGGCTCGGCCGTCCGCCCCGACACGTCCCGGGGCGGACGGCTGCCGGCCCCGGAGCCGGGGAACCGCCGGTCAGGCGTTCTCGAACTCCTCGAATTCCAGGGCCTTCGCCAGGGCGACTTCCAGCTCCCGCACCAGGCCCGGGTGCGCGGCGGTGACCGCGTAGCGCCAGGAGCGGCCGTCCGTCGGAGCGTCGGCGTAGAGCACCACCCCCTCACCGCGCTGCGGATCGAACGCGAGAGCGTGTCCGCGCAGCCGGTCGGCGGCCTCGTCGAAGCCGAGGGGTCGCCGTGTGAGCCTCTTCGACACCGCCCACGCAGGACGTGCGACCCCGGACGCGCCTGCCAGTCGGCCGACCATCGCGTGGGGTGTGGTGGTCGCGGTACGGCGGACGTTGCTCTCGCCGGCGTACGCGACGCCGTCCGCGGTGATGAGGGCGTCCAGACCGAACGGGCCGAGGTATCCCCGGTTCGCGAGGTACCGGCCCAGCCCCGTCCCCCACTCCTCCAGTTCGGCGGCCACATGCGCACACGACGGCGGCAACGGCGAGACGTACCCCGTGAACGAGCCCCGTTCCGTTCGCATCGCACCGCTGAACAGGGCGCGCGTCCCCGACACCGTGTTCTCCATCTGGATGCTCACGGACTCGGCCACCGGCAGGCACTCCTCCACCACCCACGTGCCCTCCGGGCCTCCGACGGCGTCCAGGACCAGGGGTGCGCCCCGTACGTCCTCCCGGGAGAGGAAACGCAGACCGTGGCCGCCGGCGGAACGGTCGGGCTTGACCACCACGCGCTCGTGCCGCTCAAGGAGCTCCCGCACAGCCTCCGCCACGTCCGGGCGACGGCACACCCGCCCTTCCGGCAGACGCATCCCCACCTGCTCGGCGGCCCGTCGGAAGCCGGCCTTCGTGTTCAGGAGCATGACCGTCGGCAGGGCGGCGGCGGCATCGTCGATCGAGGGGTAGGGGTGCACGGTCACCCCGAGGTCCCGTGCGAACGCGAGGGTGGGCGCGTCCTGGGCCGTGGGCAGCAGAGCCGTCCCCGGTCGACCCGCGTGCGCCCGCACCCGTTCGAGGAGTCCGGCCCGGCGGACCGCTTGCGCAAGGGGTACGGCGCCGAACGACGGCACCTCGATGACCGGCGCCTCCTCGGCCGACACCCCCGTCAGGGCGCTCACGTACCGGCGGAACGCGCCGCTCAGCGGTGCCGGGCTCACGAGTACGTCCCCGGGCCGCAGCAGCCATGCCTTACGTGGCGCCTGCTGCGCCCACTGGGCCAGGACCGGACCTTCGTCGAGGTCCACCGCCACATCCGAGAGGAAGTTGGCGAAGACGACCATGGGTCCCGCATTCGGCTCGCTCACCGCTGATCCTCCCGCCGCTCCCGGTGTGCCGGTGCCCGGTGGCTGCTTTCGCGGCACGGGAGCCGCCTACCCGCACCGGGCGGTTCGAGACCGCCGGCCGGGCCCTCATCCGCGGGTTCCTCGCACGGGCGGCGTGAGACGCGGGCGGACGGGGGTACGCGCACCACGACCGTGGCGCCACCACCCCCGCCCACGGTTCGTCCACCCCCAGCACGCACGGGAGGTTCCATGTCCCAGGAAGCACCCCGGGTCCCCGATCCCACGACCCTGCACCCCCGCCCTCCCTTCCCCGACCAGCAGCAGGACCACCCCGGCAGCACGGAGTCGATGGACCCCCGGCCCGACCACGGGGAGGAGTCCTACCGCGGTCACGACCTGCTGCTCGACCGGGTGGCGGTCGTCACGGGCGGGGATTCGGGAATCGGCAGGGCCGTCTGCCTGGCGTTCGCCCGGGAGGGCGCCGACGTCGTCTTCACCCACCTCCCCGAGGAGGCGGACGAGGCGGCGGAGACAGCGCGCTTGGTCCGCGACGCGGGCCGCACGGCCGTACCGGTCCGGTGCGACATCCGTGACGAGGACCAGTGCACGGCGCTGATCGACCGGGCCGTGGACGAACTCGGGCGCGTCGACATCCTCGTCAACAACGCCGCCTATCAGATGTCGCAACCCGACGGCATCGAAGCGATCACCACGGAGCAGTTCGACCGGGTGATGAAGACCAACCTGTACGGGATGTTCTGGCTGTCCCGCGCGGCCCTGGCCCACCTGCCGCGCGGCGGATCCATCATCAACACCACGTCGGTCCAGGGCTACCAGCCGAGCCCGCACCTGCTCGACTACGCCATGACGAAATCGGCGATCATCTCCTTCACCCACGGTCTGGCGCAGATGGTCGCGGAGCGGGGCATCCGCGTCAACGGCGTGGCCCCGGGGCCGGTGTGGACGCCGCTGATCCCCGCCACGATGCCCGATGTGAAGGAGTTCGGCGAACAGTCGCCGATGGGCCGCCCCGCCCAGCCCGCCGAGATGGCGCCCGCCTACGTGTTCCTGGCCTCTCCGGCGGCGAGCTACATCACCGGGGAGATCGTCAACGCCACGGGTGGCACGCCGCTGCCCTGACCCCGCCCCTCCGCCCGAACAGCCCGGCCCGCGTGCGGGTCGGGCTTTCGTCGCGCCGCGGACGGGGCATCCGGTCGGACCTCAGTCGGACGAGGTGACGCCCGTGATCAGTTCGATCAGGCCCGGCAGTCCGCCCTCGGACAGGGCCCGGCGCTGGCGGTCGGCGGGGGTTCCCACCTGCAGGAGCCGGTGGACGAGGGCGCTCACTCCGCGCAGGTCGCCGGCGTCCTCCAAGGCAGGGGTGAGGTGCCGCAGCAGCGCGTACAGCACGTCGCCGCTGCTGTGGGGCCGGCCGAGGATGTCCACCAGTGTCCCGTTCAGGCCGTGCCGGGCCGCGTGCCAGTTCCCGGCCTGCACCAGCTCCGGCGGGGGCGCGGACAGCGGCAGGCCCGCCTTCTCCTCGGCGATCGCCGTGGCCACCAGCGCGCGGACGATCCCGGCGAACATCACGGCGTCGTCGGCCCGGAGCTGGACGTCCAGGCAGCGCACCTCGATCGTGGGGTAGCGCTCGGACAGCCGCGCCTGCCAGTACACCTGCCCCCGGTCGGCGATGACTCCCGACGCCACCAGCCCTTCCAGCCGCCGTTCGTAGTCGGCGAGCCCGTCGAAGTGCGGCGGCGGACCGCTGACGGGCCAGCGGCCGAACACGATGGTGCGCCAGCTCGCGAAGCCGGTGTCCCGGGCGTCCCAGAGGGGTGAGTTGGCGGACATGGCCAGCAGGGTCGGCAGCCAGCCGTTGATCCGGTTCAGTACCGCGACGCCCGTCTCCCGGTCGGGGACGCCGGCGTGGACGTGCATGCCGCAGATGAGCTGCTCGTCCACCAGCTGCCGGGCCTCCCCCTCCATCCTGAGGTAGCGCAGCGTCGGCGTCACGGGAACCGGTGAGGTTCCGCGCAGCGGCGCCGCGCCGGTGGCCGCGATCCGGCAGCCGTTCGCCTCGGCCGCCGACGCCAGCGCGTGGCGCAGGCGCAGCAGGTGGCCCCCTACCTCCTCCAGCGTCGAGCAGACCGGGGTGGCGACCTCGATCTGGGCCTGCAGCAGTTCGTCCTGGACTTCGGCGCCCTCCGCGAAGGGGCCCAGACCCGCCGTGCGGCGTACGTCCTCGACGAGCGGCGTCGGCTCGCCCGTGACGGGGTCCACCAGCAAGTACTCTTCTTCCACGCCTACTGTGATCACGTCATGCAACTACCCGGTCACCTCGTGATCATCCTCGCGGACGGGCACTGGGGTCACCCGGAAGAGGGCCGACGGGACCGGCGGACGCAACCGGGCACGGCCGGGCACGGCCGGGCGGCATGACGCGTGCCCGGTAGGGCAGGCGGACCGTATGGCCGTATTCGTCGGCACCTCCGGATGGCAGTACCGGGACTGGTCGGGCGTGCTCTACCCCTCGGACCGGCCGCAGCGCCTGTGGCTGGAGGAGTACGCGCAGCACTTCCGCACCGTCGAGGTCAACAACGCATTCTACCGGCTGCCGTCGCCCGAGACCTTCACCCGCTGGCGCGCCCGGACTCCCTCCGGCTTCGTCATCGCCGTCAAGGCGAGCCGCTTCCTGACGCACGTCAAACGCCTGCGCGAGCCGGCGGAGCCCGTGCAGCGGCTCATGGCGCACGCCGCGCCCCTGGGCGACCGGCTCGGCCCGGTCCTCCTCCAGTTGCCTCCGACGCTGCGCGCCGACCCGGCCGCGCTCGACGCGTGCCTCGCCTGTTTTCCCGCCGGTACGCGCGTGGCCGTCGAGCCGCGGCACGAGTCGTGGTGGACCGCGGACGTGCGCTCCGTGCTGACCGATCGCGGCGCGGCCCTGTGCTGGGCCGACCGTCGGTCGCGGCCCGCCGCTCCGCTGTGGCGGACCGCGGACTGGGGCTACGTGCGCTTCCACGAGGGACGTGCCCGGCCCGCTCCCCGCTACGGCCGGACGGCCCTGCGGAGCTGGGCCGATCGCATCGCGGACACCTGGCCCGAGGACGCGGACGTCTTCGCCTACTTCAACAACGACCCGGGCGGAGCGGCGGTGGTGGACGCACGGGCCTTCGGTCGGCTGACCGCCGGCCCCCCGGGTGCGCGTCACGACGGATAGGGCGTCCGGAAGCCGTGCGGGGCCTCGTCGTCGCCCTCCGGCCGCTCCGGCGTAGGCTTCGCTCGGAATGAAGGCGGCGGGGGGCGGGGCACGTGACGGCGGGGACGGCGCGGGAGTGGGGGGCGACCCTCGATTCGGTCGTGGTGTACGCGCGGGGCGCGGTCTGTCGCCGCCTGGCCCGGGGCAGCGTGCCGCCCGACGGCCGGGTGCGGGTGCGGGGCCTGCCCCGCACGCTGGACCCGGGCTCGCTGCGGGCCCGCGTCCTGGGGGCGCCCGGGGTACGCGTCACCGAGGCCCGGGTGGAGGTCGAGGCCGGACCGGTCCGCACGCACACGCCCGACGCGCTGCGGCGCGAGGTCGAGCGGCTGGATGACGCGCACGCGGCCGCCCGGGGCCGCAGGGACCGGCAACTGGGCCTGATCGCGGAGGTCGCGGCGCTGCGCCCGGTCCCTCCCGTCCCCGTGCCCGAGGACCCGCACCGCCGCACCCCCGTAGAAGCGTGGCTGGAGCTCGCCGACTTCGTCGACGAGCGGCTCGCGGGACTGCACGCCCGCCTCGCCGAGCTGGAGGAGGCGCTGGTCGCCGTCGAGCACGAGCGCGCCGTCGCCGCCGACAGGCTCGCCCGCGCCTCCACCGACGTACCGTCGGCGCACGTGGAGACGACGGTCTGCGCGGTGCTCGCCCTCGACGGCGCCGATGGCGCGGAGGGGGACCCGGAGGTGGAGGTCGAGCTGGAGTACGCGGTGCCGGGGGCCGTCTGGGTGCCCACCTACCGGCTCACCCACCGCCAGGGCGACGGCAGCGGCCGTCTGGTGCTGCGTGCCTCGGTCGCCCAGCGGACCGGCGAGGACTGGACCGGCGTGCGCCTCGCCCTGGCCACCGCCGATCTGCGGCGCCGCACCGACCTGCCGAAGCTCCGTTCGATCCGGATAGGCCGCCGCCAGCCCGCGCCCGCGCCGTCCGGCTGGCGTGAGCCCCCGGCGGGGCTGGCCGACCTGTTCGCCGGATTCGCGGCGGCGGGCCCCGGCCCGGCCCCGGCCGCCTCTGGCGCGGAGACCGTCGTGGGCGGTCGCGCTTCCGGTCCCGTTCCCCCGCCCCCTCCCTCGCCGGCCCCGCAGGGCTACGGGGGCGCGCCGGACACCTTCGGCGGCGCGCCGGCCTTCCTCGCGCAGCCCGCACCCGCGCAACCGGCGGCCGCCGCCCGCCCCCGTACCGCTGCCCGGTCCTTCGCCGGGGCCCCTGCCGCCCCCGCCGGCATGGCACCGGCGGCGCCCCGCCCGGCCGCGCCGCCGCCCCCTGCGGCTCCGGCGGCCGGTCCCCCGCGGCCGAGCGGCGCCGAGCTCGACTACGCCGCCCTGATCCTGTCCGGACCCGAGGAACCGGGCACGCGCAGGGGCCGGCTGTTCCCCGGTTCGCCCTTCGACCCGGTGGCGGACGAGCAGCGCCGCCGCGCCGAGGCCGTGGCGGCGCTGCCGCTGCCCGGACAGGCCGTGCGGCCCCGTGAGTCGGCCGGTTCCTTCGACCACCGCTTCGACGCCGCCGCCCGCGCCGATGTCCCGTCGGACGGCACCTGGCACACCGTCACCGTCGCCGAGATCCCCGTCGGCCTGCGCACCGAGTACCTCTGCGTACCGTCCGTGGAGCAGACCGTGTACGCGACGTTGGTGCTCTCCAACGCCACCGAGCAGGCACTGCTGGCGGGCCCGGTGGAGGTCAGCGTGGACGGCGAGTTCCTGCTGACCGCCGCCCTGCCCACGCTCGCTCCGGGGGGTGTCCGCAGGGTGGGGCTCGGACCCGCCGAGGGCATCGGGGTGACCCGCCGCACGAACGTGCGCGAGTCGACCGCGGGCCTGCGCAACAACACCACCGTGCTCGACCACCGCGTCCACGTGGAGCTGGCCAACCGGCTCTCCGGGCCCGTCAGCGTCGAAGTCCGCGAGCGGGTGCCGGTCACCTCCGAACCGGACGTCCGCATCGAGGAGCGCGCCGACTGGACGACCCCCGAGGAGGGCACGGGACCCGAGCACCTCGCCCCGGGCACCCGCGTCTGGCGACTGGACCTCCCCGCCGGCGCCACCGCCGCCCTGAACGGCGGCTACGAGATCCGCATCCCGACCGGCAAGGCCCTGGTCGGCGGCAACCGCAGGAGCTGACACACCCCATGTCCACGGCCCCGGAGGCGATCGCCCTCCCCGTCACCGCCGTCACCTGCCTGGAGGACCGGGCGCACGTCGAGCGCGCCGCCGTGCTCGACCTGGAGGCCGGCGTCCAGCGGCTGCGGCTCGGACCGGTCAGTGCGCTGGCCGTCGACCGGACCCTGCACGCCGAGCTGGGCGCCGGTTCCGCCGCGACCGTGCTCGACGTACGGATCGTCCGCGGCTGGACGCCGCGCGGACCTCTGCCGTCCGTCGACGACTCCGCCCTGCGCCGCCACGTACACGCCCTCGAAGAGGAGCGGCTGGACCTGGAGTGGCGCCGGGACCGGCTGCGTACCCGCCTCGACCTGCTCGGCCGCCTCGCCGCCGATCTGCTGCGGGACATCGGGGAGGGCGCCGGCTCCGGAGAGAGCGACCGGCCCCGCTGGGTGCGGGAACTGGACCGGGTGGACGACGAGCGCGACACGCACGGCGAGCAACTGCGCACCGTGGAGGCCCGGCTGACCGCCCTCGCGGCCGAACTCGCGGACGTCCGGCGGGCCGTGCGGCTCGCGGAGGAGGAGCCGGCCGAGCTGGTCGGCCATGTCGAGTTGACCGTGGAAGCAGCCGTCGCCGGGCCGGTCGAGCTGCGGCTGAGCCACCTCACCCCGTGCGCGCTGTGGCGGCCCGCCTACCGCGCGGTGCTCGACGGGGACGCCCTCACTTTGGAGACCGACGCGGTGGTCTGGCAGCGCACCGGCGAGGACTGGTCGGACGTACGGCTGACCCTGTCGACCGCGCGCTCGGCGCTCGCCACCGACCCGCCCCGGCTGGGCGAGGACCGGCTGACGCTCCAGGACCGCTCCGCGGCGGAGCTCCGCACGGTCGACGTCGAGCTGCGCGAGGAGGAGATCGGATCCCTCGGCCCGGCCGCGGTGCTCGGCCTGCCCGGAGTGGACGACGGCGGCGAGGCGCGGGTGTTGAGCTCTCCCGCGGCGGTCTCCGTACCCGGTGACGGCCGCGCCCACCGGGTGCCGCTCTCCGTCTTCACCACGGCCGCGACCAGCGAGTACGCCTGTTCCCCCGAGGTCTCGCCGCTGGTCACACAGGTGGTGCGGTTCGACAACCGGTCCGGGCACGCGCTGCTCGCCGGGCCCGTGGACCTGGTCCGCGGCAGCGGGTTCAGCGGCCGAGGCACGCTGGACTTCACCGCTCCGGGCGCCCTCGTGGACCTCGCCTTCGGCAGCTGCGACGACCACGGGGTGGACCGGCAGGCGCAGGAGTCCCGCGACACCACCGGGATCATGCAGCGGACCGTGGTCACCCGTACGGTCCGGCTGCACCTGTCCCGTTTCTCCGCCCCGGGGGAACGGGGCGACCGGGTGGTCGTCCTGCGGGAGCGGATCCCGGTCTCGGAGGTTTCGGCCGTGGAGGTGCGCCTGCGCGAGGACGCCTGCTCCCCCTCGCCCGAGGGGGTGGACGACGACGGCATCGTCCGCTGGGACGTCACCCTTCCGCCCGGCGGCCGGCGCACGGTCACCCTCGTCTACGAACTGTCGGCGAGCGCCAAGGTCGCCGGGCTCTGAGCCCGTTTCATCCCCGCGGCGGGCCGGAGACGCAGGCGGGGCACAGGCCGCGGTAGGTGACCTCGACCTCGGACACCGTGAAGCCGAACCGCTCCTGCGCCGGGAGCCCGGTCATCGGGTCACCGGTCGGGTGGACGTCGCGGATGAGCCCGCACCGGGAGCACACCAGGTGGTGGTGCGGCCGGTGCGCGTTCGGGTCGTACCGCTTGGCGCGGCCGTGGGCGGAGAGTTCCACGACCTCGCCGAGCAGCACGAGTTCGCCCAGGGTGTTGTAGACGGTGGCCCGGGAGATCTCGGGGAGCCGCTGCGCCGCGCGGGCGTGCACCTCGTCGGCCGTGAGGTGCACGTGCTCCCCGCCCAGGGCCTCCGCGACCACACGCCGCTGGGAGGTCATGCGCCAGCCGCGTCCGCGCAGGCGCTCCAGCAGGTCACTCATCTCGGCTCACCTGTTCGGGCTCGGGGAATTGCCAGGAGTTTACCCCGTGGCCGTCCCGTGCATGTCCGGGCTTTGCCGGGAAGTGGACGAGGACTCGTGTTAGGCGCAATGCCCTGCGTGTTCTCGCGGCAGTGCGGTCCGCGGTGCGCGACCATACGGACGCCGACGCCCGTATGCGCTCGAAATACCGGCGTCGTCCGTAGCGGGATCACCGAGACAGGAAGAAGGACGGACGTGTCCGGCAGCGAAAGCGAGAACCCTGCAATCCCCTCCCCGACTCCCGAGCCGACCCGTCCCAGGACGAATCGGGACTGGTGGCCGAACCAGCTGGACCTCCAGGTTCTCCATCAGCACTCACCCCAGGCCAACCCCATGGGCGGGGGCTTCGACTACGCGGCGGAGTTCGCGACCCTGGACGTCGACGCGCTGAAGCGGGACGTCTTCGAGGTGATGACGGCCTCCCAGGACTGGTGGCCCGCGGACTACGGCCACTACGGGCCGCTGTTCATCCGGATGAGCTGGCACGCGGCGGGAACGTACCGCATCGAGGACGGCCGCGGCGGCGGCGGTTCCGGTGCCCAGCGCTTCGCCCCCCTCAACAGCTGGCCGGACAACGCGAGTCTCGACAAAGCGCGCCGTTTGCTCTGGCCGGTGAAGCAGAAGTACGGCCGGAAGATCTCCTGGGCCGACCTGCTGGTCTTCGCGGGCAACTGCGCGATGGAATCGATGGGGTTCAAAACCTTCGGTTTCGGTTTCGGCCGGGAGGACATCTGGGAGCCGGAGGAAATCTTCTGGGGTCCCGAGGACGCGTGGCTCGGGGACGAGCGCTACAGCGGAGAGCGGGAACTGACCGGGCCTTTCGGCGCCGTGCAGATGGGATTGATCTACGTCAATCCGGAAGGCCCCAACGGCAATCCGGATCCGCTCGCCGCCGCTCGGGACATTCGCGAGACCTTCGGGCGGATGGCGATGAACGACGAGGAGACGGCCGCGCTCATCATCGGCGGGCACACGTTCGGCAAGTGCCACGGTGCGGTCGATCCGGAGTACATCGGTCCGGAACCCGAGGCCTGCCCGGTCGAGCAGCAGGGCCTCGGCTGGCGGAACACGTACGGCAGCGGCACGGGCGTCGACGCGCTCACCAGTGGGCTGGAGGGCGCCTGGACCTCCGAGCCGACGAAGTGGGACCACGGGTACCTGGACAACCTGTTCCGGTACGACTGGGAGCTGACGACGAGCCCGGCGGGCGCGAAGCAGTGGACCCCCACGGATCCCGCGGCGCGCGACACGGTGCCCGACGCCCATGATCCGTCGAGGCGGCACGCTCCCATGATGCTGACGACGGACCTCGCGCTGAAGCTGGACCCGGTCTACGCGCCGATCACGAAGAGCTTCCACGAGAACCCGGACAAGCTCGCGGACGCGTTCGCCAAGGCCTGGTACAAGCTGCTGCACCGTGACATGGGCCCCCTGTCGCGCTATCTCGGTCCCTGGATCCCCGAACCGCAGCTGTGGCAGGACCCCGTGCCCGCGGTCGATCACGAGCTGGTCGCGGACGCGGACGTCGCCGCCCTCAAGGAGCGCGTCCTGGCGTCGGGGCTCTCCCTCTCCCAGCTGGTCACCACGGCATGGGCGTCGGCGGCGAGCTTCCGCGGGACCGACAAGCGCGGTGGGGCCAACGGGGCCCGGCTGCGCCTCGCGCCGCAGAAGGACTGGGAGGTCAACGACCTGCCCGAGGTCGCGGAGGCGGTCCGGACCCTGGAGGGGATCAGGCAGGACTTCAACGACTCCCAGGCCGGCGGAAAGAAGGTTTCGCTCGCCGACCTGATCGTCCTGGGCGGGTGTGCGGCCGTCGAGCGCGCCGCGAAGGACGCCGGGCACGACGTCACGGTCCCGTTCGCGCCGGGGCGTACGGACGCCTCGCAGGAGCAGACCGACGTGGAGACCTTCGCCGTGCTCGAACCCAGGGCGGACGGATTCCGCAACTACCTGCGGGACGGCGAGAAGCTGTCGCCGGAGACGCTCCTCCTGGACCGGGCCAACATGCTGACGCTGACCGCGCCGGAGATGACGGTCCTGATCGGCGGCATGCGAGCCCTGGACACCGGCTTCCGGCAGTCTCGGCACGGGGCCCTCACCGACCGCCCGGGCGTTCTCACCAACGACTTCTTCGTCAACCTGCTCGACATGGGTACGGAGTGGAAGGCGTCGGCCTCGACCGAGAACGTGTTCGAGGGCCGGGATCGCCTCACGGGCGAGGCCAAGTGGACCGCGACCGCCGTCGACCTCGTCTTCGGTTCGCATTCCCAGCTCCGCGCCCTCTCCGAGGTCTACGCGGCCCGGGACGCGGCGGAGCACTTCGTGCGTGACTTCGTGGCGGCGTGGGACAAGGTGATGAACCTCGACCGGTTCGACCTCGTCTGAGCTCCGCGACGGCGGTGGCCGCGCGGGCCCCGGGGCGCGCGCCCCGGGGCCCGCGGCCTGCCGGCCCGCCTGTTGCCTCAGTCGCCCCGACCGCGCCCGCGCTCAGGCGACCGGGCTCGGCGCCGGGCGCGCAGCCGTGCGAGGAGCTCGCCCGGCGTCCGGGCCGGCGGCGTGCGGCCCGGCCGCAGGCGCTCACTGCGGGTGAGGGGCACGCTGGGCATCAGGTAGCGCACGCCCTCCGTCTCCATCACGCAGATCGGGACCTCGCCGGCCTCGTCGGGATGATCGAGCAGGACGGCGAAGGGCCGCGGGCGCTCCCCCGCGAGGACGCCCCCCGCGGTGACCGTCCCCGTCCGGTGGCCCCGTACGCAGGCGATGACCCGTCCGTCGACCAGCACCTCCACGGGCTGGGACGGACGACCGCACAGGACGGTGATGGAGTGCCCGTCCTGATCCAGGTGAAAGCGGTGCCGTGAGCCCACGACAGCCTCCTCGCGGTCCTGACCTCAGCGTAGTCCCGCGCGCACGGGAGCTGCGTCCGAACAGGGGGGAGCGGGACCGGGCGGCAGGCCGCCCGGTCCCGCTGCGTCCGAAGAGGGGTCGGTAGCGGTCAGTAGACCAGCTTGTACGACACGTCCTTCGGGACCGGGGACGGCGCGGTGTCGCTGTACACCAGCCGGATCATGGCGTAGCGCTCGGTTCCCGGCTGCTCGGGCCAGGGCTCGGGACTGCTCAAGGTCACCGTCACCGGGTAGGCGCGGAAGCGGCCGGCCGCGCAGTTCGGGCGGCAGTCGTTCACCATGTCGGTACCGGTGGCCGTGGCGGTCTTCGCTCCCCAGGTGTCCCAGCGGAGGTCGACGAGCCGGTTGTTTCCGTCGCCGCAGGCCAGCAGGTACTCCTCCGGGCGGACCTGGCCCTCGGAGAAGCAGTCGACGACCACGACGGGATCCGGCGCGGGGGCCGGTACGGCCCCGGGCTGCGCGGAGGCGGGAATGACGGCCGCGACGAGGGCGGCCGCCGCGCACAGCAGGGTGGCCGTCCGCACCCCGGTCCTGGATCGGCGGGCCCGCCGGCCGCCTTGTGAAGCATCCACGAGCCACTCCTCGCCTGTTCCGACCGAGCGGCGCCGGCGCCGCACCTGCACTGTCCAGCCTCCTCCATCCCGGTGCACCGCGCACCCGCAGGACGGTCGGGAGCCTCGCAAGGGACCCGCCCCGTCGACGCCCGCGCCGTTTGGTGGGCGAGGGGGCGACACGCTCGGGTCCGTCGTCGTCAGGTGGTACGGGGCGTCAGCTGACGGTGGGCCAGGAGCGCAACAGGGCTGCGATCTGCGGGGCGGTGCAGGCCGGGGCGAGGAGGAGGTCCCGCAGGGCGATGGCGTCGTCGCGGGTGGGTTTGACCGCGATCCCCGCGGCCTCCAGGTACATGACGCCGGTCGCGGCGGCGACGGCGAGGTTGGAGCGCTCCAACCAGTGGCAGCGGCCCAGGGTGTGCACCAGGGCGGCCGCCTTGGCGTAGGGGCCGTCGTACAGGGGCTGCTCGAAGAGCTCGGCGCGGTGGCGGGCGACCGCCGCGACGGGGACGCCGTAGTCGTCGGGCGCGGGGTCGTCGGCCCCGGCGGCCTCCGCGACCTGCAGGATCCAGGGGACGTCGATGTGCAGCTCCATCAGGCGGCGCGCGATCCCGGGCGGGTCCGCCGGGCGTCCTCGGCCTCGTCGAAGACGTCCTGGTGCTCGGAGAGGAAGCGGGTGGCGGCCTCCACGGCGCGGGTCCGCAGTCCGCTGGCATCGTCCTGGACGAGGCGTGCGAGGTAGTCCCCGATGCTCAGCCCGAGGTCGGCGGCCCGCTTCTTGGCGAGGTCCGCGACGTCCTGGTCCACCCGTGCACCCAGCTGTGTCTTGGCCATGGCCCGTATGGTAACAGCTGTTACCGCGACCGGACAGCCTTCCGAGCACCCCGTACGTCACCCCGCCGACGGGTCCCGGCTCCCGGCCCGCTCGGAGACGGACGGGTCGGGGCCCGCCAAGGCCGGCCGCGGGGCGCGGCGGGTCCACCGGTGCCACCAGTGGTGGCGCCTCGGGTGGACGGCGCGGCTCATGCGCCGGCCGAGGAGCAGGTAGCCGATCAGCGCGCCGGCGGTGTTGAGGATGACGTCGTCCACGTCGAACGCCCGGCCCGCGACCAGCGCGCCCTGGAGCAGTTCGACGAGCGTCATCACGACGGCGGTCGGCACGGCCACCCGCAGCAGCCCCCGGGTCTGCGGCAGCAGCACGGGAAGCAGGAGGCCGAACGGGACGCCCAGCAGGAGGTTGCCGCCGAGCTGCTTGACGGAGTCCTTGACGGACGCCCCGTTGAGGTAGGCGTCGATCGACGCCCCGGGGCGGACGTTGCTGTGCACGAGGTCGACGGAGGCCGCGGACGGTTCCAGGGTGACGCGGGCCAGGGCGATGCTGAAGAAGACGGTGCCCACGAAGGCGACCAATACGGCCGCCGCCCGCAGCGCCGGGTGCGCGGGCGGCCGGCCCGTCGGGGCCGGATCCCGAGGGCCGGATGCCGCCGGATCCTGCGGGCCGGATGCCGCAGGGCTCCGCGGTACGGCGGCATCCGGCTTTCGTTCGTCCATGAATCGCTCCTTCTCGGGCCGGTCGGGTTCCGGCCGCGCGCATACCCCGGGAGTGCGGGTCCACGCACTCCGCGTGCGGGGAGCTCCGAAAGCCGTGGATGACGTTGTTCTGACGGGGCATCCGGTGTCCATGGAGACCCACGCGAACGACACCGTGCCGGCCGCGGGACCCGGTGCGGCGCGGCGGAGGTGGCGGACGGCGGCCCGGGCCGGCGTCGCCCTGGTGGTCGTGGCCGCACTGCTCGTACTCGCCGGACGCTTCCTCGCGGTACCCGGCCTGGACGAGCTGTTCGGTACCCGCACCCACGACCGCACCGGACCGGCCGTACTGAAGTCCCTGCGCGACATGAGCCGGTTCGAGGGGGCCGCGGGCGACTACCAGGTCGTGGTGGACCTGGAGCGCGACGCCCCCTTCCTCCCGGACGCGGTACGCGGCACCCGCACCCTGTACGTGGGCGCGGGCTCCGTCTCCGCCTACGTGGAGCTGGGCGGGCTCGACGAGCGGGCCGTGACGGTCGACGGCGACCGCGGCGAGGCGGTCCTGCGGCTTCCCCGGGCGACCCTCGGCGCGCCCGCGCTGGATCCGGGACGCTCGTACGCCGTCTCGAAGCAGCGCGGTCTGCTGGACCGGCTCGGCGACCTGTTCTCGAACAACCCGGCGGGCGAGCAGGCCGTGCAGAAGCTCGCGGTGGAACGGATCGGCGGGGCGGCCCGGGAGAGCGGGCTCACCCAGCGCGCCGAGCGGAACACCACCTTGATGCTGGAGGGCCTGCTGCGGTCCCTCGGCTTCGAGCGGGTGACGGTCACCTACGGCTGAACCGGCCGGTGTGCGAACGGCCCGCCCGCCCTGTCGGGCGGGCGACCGGGCGGACGGGCGGCGACCGGGCGGACGGGCCTCAGCCGACCTGGATGCCGATCACGCACGTGTCGTCGTCCGTGTCGGACCGGCTGTCGGCGAGGAGGCGGTCCAGTCGCCCGTCCAGGTCCCCGGCTCCGGCGGCCGCCGCGGTCACGAGGTGGCCGAGCGAGTCCTGGACCGAGGAGTCGCGCCGCTCCACCAGCCCGTCCGTGAACATCAGCAGGGTGTCGTCCGGTTCGAGCTGCACCGCCCGCTCGATGTAGGTGACGTCGGGCAGGGCTCCGAGGAGCAGGCCCTCGATGAGCGGGAAGACCTCCGCCCCGCCGCCGCGGACGAGTACGGGCGGCAGATGGCCCGCGCGCGCCCAGCGCATCACCCGGGTACCGGGGTCGAAGAGCCCGCAGACGGCGGTGGCCGTCACGTGCTTGGCCAGGTGATGGGTGACCGTGTTGAGCCAGGACAGCAGTTGGGCGGGGCCGGCGCCCGTGACGGCGAGGCCGCGCAGCGCGTTGCGCAGGACGACCATGCCGGTGGCCGCTTCGATGCCGTGGCCCGCGACGTCGCCCACGGACAGCAGGATCAGCCCGGACGGCAGGACCACCGTGTCGTACCAGTCACCGCCGACGAGCGACTCGGTCTCCGCCGGCCGGTAGCGTACGGCGACCCGCAGGCCCGGCGCCTCGATCGCCGGTGGGGTGGGCGGCATGATGGCGTGTTGGAGCTGGAGGGCGAGCCGGTTGCGTTCGGCGGACTCGGCCTCGGTGTGGGCGAGCTGGTCCCTGGTCGCGGCCAGCGCGACCTCGGTCCAGTGCTGGGCCGAAATGTCCTGGTAGGCACCGCGTACGGCGTGCAGCCGCTGGTCCGCGTCGAGGACGGGCTCGGCGACGACCCGGATGTGGCGGGTGATGCCGTCGGGTCTGCGGAGGCGGAGGTTGACGGAGGCGGGCCGGCGGTGGCGGAGCACCGCCCGCAGGAAGCGGCCGAGGGCGGCGGAGTCGTCCGGGTGGGCGTGGCCGGGCAGGTCCCGCAGCCGTACCGGGGGCGCGGTGGCCGGCAGCCCGTGCAGAGCGTAGAGCTGCGCGTTCCAGGTGATCTCGCCCGTGGCGAGGTTCTCCTCGAAGCCGCCGATCCGGCCCAGGCGCTGGGCGTGCTGGAGCAGATTGGCCAACCGGGCCGTCTCGTCCTCGATCCGCCAGATCAGCAGGACGGCGGCGCCGTGACGGCTGACGCTGATGTCCGCGACCGAGGTGAGCGGGATCTGGTCGACGAACGCGGTCAGGCTCATGCGTTCGGCCCTGAACGGCTCGCCCGTCGCGTGGACGCGCTCGATGATGTCGAACAGACCGCTCTCGCCGGCGGCCGTCGGGTAGGCCTCCAGCAGCAGCGCGCCGTTGACGTCACCGCGCGGCCGGCCCACCGGGTCGACGAACCGGCTGCCCGCGTGGCGGATGCGGAAGTCGCTGAGCCGGCCCTCGGAGTCGAGGACCGGCGTGAGCACGATGGCGGGGTCCTTGAGTCCTTCGGCGAGGTCGATGAGTTCCGCCACGTCCGGGAGCACCGCCTCGCCGGCCGCGAGGTCGCGCGGGGGCGCGGTGTCCATGGTGCGGGCGCACAGCTCGGCCAGAGCCTCGACCTGGCGCTCGATCCGCGGCGGCTGCGGCGCGAGGGGCCGCGGCCAGCAGATTTCGAGGACGCCGTGGATCCGTCCGCCCGTCCCCGTCGGCACGGCCATCCGTCCGCCGTCGGGCCACTGGAGGTGGCCGATCGAGGGCATCCCCTCGGACTTGAGGCGCGCGAGGGTGACCAGTCGGCGCTCCCCCAGGGCGAGGCGGGCGACGGTGGAGACGCCGGGAGGCACGTGGCGCCAGCGAGCGGCCTCCCCGTGCGGGAACCCGGCGTGGCCGGCGAGCGTCAGCGAGCCGTCGGGCACCGCGGTCCACACGGCGACGGCGGTCGCGCCCAGGGGGCCCAACGCGTTCGTCAGGAGGGACTCGGCGACCGCCTGGGTGTCGGCGGCCGCGGCCAGCATGCCGCTCTCGGCGGTACGCAGCCGGACCGACACCGCGGAGTACCGCCCGGCCGGGGCGTCGGCGTGGGAGTCGGCCTCGGCCCGGTCCGTACCCGCATCCGTACCGGTGCGCTTGACGAACTCCGCGGCGATCTCGCTGACGTGGTCGCGGGACGCCTGGTTGACGATGTCGGCGGCGAGTTCGAGCGGGGACATCCCGCCTTCCCGGCACAGCAGGTCGAGCTGCCGGGCCGCCGCGGCCGGGGTGCAGTTCAGCTGCCCGATCAGGATGCCCTTGGCCAGTTCGATCAGGGCCCGGCCGTCGGCGGTCGCCTGCGCCTCCAACACCTCCCGGCGCAGCCGTTCGACGGTGGCGACGAGGCGTCCCATCGGGGTCGGGGCCTGGTGCGGGACGGTGCTCGCGGCCGGCTCTTCGCCGATGGGCGTGCCCGTGGGGCCGGCGCCGTCGTGCTGTCGCGTGTTCGCGGTCATCGCGTGAGCCAGTGACGGACGCGGGCGAGGAGGTCGGCCTCGGTGCCCACCTCGCGGGCCACGCGCGTCACCTCGGAGGTGAAGAGCGGGAGTTGGTCGACCATCCCGTTGAAGACGGTGGCGATCTCCCCGAGCAGCCCGTCCGCCGTGTCGGGCAGCCGGGTGCGGAAGTCCCCGTCCCGTACCGCGGTCAGCCCGGCCGGGAGCCGGCGCGGCTCGGACCCGCCGATCCCGCTCCCGCTCGGCACCGCCGGCAACGCGCCCGCTGAACCCGTGTCCGGCCGCTCGGCCATGACGCCAACCTCACTTTCGCTACCACCGCTCCGGCACCCGGGACAGCACGGCGCTCGCCGAGCGCCCGCCGCGGACCCGGCGCGCCGTTACGCGCTCGCGGCGTCCTCGACGCTCTCGTACAGGGAGAGGACGGTATCCGCGCCGGTCAGGGCGAAGAGCCGGCGCAGCTGCTCGCCGGGGGCGGCGATGCGCAGTGCGGTCAGCTGGTGCAGCCGCAGGAGCAGGTTGAGGAAGGAGGAGTCCCCGAAGGTGATGGCGCCCGCGTCCAGGACCACCACCGGGTGCCGGTCGGCGGCGGCGACGAGCGCCTCCTCCAGGGGGCCCAGCGTGTCCTGGTCGAGCTCGCCGCGGGCCGCGACCACCCAGCCGGCCCCGGCCGGGTAACTCTCCCCGACCACGCCGTCCTGGTACGCGTCCCTTGCTCCGGTCATGTCCGCCTCCCCGGATCGCCACCTGTAGGTTCTCCACAGGGAGTATGCCTGGTCCTCGCTCCGGCGAGTGACCCCCGGGTGCACAACCCCGGGGAAGAGATTCATGCCACCCACGTGTGTAGAGCGGCGGAGCCGGGGCAGAAGCGCCCCGGCAGTCGTCAGTCAATCGGGAGGGAGCGGCCACCATGTCTCGCTCGGCCACCGCAGTAGGCCACATCCGCGCAATCGAGGCACACGTTCCGGCGGGTGATCTGGGCCCCGCGGAGTCGCCGACGCCGGATGTGGCACCGCTGCGCGTGGACAACCCCCGCGAGATGGCGCCCTCCGACGCACGCGAGCTGTCGCGGGTCTTCTTCCAGCGGCTGCGCGAGCTGGAGGAGGGGACCCGGGAGTACCAGTACACGCGCAACTCGCTCATCGAGATGAACCTCTCCCTCGTGCAGTTCGCCGCGCGGCGGTTCCGCGCCCGCGTGCTGGGCGGCGGCATCGACATGGACGACATCATCCAGGTGGGGACCATCGGGCTGATCAAGGCCATCGACCGCTACGACCTCGACCGCGAGGTCGAGTTCTCCACCCTCGCCCTCCCCTACATCACGGGGGAGATCAAGCGCTACTTCCGCGACACCACCTGGGCCGTGCACGTCCCCCGGCGCCTCCAGGAGCTGCGTACGGAGCTGGCGAAGGCCCAGGAGGTCCTGACCGACGTCCTGGGCAGGGCGCCGACGGTCAAGGAGGTGGCCCAGCACCTGGAGCTGTCCGAGGACGAGGTCATCGACGGCCTGGTGGCCGCGAACGGCTACACGAGCGGTTCGCTGGACACCTCCGGCGCGGAGAGCGACGTACCGTCCACGGCGAGCCGGACGACCCGGCCGCTGGCGGAGCGCCTCGGCGAGGTGGATCCCGCGATGGAGCTCTTCGAGGAGTTCCACACCCTCGCACCCCTGCTGGAGCAGCTGGACGAACGCGACCGGCTCATCCTCGCGATGCGCTTCGGCCAGGACCGGACCCAGGCCGAGATCGGCGCCGAACTGGGCATCTCGCAGATGCAGGTCTCCCGCCTCCTGTCCCGGACGCTGGCGCGGCTGCGCACCGGCATGCTCGCGGAGTAGGCGCCGGCCATGGCGTCCGTCCACCGACCCGACGACTCCACCTCCCCCGCCGGCCCCCTTTCGGGCCGGGCCGACGAGGCGGGGGCGGACGTCGCGCGGTGCGCGGGAGCGCGGGCGGCGACGGGCTCGACGGCGCCGCTGACCGTCCTGCCGTTGCCGCACCTGCCCGGCGCGCGCCTGAGCGGCAGCTGCGACCTGGACTCGCGGAACGAGCTGTCGGCCGCGCTCGGTACCCTGACCGGCATGCCCGGCCCCGTCGTCCACCTCGATCTTTCCGCCGTGGCCTTCCTCGACCCGGCCGCTGTCGCCGCGCTGGTAGGGGCGGCGGCCGACCTCAACGGGCAGGGACGTCGTCTCTTGCTCCACGACCCGCCATACTCGCTGCGCAAGGTAGTGGAGATGTTCCCGGACGAATGCGCCGCGCTGGAGGTCGCAGCATGATCACTGTTCCTGCGACCGCCGACCCCGGGGCCTTCGTCCACCCCGCCCTCTTCTACCAGGACCTCGACGAGTACCTGGCCGGGGTGGGTGGTTTCGTACGTACGGCCCTGGACGCGGACGAACCGGTCCTCGTCGCGGTGCCCGGAGCGCACCTGGACTCCCTGCGCGAGAGCCTCGGCCGGAGCGCGTCGGAGGTCACTTGGACGGACATGACGGATCTGGGCCGCAATCCCGGCCGCATCCTGTCCGCCCTGCAGGACTTCGCCGACCGGCACGCGGGCCGCCCGGCCCGGATCGTCGGCGAGCCGATCTGGCCCGGGCGCTCCCCCGCCGAGGTGCGGGAGGCCACCCGCCACGAGGCCCTCATCAACACGGCCTTCGCCGGACGCCCGGCCACCATCCTGTGCCCGTACGACGTCGAGGCCCTGGCGCCGGCGGTCGTGGCCGACGCCCGGCGCACGCACCCCACGCTCATAGAGGGGGGCCGGGACGTGCTGAGCCCGGCCTACACGGATGCCGCGCGGGTCAGCGCGGACTGCGATCTGCCGCTGCCCGAACACGACGGCGACGTGCCCCGGCTCGACTACTCCCACGGTGAGCTGGCCGAGGTGCGCGAGCACGCCGAGCGCTGGGCACGCGGAACGGCCCTGACCCCTGCGCGGCGGGGCGATTTCGTCCTGGCGGTCAGCGAGGCGGCGGCCAACTCCCTCTCCCACGGGGGCGGGAAGGGCACCCTGCGGATGTGGATCGCCGCCGGGACCGGAGTGGTCGCCGAGATCCACGACGGCGGCCGGCTGGCCGATCCCCTCGCGGGGCGCAAGCGTCCTTCGCTGGCATCGGCGCGAGGCGGACGCGGGCTGTGGATGATCCACCAGCTCTGCGATCTGGTCGAGGTCCGTGCCATGGAAACCGGCTTCACGCTGCGGCTTCACATGGCGACGGCCTGAGACCGGCTGTCCCCTACACTGTCACGGGCACGTTCGCGTGCCCCCGCGCCGCCGGGGGGCGTACGGAAGATCCGGGACACCGGGCGCGGCCGCGCGCCGGGCAGGGCCCGTGAGCACAGATCATGTCGACGTGGGGGGCGAGAAACCGCAGTGGAGACCGTCGGACCGGAAACAGGCGATCCCGTGGGTACCGGCCTTCCCGTGCGAGGGCAGCGCCGCCGGCTCGCCCTGGCGGGCGTCCGCGGTCCGGTCGCCAAGGGCCGCGACTTCACGCGCGAGGCCCTGCGGGACTGGGGCTGGGACGGGAGCGAGACCGCCGAGGACACCCTGCTCCTCGTGTCCGAGCTGCTGACGAACGCGTCACTGCACGCGGGCGGATGCCTGGAGCTCGTACTCACGGCCGGCGAGGCCCTGCGCATCGAGGTGTACGACGGCACGACGACGCTCCCCCGCCGGCACCCCGCTCCGCAGCGCGGCGTCCCGGGCGGCCACGGCCTGTACATCGTGGAGCGCCTCTCCGATCGCTGGGGCGCGGCCGCGCACGACCACGGGAAGGCCGTCTGGATCGAGGTCGAGGCCACCCGGCTGAAGTCCGGCAGGCCCACCGGGCAGTGACCTCCGCGGCCCGCCCCGGCGGCCTCGCGCATGGGGCCCTCGGCGGCGGGTAGCCGCGCCCGTGGACGTCCTGACGGACGGACGGCCCGCACCTCGGGGGTGCGGGGCCGCCGACACCACGGAAGGGGTGCGCATGTCGCACGTCGAGGAGTATGTCGAGGTCAACGTTCCCGTACGCACGGCCTACAACCAGTGGACGCAGTTCGAGGACTTCCCCGCCTTCATGGAGGGGGTCGAACGCATCGACCAGCGCACGGACACGCTCACTCACTGGGTGACGAACGTGAACGGTGTGCAGCGCGAGTTCGACGCCCAGATCACCGAGCAGCTCCCGGACCGGCGCGTCGCGTGGATGACGGTCGACGGTGAGGCCCGCCAGGCGGGGCTCGTCACTTTCCAGCCGATCGACGCGACCACCACCAAGGTCGTCCTGCACATGAACTGGGTGCCCGACGGCCTGGCCGAGGCCGCCGCCGACAAGCTGGGCTTCGTCAAGCGTCAGGTGGCGGGCGACCTCAAGCGGTTCAAGCTGTTCATCGAGTCGCGCGGAGTCGCGACGGGCGCCTGGCGCGGCGAGGTCTGACCCCGGCGGGCGGGGGCAGTACGGGGCCGGCCTTCAAGGGGATTACCCGCCTACCGTGAGCACATCCTCGGAGCATCTCGGCCAAGTTGGCCGTACGCCCCTTCCCGCCCCCCGCAGTGACGTTCCATCACCCCTGTACGGGGGCACCCGCGAGGTGCCGTTGGTTCGTCTACTCGGGAGAACACGCGATGACGAAGGTCCTCGTCCTGCACAGCGTCAGCCTGGTCAGGTCAGCACTGGCCGCCCTACTGAGATCGGAAGGGCCCTTCGAGGTCGCCTCGGCGACCTGGCGGGCGGCGGCGCGTGAGGCCGAGACCTTACGGCCGGACGTGACGGTCGTCGACCTCGACTGTCCGGGCGCGACGGCCGTCCTGGACGACGACGGACGAGGGGACCGCCAGGTCCTCGCGTCCCCGTCCTCGGTACTGGTCCTCGCCTCGACCGGGGCACCGGGGACGTTGCACCGGGCGTTCCGGGCCGAGGCCCGCGGCTACGTCGACAAGGACGGCTCGCCGGGGCGCCTCGTACGGGCGGTCCGGAAGGTCGCCGCCGGAGAGCGCTTCATCGACGCCTCACTGGCGTCCGCCTTCATGGAGGCCGACCCCGTACCGCTGAGCCCGCGGGAACTCAGCGTGCTGGCCCGGGCGGCGGAGGGCGATTCCATCGCCGAGATCGCCCGCACCCTGCACCTGGCCAGCGGCACGGTACGCAACTACATGGCGGCGGCGACCCGCAAGACCGGCGCGCGCAATCTCATCGACGCGATCCGGATATCCCGGCGGGCGGGCTGGGTCTGATCCGCCCGGGAGCCCGCGCCCACGCGGCGGACGATCGCGGCCCCCCATGCCAGTCCCGTCGGAGTACGACGGCCGCGGCCCCGCAGGACGGCCGCGGCCCGGCCCGACAGACGCGGCCCCGTAGCACGGCGGCGGTGCGTCGCGCCGGACGCGTCATCCGTCCGTGAGCCGGTCCCAGGTCCCCACCAGATCGCGGTACAGGGGCGACCTGTCCGGGAGCTCCGCGTGCGTACCGCAGACGGCGCGGGTCCCGTCGAGGACGAGGACGCGGTCGGCGCGCGCCGCGGACGAGACGCGGTGGGCCACGACGACGAGGGTGCCGGGCCGATCCGCGAGGGCCCGTTCGGCACGCTCCTCCGCGCGCGGGTCCAGGTGGCAGGTGGCCTCGTCGAGCAGCAGCAGCGGGGCCGGTGAGAGGTAGGCGGCGGCGAGGGCGAGGTGCTGGCCCTCGCCCCGGGACAGCAGCCGGGGGGACACCTCGGCGTCCAAGCCGCCCAGCCGGTCCACCAGCGCCTCCAGCCCCAGGGCGGTGACGGCGCGCCGTATCCGGGCGTCGTCCGCCGCGGGGGCGCCCGGGCCGCGGGACAGGTGGGTCAGGTTCTCCCGCACCGTGCCGGTGAACACGTAGGCCTGCTGCGGCAGCAGGGTCCGCCGCGGGTCCGGTCCCCCGGCCCCCGCCTCCCGGCGGGCTGCCGCGCCGTCGACGAGGACCGTCCCCGCGTCGGGCGACAGCATCCCGGCGAGCAGTGCGGTGAGGGTGGACTTGCCGATGCCGCTCGGGCCGACCACGGCGAGGTGCTCCCCGGGCCGCACCACGAGGTCGAGCGAGTCCAGTACGGGGGCTGCGCCCGGTCCGTAGGCGAAGGTGACGCCCCTGAGCTCGGCGGCCGGGGCGGTGCGCCGCCCGGTGCGGGCAGGGGGCGGCGGTGGTCCGGTGGCCTCGCGGCCGCCGTCCGGGGCCGGGGTCGAGGGCTCACAGAAGCGTTCGAGGACCACCAGCAGCCGGGTGCCGGCGGAACCGAGCGCCGTCATCAAGGAGTTGAGGGCGGGCAGCATCGCCTGCACCAGGTACATGAGGCCGCCGGCCAGCGCGCCGGCGGTGACTCCTTGCCCGAGCAGCCAGGGGGTCGCGGCGAGCAGGGCGATCACCGGTAGTCGGCCCGCCGTACCCAGGGCCAGGGTGCGCAGGGCCGCCCAGCGGGCGAGCGTACGCGCCAACCGCTCCTGGGCGGCGATCAGCGGTTCGACACCGGCTCGCGCCCGGGCCTGTCCACCGCAGGCGACGACGTCGCGCAGGCCCTCCCCCAGCGCCGCCACCCGGTCGGCCAGCGCCTCGTCGGTGTCCAGGGACCGGCGCTGCACGGACGCCATGGGGCGCAGGGTGGCCAGGAACGCGGCCACGCCCAGCAGCAGGGGCGGCAGCACGATCAGGAGCAGTACGGGTGCCAGGGCCGCCATGCCTGCGAAGGCGCCGACCGCGGTGAACAGGAACGAACGGGTCGTCAGGACCAGTCCGGCGAAGGAGTCCCGGGCCATTTCCGTCTGCTGGGTCAACCGGGAGACCGCGCCCGTGTCGGCTCCGCGCGCCGGGTCGGCGACCGCGCGTTCCAGTGCCTGCCGCACCGCCCGCCGCACCAGGCCGTCCCGCAGCGGCTCCACGAGGTCCGCGAGGCCGCCGAACACACCGCGCAGCGCGAATCCGCCGAGCAGTGCTCCGGCTCCGGCCGCGCCCAACCAGGCGAGGCCGATGGCCGTGCGGCCGGCCAGGAAGCCGTCGTCGAGGGCGCGGGCGACGCCGTACCCGCCGAGGAAGGTGTGCGCGGATTCTAGGAGCGACCAGCCCGCCAGTCGTGCGAGGGCGCGCTTGCGGCCGCGCAGGAACCGCCGGCCCTCGGGCGCCACCCGGCGCCAGGTCTCGCTCTCGGTCACCGCGCCGCCTCCTGCACTCCGGTCTCGGCTGCCGGTTCCGCGTCGGCGGCGAACACCGCCCGGTAGTCGGGATCGCGCCGCCACAGCTCGTCGTGGGGGCCGACCGCCCGCACCCGCCCGTCCTCCAGCCATACGACGAGGTCGGCGCGGACGGCGGACGAGATGCGGTGCGCGACCACGATCCGGGTGCCGGGCCTGATCTCGCGGGCGAGCGCCCGCTCGACCTCGCGGGCCGTGACGGTGTCGAGGCTGGAGGTGGCGTCGTCCAACACGAGGAGTCGGCCCGCGTGGCAGAACGCCCTTGCCAGCCCCAGCCGTTGGAGTTCGCCTCCGGACATCGGGGCGTCGGCGAGGCGCGTGCCGTAGCCGTCGGGCAGGCGCCGTACGAACAGGTCGGCGCCCGCGGCACGGGCCGCGGCGCGCACGTCTTCGGGTCCTGGGTCCGGACCCGCGCCGAAGGCGACGGCATCGGCGACCGTGTCCCCGAACAGCACGGGCCGGTCGAACGCGTGCCCCACCTCGCGGCGCAGCGCTGCGGCGGTCGCCTCCCGCAGGGGCACGCCGTCCAGCAGCACCTGGCCCGCGTCGGGGTCGGTGAGCCGCCCGGCCACGGCGGCGAGCAGTGACTTTCCGGCGCCGGACCGTCCCACAACCGCGACCGTGCTGCCTCCGGGGACCACCAGGCTGATGTCGCGCAGGACCGCCGATCCGCCGCGCACGACCCGTACGTCGCGCAGTTCCAGGGTGCCGGGGCCGCCCTCCGGCAGTTCGGCCGCGCCGTGGTCGAGTACGGGCAGGGCCAGGAGCTCGGCGGTCCGGCGGGCGGCGGACCGGCCCCGAACGACGGCGGCGAGTCCGCCGGTGACGGCGCCGACCCCGGCCGCGAGGGCGGCGTAGCGCAGGGCGGCGAGCAGTTCGCCGACGCCGATGGCCCCGGCCGACAGGCGGATGCCGCCGACGGCGAGGACCCCGTACAGGAGCATCGGCATGAGGGCGCCGGACCGGGCCGTCGTGCCGCCGTAGACCTGCCACATCCGCCGGCCCTCGGCGCCGAGCGCCGGCAACCGCGCCAGGATCCGGGCGCGTTCGCGGTCGGCGGTACCGGCCGCCGCGATCGTACGCGCACCGGCGAGTGCCTCGACGAGGCGGCCGGCGGTCGCGAGCTGCACCTGCTGGTAGCGGGCGACGCTGGTGTGGGTGTCGCGGGCGAAGGCCCGCAGCAGCAGGATCAGCAACGGGAGGCCCGCGAGGAAGGCGAGCGCGGCCCACAGGTCGATCAGGAGGAGTGCGACCACGGCGCCGAGCGGCGGCAGCAGTGCGGCGAGGGCGTGCGCCACGGCGGCCGGGACCTTCCCCGCCTCGGTGGCGTGTGCCGTCAGCCGCGCGGCGATGTCGCCGGGGGCGTAGCGGGCCGCGTGGTGCGGGGCCGTCCGCAGCAGGCCGCCGAGTGCGAGGCGGCGCAACCGGGCGGTCGAGCGGCCGTCCACCTCGCCGGTCAGCCGTGCGGCGGCCGCGTCCAGCAGTACTTCGGCCGCGATGACCGCGGCGCACAGCAGGGTCCAGGCGGCGGCGGACGGGGATCCCCTGAGCAGCAGGTCGAGGGTGCGGCCGAGGACGGCCGGTTCGGCGAGGGCTGCCGCGGCGGCCGCGAGCTCGCATCCGAGGACGGCCGCGGTGCGCCCGCGGCTGTGCCGGGCCGCTGCCACGAGCTCCCTGTCGGCGGCGCGCGCTGCGGCCGACGGCCCCGCCGGGTCGGCCGCGGCGTCGGAGGGGCTCATCGGCGGATGCCTCCAGTGAGGTGGTGCGGGCCCGGTGGTGCGGGCCCGGGCGGCGAACCGCCCGGGCCCGGGGTGACCCGGTCAGTTACAGGTCGTGACGCTCAGGCTGCTGTCACCGCAGAGCAGCAGGCTGGCCCGGCTGCCGCCGCCCGTCATCGCGGCCTCGGTGGTCTCTTCCTTCGGGGTCTCCATCGACTGCAGGTCAAGAAGGGTCATGTCGGTTCCTCTTCTTCTCTTGAGTGGTGCGATGGGTCACGGTCCCGGACGGGACCGGCTCAGGGGCCGCCGCGCGATCGCGCAGCGGCGGGAGGAACGGCAGGTGCGCGCGCCCGCCGGGCGCCGCGCTGCCGAGGGCGAGGAGAGCGCCGGCGGTGCCCGTGGCGAGATCCATGGACAGCCGCATCATCTGCTCGCCGGGGAAGGCCAGATGCCCCTGGTACGGCACGGCGTGCCGGGCCAGGGCGTCGATCTGGCGGGCGATGGCGTCGGGCCCCGTGCCCGGGCCCGGGGTGGTGGTCCGGGCCAGGTGGAGGATCATGCCGGCGGCGCCGCGCAGCAGGCCGGGCTGGGCGTAGAAGGTCGCCTGCGCCGCCCGTACGATCTCGCGCCGGGCCTGTTCGAAGCGCTCGTCTGGACCGTGCTCCAGCCAGTCGTCGAGCACCATGCCGATGCCGACGCTGCCCTCGCCGAGGTACGGCATCGTGCGCCAGCCCTCGTTCACCTGGAGGGTGCCGTACGCGCTGGTGACGCAGCGGTCGAGGTCGCGGTGGAGCGCGCGGGCGGCCTGGAGCAGCAGTTCCTTGTCGCCGGTGCGCTCGTACATCCGCACGAGGAGCAGGGCGGGGCCGGAGTTGCCGTACAGGAGTCCGGCGCGGGTGGGCCGTTGCTCCGGCCGGGCGACCAGGTCGGCGCAGCGCAGGGCCGCGGCACGGAGTTCGCCCTCGCCGCTCGCGGCGCCGAGTGCGTCCAGGGCCAGGCCGATGCCGGCCAGTCCGCCGTGCAGGTCGGGGCCCGTGCTCTCCCAGGGCTGGTGCAGCAGCTGCTCGACGAGGGCGAGGGCGCGGTCGTGGTGGCCGAGCCGGTGCAGGGTCCATGCGGTGCCGGCCAGGCCGTCGTAAAAGCCGAGCGGTGTGCCGGAGGCCGGTTCCGCGGTCCGGGCGAGCAGCCATTCCTCGGCCTCGGGCCAGGATCCGGCTCCGGTCTCGGCGAGCGCGTGCAGCACTCCGGCGATGCCGTTGCCGAAGCCGACGCCTCCCCCGGCGGTCGCGAACTGGGCGATGTCGCCCGGGACCAGGCGGTCCTCGCGGTCCGGGGTGGCGCTCGCGCGCAACGCGGCCGTCATCGAGGTACGGGCGGCGGGCCACTCCCCCGGTTCGACGGGCAGGTAGGGACCGGTCGGGGCGGGCAGGGGGGCGTGGGCGCTGTGCGTCGCGCGGTGCGTCACCCCGTGGGATGCCCCCTGCGGTGCGCCCTGCGGTGCGCCGGCCAGGATCTCCTCGACGGCCTCGTCGAGGAAGCTCCGCGGTACGGGGAACTGCTCGGCGGCGACGGCGGCCAGGTGCGCGGCCTTGGCCCGGTCCAGGACCAGCAGGCTGGTCAGAGGAAGGAACAGGGCGAGCCGCAGGCAGGCGAGGGCGTAGCGGTCGACGGAGAACCCGCGCCGTTCGGCCGGTGCGACGAAGGCGGGGTTCGCCACCGTCTGCCGCAGTCCCTCGTCGACGTGAGCGGCGGCCTCGAAGTCCAGCAGCGCGACGGAGGGTTCACCCGTCTCGTCCTCCGCCACCATGATGTTGAAGAGGTGGAGGTCGTTGAACACCACTCCGCGGGCGTGCACCGCGTCGACGGCCTCGGTGACCCGCTGGTGGATCGTGAGCGCCCACTCGGTGTACGAGGCGAGCTCCGCGGGGTCGGGATCCGCCTCGATCAGGGGGTGGCGGCGGGCGAAGTAGGTGTTGAGCGGTTTGCCGGCGAGGTGTTCCAGCACGAGGAAGTGGTGGTCGCCGACCGTGAAGGTGCCGCGGACCGCGGGGACGCAGTCCAGGCCGGCCAGCCTTTCGAGCGCGGCCTGTTCGCGGTGCAGCCGGGTCACGGCGTCGGCTCCGTCGGCGGCGAGGCCGGCGTGCGGCCGGGCCTCCTTGAGGACCACGGGTTCCCCGGTGCGGCTGTCCTTGCCGGAGTAGACGCCGCCGCCGTTGGAGAAGTGCAGGGCCCGTTCCACCGTGAAGGGGACATCGGTCAGGGTGACCGCGGAGCGGGCGTCGAGGTGCGGTTTCAGGAAGGCGGGCAGGTCGAGCCACTCGGGCGGCTGGAAGACCGGTCCGCGCCGGTCCGGTACCAGCCGCCCCTCCGGGGTCTCGATCGCCGGGACCAGCTCGCCGCGCTCGTCGTAGCAGTGCCGCAGGGTGAAGCTGCCGTAGCGCAGGTGGACCGGTCCGGCGGCCCAGCGCAGATCACTGAGGATGTACGGGCCGGGCGCTCCGGCGAGCGCGGCGTCGAGGTCCTCGGCGATCCGGCGGCACTGCTGCTCGTCGGCCGGATAGACGGTGATGAACTTCCCGCTCGCCGCGCGGTCGGCGTACTTGGCGTTGCGCAGGTGCAGCAGGTACCGGCTCGGTACGAACTTGAAGGCGATGCTCCGGGCCGTGCAGTACTCGTACACCGTCGTCAGCACGGCCTCGGCGTTGTCGAGGGTGGCCGACACGTGGATCTTCCAGCCCTGGGAGGGCAGTTCGGCGTCGACGGGCCGCAGCGCGAGCCAGTCGCCGCTGCGGTGCGAGCGCCAGCCGGACGGGACGGGGGCGTGGGCGGCCGGGTAGCTCTCGCCGGTCCGCCGGTACGGCGCGTCGTAGAACCAGCGGTCGGCGTCGCAGAAGGCGGCGTACCCCTTGTTCACTCCTGCTCCCTCGGTCGGTGACAGACCCGACCGTGTCACGCCCGGCGGACGCGGCGACAGTCACCGCTGTCACCATTGGGGTGTGCAGTACTCACGAGTCACAAGTCGCGAGGCACGTGCCTTCGTTGTGGGTCCCGGTGGCCGGTGGCGAGCCGGTAGGCGTCGATCTCCGCCCAGACGGTCTTGCCGGCGCCATGGGTGGAGGAGCCCCAGCGGTCGGCGAGCCGCTGCACGAGGTGCAGCCCGTGGCCGCCGAGGGCTCCCGGCCGGCGCGAGGTCCAGGGGTGCGGCGCCGCCGTGGATCCGTCGAGTACGTCGATGCGCAGGGCCACACCGTCGGCGGTCAGTACGAGCTCGTGGCAGCCACCCGCGTGCAGTGCGGCGTTGGTGACGAGTTCGGACACGACGAGGACGGCGTCCTCGGCGCTCTCGTGGCGGTCCCATCCCCAGTCCCGCAGCGTCCGGCGGGTGAACTCGCGGCCTGTGCCGACCGCGCCGCGGACCTGCCGCAGGAAGAGCCGGCGGCTCTGGCCCATGACCGGCGATCCCGCCGTCGGAGGATCGTTGATGGTCGCTACCGTCATGTTCACTGTGCCTCTCCCCGACCGTTGCCGCTGTGGTGGATGGGGGCGGGCGACTCCATGTGCGCGCGCCACCCGGGGCGGTCGTCCTGTGACCGTCGCCCTCGGCCCCCGGATCTCGCGTATGCCCGCACCGACCGCCCGGACACATCGGTGCGTCATCGGGCGAAGCGGGGGCAAAGGCGGTACATGACCACAAGGAAGCAGTCTTGGTTACGGGACATCGGTGGCGCGGCGGAGGTCGGGGACGACCACGGGGACCACACGGACCACGGGGGGCGACGATGACGGCCGGTGGGAGTTTCACGGACGTCCCCGTATGGGTGCACCTGGCGGTGATGGCCGGGGCCCTGCTGATCCTCGTCTACAACCTGACCAGGGACGGCCGGTGACGGGTCCCCCGGGTCGCCCCGGGGGACCTCTCTCAGGAAGCGGGCGCGGCGGTGATGTCCGCGCAGCCCAGGACGACCGAGGCGAGGTCGCCCCGCGCGCTCAACAGCCGGCGCTGGACCCGGGCTCCGTTGCCCCGTTCCAGGAGATCGGCGATCCCCGCACTCACCCGTTCCTGGTCGCCGTGGTCCTCAAGTGCCTCGCGGACGTGTTCGTGGAGGGCCCGCACGGCGTCGGCGGGAGAGGTCTCGCGCATGGTCCGGGGGTCCAGCAGCGGTCCGTCGAGCCCCGACCGCCCGGCCCTCCAGGCCGCCAGCCGCAGCAGGCCCGTACTGACCCTGGCCGGCGGTTCCCCGGCCTGCCAGGCGCGAGCGGCGGTCTCGACGAGTCCGCGGGCGAGGGCGGCCAGGAGGACCGGGCCCGACGCGTCCAGGCAGACGTCCGCCACCCTGATCTCCACCGTGGGGTACGAGGCGGACAGCCTGGCGTCGAAGTAGATCATCCCGTCGTCGTGCAGCACACCGGTGTCCACCATCGTGCGGACCTGCTCGTGGTAGCGGTCGGCGGACCCGAAGAGGCCCACCGGCCCGGCCGAGGGGAACCGGTTCCACACCCGGCTCCGGTAGCTGCCGTAGCCGCTGTCCTCGCCCTGCCAGAACGGGGAGTTCGCGCTCATCGCGGTCAGTACGGGCAGCCAGGGGCGGATCCGGTCCAGGACGGCCACGCCCTCCTCGTCCGACTCGACCGAGACGTGGACGTGGCAGCCGCAGGTCAGCTGCTCCTGCGCGGTCAGGCCGAACTGCTCGGCCACCCACTCGTACCGCTTCCCCGGGCTCAGCGAGGGCTGTACCGGTAGGGGGGACGTACCGAGGGCCGCCGGGCGGGCTCCTGCCGCCTCGGCGTGCCGAGCCGCCTCCGCACGCCACCGGACGATCTCCTCCGCGAGCTCGCCCATCTCCGTCACCGGCTTGGTGGCGAACTCCACCTGCTCCTTCTGCAGTTCCTTCTCGAAGGCGTGCTCCTGCGGTTCTCCCGCCTCGGACCGCTGCCCCGCCGAGCGGTCGGCCTCCGCGAGAACGGCGCCCGACACGGCCAGCGGCTCACCGCTGGACGCGTCGACCAGCAGCAGTTCTTCTTCCACGCCCACGCTACGCATTGCTTCGTCACCCATCGATCCGTCATTGAGGGGCGGGACCCACGTACCGGGTCCCGCCCCTGCCTGCGACTGCTGTGTGTCCCTACGAGGTGTGTCCTCCGGGCGGCCGGTCGTCGCGCGCCGCGTCGCCGCGGGCGTGCGGTACCGGCCCGGGGCACCGGCTACCAATAGTGGCGGCGACCGCCGACCGCGTGGCCGACGGAGCCCAGGATCCACAGCACCGCGCCCACCACGAGCAGGACGATCCCGATGGTCCACAGGATCGAGATCCCGGTCAGGAAGCCGATGAGCAGGAGGATAAGTCCGATGAAGATCATGATTCTCTCGTTCTCCCGTTGAAAGGGCGGCGGACCGGTGGTCCGCCGTGCGTCTCAGCGGCCGTCTACCCTCGAATGCGGTCCTTATGACCGCGGCCGGAGCGGACGTCGACGTCGGCGCCGGTGTCGACGTCGGGATCGGTGTCGCTGCCGACGTCGCGCCGGCGTCGCTGCCGGCGTCCGGGTCGACGTCCAGGCCGAGCAGGGCGTTCTCCCGGACGGTGACCCGGTCGCGCACCCGCCGCCGGCGCACCGCTCTCAACTCGGCGTCCACCCTGGGTGGGGCGCGGCGGTGCGCGGCGTGCGGTGCGTGGAGCCTGGGCCACAGGATCGTCGTGGCGGGCCGCCGACCCGCAGTGCGCGAGAACCGGACGGTTCAGCTCCCTGCTCCTGCTGTCGATCGCCCACACAGGACCCGATCGCCCCTACGAAAGTCAGTTGTGGTCGAGCCGGCTGTGCACCAGAGCCTGGGCTTCGGCCGTGACCTCGGCATCGAGCTCGGCCAACGTCCTGTCCCCGTACTCGACGATGTCGTACTCGTCATCAAGCTCCGCGAGACGCTCGGCCAGGGGCAGTTGATGACCGAACCGCTGGTGGATACGCAAGGCAAGGTCTCGTGGTGTCAGCTTGCCCGCCATCAGCTGGTGCGCGAGTACCCGCACGGCAGCCTCTTGACCGGCCTCGCTGTCGCGCTGGTAGAACACGAGGTCCAGCTCATCGAGTACGAAGGGAAGCAGGTCCGGCACCTCGTGGTCCGCCTCGGCGCGGGTGTATCCGGCCAGAATGCGAAGTGCCGGGCTGTCGAGTCCGGCGACGAGTGCTGCGCAGGCAACGTCAACGACATCGTGCGCGCGGGCCTCGCCAACACTCCAGAGCACGGCAAGGTTCTGCAGGTCGTCGGCTGCTGTTTCTCTTGCTGCTGTTTCTCTTGTTACGGCTTCTCTTGCTGCTGCTTCTCTTGGCGACACCCCCACATGATCCCCGGCACACGGTGATCCCGTCGAACACATTTCGACCCGGCGCCGACCTGACAGACGATCCCTTCCGCGGACTGCCGCCCACGACCAGCACGAAGACGCCGGGGAGCCGTCACACCAGCCCTTTGACCTGCGGCTTCAAGGTGGCGGAGGCTCGTGGGTGCGCACCGCGGCGCGGCCATCGGGCCACGGCGGCGCGGACGGCGGTACGCGGCGGTGCACCCGTCCGCGCGCGGGGAGCCGGCGGAGAACGCACGTCCCCCAACGATCCGCCGGCGGGCGCCGGTCCGCCAGACGCCCACGGCTTCCCTCTCGGTACCCGTGCGTCCGATCGCCCGGCGGGGTCACCGGGCCGGGCACCGCCCCCTGTGTCCGTCCCGCCCCCTCGCGGAGGTAGGCCGCACCGGCGATAGGTTGTGCGCATGAGGAACGCACGCGCGACGGGTCCCACCGGCTTCAGGTAGCCCGCCAGGAGATACCTGGCGGTCGCTACCTACGGAGTCCCGTGGCACGCACCGCTCACCACCTGCCCCCGTCCGTCGGTCGGGACGTACACGACTGCCCACCCGGGAGCCCCTGGCATTCCGTCGATCTCCACGATCTCCGCTACAGCGCCGGCAGCCTCGCCGAGGCGGCGCGCGACCGCAGGAGGCCCCACCCGCGCCCCGTCCGCCGCACGGTGGACGTGTACTCGTACCCCCGCCACCGCGGGGACCGTTTCGTCTCCGCCTGGTCCACCGTGGAGGAGCGCCGCGCACGGCAGCGGCTGCGTCGGCGGGTGGGGGTTGTCCTCGGGCTGGTGAACTCGGCCGGCGGACTCGCCCTCGACGCTGCGGACGACGTGGACGTTCCGCCGGCACGTCACCGGCGCGGCGCGCTCTGGCTCGCCTGACGTACGCCCTCCGGCATCCCGGACGCCCTCGCGGTCACCTCGGACCGCGAGGGCCTCCGCCTCGCTCGCGGGAGCGCCAATCGGCGCCCTGGCCGGTATCACGGGAAGCACGCTCGCCTCCTTCGAGGCCAAGAACACGCACCGCGAGGAGGCCGGCCGGCGCGCGGCACGCTGACATCCGGCGGGCCGCGTGCGTCGGCCGTGATCTCGGGGCGTCGCCGTTACCGGGATGAAGCACCGGGAGGAAAGGCTCCGATTGGATCTTGTCCCGTTACGTGTAACCGAGAAAGAATCGTGGCATGTCCAGCGACCGTCTCATGCGCATCCACAGCGCCGAGTTCCAGGCCATGGCCGAGAGGGTCCTGCGGGTCACCGGGCTCACCTCCCGCCTGAACGTCCTGCCCTTCGAGGACGAAGCGGGCAAGGCCGAACTGTGGGAACAGATCCTCGGCAGGCCGCTGCCGCCGAGAGTCACGATCTATCCGCCTTTTTACACGGACCACGGTCTCCACCTCGACCTCGCCGAGCGCGTGTTCATCAACCAGAACTGCACGTTCCTGGACTACGCCGGTATCCGGCTCGGCGAGCGCGTGATGGTCGGCCCGAAGGTCACGTTCATCACCAGCGGCCACCCGGTCGATCCCCAGGAGCGGCGGCTGTACCTCACCGGCGCGCCCATCGACGTTGCGGAGAACGTGTGGATCGGTGCCGGTGCCACGATCCTGCCCGGCGTCAGCATTGGCCGTGACGCCGTGATCGCCGCCGGCGCGGTCGTTGCCGATGACGTTCCACCGGCAAGCCTGGTGACCGGCACCAAAGCCACCGTGCACCGACGGTGGTGACGACCTCTCCGAAGCCCCGCCAACCGCAGATGCCGGGATGAGACACCGGGAGGAAACGACCTCTCACCTTGCCGTTCGACCTCGACTTTTGGAAGGGTGGGAATGGAGCCGACGGTCTTCGAATCCATCAGGTATTCGGCCGGATGTCAGGACTGCGGTGCCGAGTCGGAATGCTGGGGTGTCCAAGCGCTGGTGCACGACTCCCTGACGTGGGACACGGAGTCCAGGTGTCCAAGCTGCGGGTTCACGGTGGCTTCGTGCGGTGATGATCTGCCTGCCGAACTGCGGGACCGACTGCTCTCCGAGCATGGGCCGGCGCGCCTCGAAGTAGATCCATCGGCACGGAACGCTGCGATCATGCGCGTTCTGCGTGCGGAACTCGGCATCGGCCTGGGCGACATCAAGTCCCTACTGAGCAAGGTCGTGGCGGGAGCCCACACCGGCACGATGCCCGAGATGGAGTTCCTGGCCCACAGGCTGCGAGCGTCCGGAATCGACGCCGCCGCTGCTCGGCCGTAGGAGACCGTGGCGCAACCTCCGTCCACGGGCCCAGATACCCCCGTACTACTGCTCCGCCTCCGCCCCTTCCAGAGCGGCAATCACCCGGCGCCGCCCCCGAGCGCCGGCAGCGGCGGCACATAACGCAGTCGTCGCGGTTTCCGGCAAGAGGCCGGCCCACCACGATCACTCGGCGGGCTCCTGCGTCGATGACGACCGGACTGGGTCGAGCAGCGGCCTGTGCCTGGACGGCTCCACCACCGAGCACACCGCCTCGCAAACCGTACGTTGAGCAGGCACCCCGATCACGGGACAGCCCTTACGTCGGCAAACCGACCACGGAGGCCGGCACCTCCCCCAGGGCCAGCTTCGCCCTGCACGAGATGACGGATCTCTCGCCCAAGCGCGCACGACAGCACCGCCCTCAGCCGCATCGCCAAGATTTTCGCCCCACCGTGCATCAACTCGCCCCGCGGCTCAGCTTGTCGCGCAACCTTTCTTCCGGCGCGTACTCGCAGTGCGATGATGTGCTGTGATCAGTCATGTCGAGTGGGGCCGAATCCGCGCCCAGTTGCGATTTGGGCAGGTGTTCACGGGAACGGTCGTCCACGTTCCCCGGCCGGGGACAATCGGCGTGGTCGTAGACATCGGGCTTGAGGTGGAGGGCTTCGTCGACGTACTTCTCCTGCCTGAAGAGACAGAGGCTTGGCCAACGGAAGGCGTCGTCACCCAGTTCGAGGTGTGGTGGACGGAATGGCCGCACCAAATACGTCTGAAGCCCCTGGATCCGAACTTCTTGCGTAAGGACTGGACCGAGTTCCTGACCAGGTGGCGACCTGGCTGGCCTGCGGAAATCGGCCACCCAACCGGCCCTTCACCGGTCGGCTAAGCAGGGCCGTTCTTGCCGTTCATCAGGTTCGTCGGGGTTTGGTACCGACCTTGTGGTGTGTCGGCCGAGATGCGCACGCGCTCACGGACCCGAAGTCGGCGCGCCGGGCTCCGGCATGCCCGCGGGCGGGAGTGGAGGAGGAGCCGCCGACGGCCGGAAGTTGGTATGGACCTGTCAGAAATCTAGGGCTAGTGTGACCGCCGAACTCTTGAGAGCGCTCTCAACCTTTCTGTGCCCCACACCAGGAGGTCTCGTGAAACGCACCGTGCCCCTCAGCTCCGCCGCCGCGGCGCTGATGCTGGTCCTCGGCCTCGGCTCCCTCGGCACCGCTACCGCCGCACCCCTGCCCGAGCCGCGCCCGTCCTCCCCCTCCGCCTCGGACGGACTGCTCGACGCGCTGCGCCGCGACCTCGGACTGACCGCCTCGCAGGCCGAGGAGCGGCTGCGTGCGGAGAAGGCCGCCACCGCCGTCGAGACGCCCGCCCGACAGGCCGCCGGCGACGCGTACGGCGGGTCGTGGTACGAGCCGGCCACGGGACGGCTCGTCGTCGCCCTCACCGACCGCACCGAGGAGGTCGAGGTGCGCGCGCTCGGCGCCGACACCCGGATCGTCCAGCACAGCGCGGCCGCGCTCGACCGGGCGAAGGCGCGGCTGGACACGCTCTCCGCCCCCGCAGGCGTGGCCGGCTGGCACGTCGACCCCCGCGCCAACAGCGTCGTCGTCACCGTCGTCCGTGCCGAGCGCGACGCACCCGCCGTTCGCGCCTTCGTGGAGAAGGCGCGCGGCACCGTCCCCGTCACCACGGCCGAGACCGCCGACGCGCCCCGCACGTACGCCGCCGGAACCGTCGGTGGCGACCCGTACTACACCGGCAACGTCCGTTGCTCGATCGGCTTCTCCGTACACGGCGGTTTCGTGACGGCCGGTCACTGCGGACGCGCCGGTGCGGCGATACGAGGCTGGGACGGCTCCGCCATGGCCACCTTCCAGGGCTCCTCGTTCCCCGGCGACGACTACGCGTACGCGAGCATCCACAGCGGCTGGTGGACGGTACCGGTGGTGCTCGGCTGGGGCGCCGTCCCGGACCGACTGGTACGCGGCTCGGCCGAGGCGCCCGTGGGCGCGTCGATCTGCCGCTCCGGCTCCACCACTCGGTGGCACTGCGGCGCCGTCCTGGCCAAGAACCAGACCGTCAATTACAGCCAGGGTGCGGTGCACCAGATGACGAAGACCAGCGTGTGCGCGGAGGGCGGCGACTCCGGTGGCGCGTTCATCAGCGGGGACCAGGCCCAGGGCGTCACCTCCGGCGGCTGGGGCAACTGCTCCTCCGGCGGCGAGACCTGGTTCCAGCCCGTCAACGAGATCCTCAACCGCTACGGACTGACCCTGCACACCGCCTGACCCTGCGCCGGGGCATGACGAAGGGTCCTGCCGGACGCGACCGCGCCCGGCGGGACCCTGTCCGATTCCCGGCTCCGGTCCCGATTCCGGTCCGATGCCCGTCACCGCGCCGCGGGCGCATCGCGGCGCAGGCGGCTGTCGCAGGATCGGCGGGGTCGCCCGAGGGGAGCGGTGCGCGATGTACGTCGTGCGCCGCCATCCGACGTCGCACCAGGAAGCCCGGCTGCCGGCTGGCGCTTCGGACCGCCGCTCACCCCTGGTCGGCTGACGTACGAGCATGCCCATCACCGCCCCGCGAACCATCGTCTCCGCACGCTTCGGGCCGGCCTGCACGGTCGCGTGCGAGGCGCCGGCGGGCGGTGGGCAGTGCGCGGTGAGTTACGACGAGGTCCATCCGTCGGCACACCCTCGTCCGCATGGTCACGGACGCCGGAGAACCGACGTGGCGATGCCCGCGCCCCTTCGACGGCACGCGCGAGGTACGAGGACGGCGACGACATGCCCGCCGCCCCATGGCAGTGCGCCGGGCTGGGGCGGGCGCGGCGGTCCCCAGTTCCAGTACGCGACCGGCGCGCTCGGGCGGGCAGCACCGGAGGCCGGGCTTCTCCGCGCGGGGCACGGGTCGGCATCGCCCCTCGGCGGAGCGCGGAAACTAGCCGCTTCCCACTCCTATCGCGAGAGCGTCGATCACTGCTACAAGTGTGACGCTTCAGCAACTCCCGATCCCCACAACACACCGAGGAGTTGCTTGTCATGCACACGCCCAGCGCGAGACAGGTTTTACCCACCCTGCTGACGCTGGTGGCCGCGACCCTGGGGCTGACCCAGCAGGCCTCCGCCGCCACGACAGCAGGGGAGCGCTTCGTCGCTCTCGGCGACTCCTACTCCTCGGGAGTGGGCGCCGGCAGCTACCTGCCCGACAGCGGCAGCTGCCAGCGCAGCAGCAAGGCCTACCCGTCCCTGTGGGCGGCGGCCAACGCCCCGGTCTCGTTCTCCTTCACCGCCTGTTCGGGAGCGACGACCAGTACGGTCAAGAACAGCCAGCTGACTCCGCTCAACAGCTCCACCACGCTCGTCAGCGTCACCGCCGGCGGAAACGACGTCGGGTTCGCGAACGTCATGCAGACCTGCGTCCTGCAGAGCGAGGCGACCTGCGTGAGCGCGGTGAACAACGCCGTCGCCCAGGTCAACAACGTTCTGCCGGGGAGCCTTTCGTCGCTCTACGGCGCCATCCGCAGCAAGGCGCCGCAGGCTCATGTCGTCGTCCTCGGCTACCCCCGCTTCTACAAGCTGAGCGGCGGTTGCATCGCCGGCCTGAGCGAAACCGAGCGCGCTGCGATCAACCGGGGCAGCGACGCCCTCAACGGCATGCTCGCGAAGCAGGCCGCCAACGCGGGATTCTCCTACTCCAGCGTCGTGGACGAGTTCACCGGCCACGAGATCTGCTCGGGCGACGCGTGGCTGCACAGCGTTTCGGTGCCCGTCTCCAACAGCTACCACCCCACGGCCACGGGCCACTCCGGCGGATACCTGCCGGCCTTCCGCTCCGCCGCCTGACCTCTCCCCCCCTCACCCGCTCCCGCTCCCCCTCCCCCTCTCCCGGACGGCATCCCCGGGGCCTTCCGCGCCAACGAGTCGACGCGGGTAGACCCCTCGGTCAGCCGCCCCGCACCGCCGCACGCATCAGCACAGCACCCATCCACCGAAATCCCGCACCCGGAGAAGAAACCGTATGAAAACTCCGCAGGCCCCCCTCGCTCCCCAGGCCGGTGTCACGGCCTCAAGCCGCCCCCGGGGAAACCCCCTTCGCGCGGTCCTCACCGTCCTCGCGCTCGTGCTCGGTGTCTTCTTCGCCCCCGGAATGGGCGTCCTCGGCGGTGCGACCGACGCACACGCCGCCACCAAGATCAGCCACGCCACGGCCACCTCGATGTTCCGCAACTCCGGAATCACATGGTCCTCGTCCGGCGGCTGCTCCAACCGGAACAACGCCACCTGCACCTCCTTCGACCAGCTCAACCTCGCCACCGCCCAAGGCGCCCAGACCCTCAGGAGCGCCAGCGGCTGCGCCCTGAACATCACCGGCGGCACCGAGACCGGCCACGCCGGTGGCACGTACTCGCACTGGAACGGCTACAAGCTCGACTTCAGCAAGTACACCTGCCTCGGGAACTACGTGAGGAACACGTTCACCTACATCGGTGTACGCGGTGACGGCGCCCCGCAGTGGAAGTCCGGAGCCGGCAACATCTACGCCGACGAGGGCAACCACTGGGACGTGACGTTCTACAACTGCGGTGGCTGCTGAGCCGGAGCCCGCTCCGCAACGGGGGGCACCCCGCTCGGGCCACGGCCCGGGCAGGGTGCCCCTCGTGCCGACCTGCAACGCGGCTCCGGAGACGACGGGTTGAGGGCCGGCGTGCCCGTCATCGCGGGCGCTACGGGCGCTCTTGACAGTGGGGACCCCCGCACGCCACTCTTTCACTACTTCCTTAGTGAAAGGAGGATGAACCGGCGTGATCGAGTACCGCATCGACCGGCGCAGTGGTGTGGCCACCTATCTCCAGATCGTGCAGCAGACCAAACAGGCTCTTCGCTTGGGCCTGCTGGAGCCCGGAGACCAACTGCCCACTGCCCGCGAGGTGGTCGAGGCCCTGGCCATCAACCCCAACACCGTGCTCAAGGCGTACCGGGAACTCGAACGTGAGGGCCTGGTGGAGGGCCGCCGAGGGCTCGGCACCTTCGTCCGCCGCACGCTGGGCGAGGGCAGGGCGGCGGACGGGGCGCTGCGCACCGAGCTCGCTCAGTGGCTGGCACGGGCCCGGCGGGCGGGCCTGGAGCAGGACGACATCACCGCACTGTTCACCTCCGTACTGAGCGGATCCGGCAGTGCACCGAACCAGGGGGACGAAGAATGACGGCAGCGATCGAAGCGAAAGGCCTCGGACGGAAGTTCCGCCGCGGCAATAGGGCTCTGAAGGACTGCTCCTTCCGTCTCCCCGCCGGCCGCGTGTGCGCCCTGATCGGCCCCAACGGTGCCGGCAAGTCCACTCTGCTGGCCTTGGCCGCGGGAGTACTGAGGCCCACCGAGGGCACCCTGACGACGCCGCCCCGCGAGGCCATTGCCTATGTCGCGCAGGACAAGCCGCTCTATCCGCAACTGACGGTCGCCGAGACCCTGCGCATGGGCGCCGACCTGAATGCCGGCCGCTGGGACCCGGCCGTCGCCGGCAAGGTGGTGGAGGCCGGCGGCCTCGATCCCGCCCGACGCGTGCGCGCCCTGTCCGGGGGCCAGCGTTCCCGGCTGGCCCTCGCCCTGGCGCTCGGCAAGCGGCCCACCCTGCTGCTCTTGGACGAAGCGCTGTCCGATGTGGATCCGCTCGGCCGACGCGAACTGATGGGGATCCTGCTGGCGGCGGCCGCTGAAGACGGCGCCACCGTCCTGATGTCCTCGCACATCCTCTCCGAGCTGGAGGACGCCTGCGACCACCTGCTCCTGCTCGACGGTGGACGCGTCCGGCTCGGCGGCTCGGTCGAGGATCTCCTGCGCGCCCACGCCCTGGTGTCCGGCCCGATCCGCGACCTGGCCCCGCACACCGTGGTCACCTCGCGCTCCACCGGGCGCCAACTCACCGCCCTGATCCGACCGGAAGGGTCCGTGTACTCCGGCAGCGACGGCTGGCAGGCCATCGAACCGACCCTGGAAGAACTGGTCCTCGCCCACCTCGGCGCCCCGGACGTCCCGGCCCTGCTCATCCCGCCCGTGGAGGTAGCGGCATGACCTTCCCCGACCTGCGCGGACCCCTTCGAGTCACCGTCGGTCTGCACCGCCACGCCGTGTGGGCCGCGATCGCCGTGGCGCTGCTCGCCGCCATCGCCCTGCCCACCGGCCGCTGGTACGTCCAGTCGCTGGCGGAGGACCTCGCCGCGACCGGCTGCGAGGTGGAGCACACCGTGCCCGGATGCGGCATCCGGGTTCGCGGCTTCCTCTCCCGCAGCTTGTATGTCGACAAGGTGTTCTTCTTCGTCGCGCTGGCCGTGAGTGCGCTGCCCCTTCTCCTCGGTGCGTTCGTCGCGGGCCCGCTGATCGGGCGCGAGTTCGAAGCCGGCACCTACCGACTCCAGTGGACCCAGTCGGTCAGTCCGGCCCGCTGGCTGGCCGCCAGACTGGCGGTGCCGGTCGCCGCCGTACTGCTCGTCCTGCCCGCGTTCGTGCTGCTGGTGGCCTGGACCCGGCGGGAAACACTGGACACCTGGTACCCGATCCCGTGGTACGGAATTCCCGTCTACGGGGCGATCGGGCCGGTGGCGGTGGGCTACGCCCTCCTGGGCATCGCCGTCGGCGCCCTGGCCGGCCTGCTGATCGGACGCACGGTGCCCGCCATGGCCGCGGCCGTGACCGCGGTCGGGATCGTGGGGACGGTCGTCGTGCAGCTCCGCCCCCGGCTCTGGCCCGCCCTCGACGGTCCGGCGCACGGCGGGGACCACTGGGACTTCTCCGGTCCGGCCGACAGCATCGGGAGCCGCTACCATCCCGAGTCCCACTTCTGGCCGCTGCAACTGGTGGAAAGCGCACTGCTGCTGACCCTCGCCGCCGTCGCGGCCGTCGCGGCCTTCGCGCTCCTGCGCCGCCGGCACCGCTGACCGATCCCCACCGGCAGCACTCCCGCGACCTGCGGAGCCACCGCCGTCCGCGCGCCCCGTGTCCGGGAGCGACTCATCGCGCCCCCGGACACGTTCGCGCGCCCCTGCCCCTGGCGCGCGACTTCCCTACCCGCCCAGCGGTCGGGTTTCCGTGATGCTCGCCCAGTCGTTCTCGGGGTTGGCCCAGAAGGAGATCTTCAGGTACCGCGCGTCCCTGGACCCTTGGCCGAAGAACACGGTTTCGGGCGACAGGGTCGTCCCTGAACTGCGGCCTTCCCAGACTTTGCTGTAGGAGATTCCGTCCGGTGAGGCGTGGATCGTGTAGTCGTTCCACCTGAGGTTTCCGCGGTGCCAGGCGGTAGAGGCGCCGCACAGTTGACGGACGGCGCCGGTGTCGATGATCAGGGCTGCCCCGAAGCCCTGGCCGGACCAGCGTGTCACCAGGTCGCCGTCGACCGCGCCGGCCGGAGGGTTGGCCGGCTCGTACGTGGTCGCCGACGCGGCCGTCACGGCAACCGGCCGCGTACAGGACCGCTGCGGGGAGACGTCCTGGTAGGCGGCACGTTCATCGCCCAGACGCAGGGCGTCGTAGTACATGACGCGCGCCGTAGTGCTGGAGGGAGCGCCGGTGTTCCAGTCCCACTTGTAGATCCCGAACTTGAAGTAGGGCGAGTACGGGCCCCCTCCGTGCGTCGCGCCCGTGCGATGCACGACGCGCTCGCCGTTCCTCCACACCTGGAGCAGGCCGGAGCTGTCCGTCCGCCAGGTCACGTGGAAGACCCAGTCGGCCCAAACTCCCGTCGTGTAGGGGCCCAGATCGATGATCTCGCCTCGGAAGTCGACCTTCCACCGGCCTTCGTCGGTGAGCAGCGCCAGGGGTGGGGAGCCGCCGGGGCAGCCGGAGTCGCACTGGTGCCACTGGCTGACGATCTCAGCGGAGCTGTCGGCCGCCCAGGTCGAGGGGAGCTGGATGCTGAAGCCGTACCAGCGTTCGGCGCCGGCGGGTTGCTCGTCACGCTGGGATATTTCCGCGCGCTTGCTGCTGGAGACGACCGGGTCGGTCTTGCGGAGTTCGAAGCGGGCGGCGTGGGAGCCGTCCCGCACGGGAGCCGTGACGTTGGTGGCGCCGTACGCCGTCCCCCACTGCTTGTTGAGTCCCGTGGGCGCCGAGGTGGGGAGGGTACGGTCCGCGGACTGCTCCCAGTCGAGGGTGCGAAGTACCCCGGCGGGGTCGGCTCGGGCCGTCTGTGCGGGTGCCAGGGTTACTCCTACCGCGGCTACGGCCGTTACCAGGGCGAGAAACCAGGCTCTGGCAAGCGATCGGTTCATCGTGCTCCTCCGGGACGCAGGGATCGTGCCGACGCTCTGCTGTGCTGGGCACGGACTCTGCTCCGCGGGATGATGCCGGGCAAGAGTCGCCGCCCCGGCGCGCGGGGGCATTCACCATCGCTGAACGCGCCACCGGAGGAGCACCGGCTCCTCTTCTGCGAGGCCGGCCGCCCACGCGGCCAGGGGCGCCAGTCGGGCTCCGGTCCGCCTACTGGCCCCTGGCCGTGGTGCGGCGTCCTCCACCGACCAGCGCCATCGCGACATGTGGCAACCGACCGCGGTCCAGATCGGCAGCGGCTACGAACAGCAGCTCCACATCTGCCCGGCGGCGCCGGAGCATCCCCACATCGAGCTGATGCGGTAGGCGGCCGGACCGCAGCCGCCCCGGCGCGGGGGACCGACCGTTTCCGCTGCGATGCTTCTCGCCCTCTGCCCGCCGACGGCGGGGCAGCTCATCGCTCGGCAGGGGTCGTTGCCGTGAGGACGCCGATCTTGTCGAGGCGGTGTTCGGGGTTGTTCTGGGCGTCACGCCAGAAGTTGCCCGCCGCGTCGTCCTCGGGTGTCAGGCAGGTGCTCACGGTGATCATCGCCCGCGTGGGGGCGGTGCCCGGAGAGCCGGGGACCGCGGCGCGTTGCGCGTCCATGGAGGCAGGCGACCGGAAGGACGTCGTCCGCGTCGCGGTGATGACGTACTCGTACCGCACGCCGTCCGCGGTCACGAACACGGACGCGCCCGTCTTCAGCGCCGGCAGCGACCACAGCGGTCCGCCGGCCGAGACGCGGTGGGCGGTCACGATGTAGTTGCCCACGTCTCCGGGGCCGACGCCGCCGCGGGGTCCGTACGGGCTGGCCGCGGCGCCGCGGTCCTGGATACGGGTGCCCGGCGCGTCGTCGGGACTGCCCCGGTACGGGATCACGGCCAGGTCGGACACCCCGATGGCGGGTATCGACAGTGCGGCCTGCTGGATACGGGCGACGGCCTGCGCAGGTACCGGATCCCGGTCGACCACCGGAGCGGCCACCGCCGGTGCGGCGAGCAGGAGGGCGAGTGCGGCGCCCGCGAGCGCCTTCGGCACGGTGCGGGAGGCGGGGGTCGGGTGCTGGGTCATGGCGGAGTCCATGGGTTCGACCGGGCCGCGCGGGGTGGGCGGCCCCGACTTCCACCCTCCCACGGGACAGCGGGACGGGCCAAAAGGCGGGAAGGCCCGAGGGTGGGGCGGACGGGCCACACGTCGGGGAGCAGGGCCGGACGGGCTTCGGGTGGCGGGGTGCGGCCGTGTCGTCGGCGGCGGGGGTGCGGGTCCTGCCATGGTGGGCCCCCGCGCTCCGTCTTCCCGGGAGGTACCTCCGTGTTCCCACGCCCTTACGGCCAGGCCCGCCGCCCGCGTCCGTCACTGCGCCTGGCTGCCGCCACCGCCGTGTGCGGCGCCCTGCTCGGCGCGACCGTGCAGCCCGCGCAGGCCGGATCGGACCGCAACCCCCCGCCCGGGGGCTCCCTCCACCAGGAGCTGCGGGAACTGGTGGAGAGGCCCGACGGACCTCCCGGCGCCATCGCCGTCCTGCGCGACGGGGACCGTACCGAGGTCTACCGTGCCGGCGTCGCAGACCTGGAGAGCGGGCGTCCGCCGCGGGCGACCGACCACATGCGGATCGCCAGCGTCGCCAAGGCGTTCAGCGGAGCGGTGGCCCTGGGGCTCGTCGACCGCGGTCGGCTGCACCTGGACGACACGATCGGCGAGGTACTGCCCGGCCAACCGGCCGCGTGGCACGAGGTGACCTTGCGTCAACTGCTGAACCACACCAGTGGCTTGCCCGATTACTCGGCGTCCCCGGAGTTCATCGACATCGTCTCCGAGGACCCCCGCCACCGCTTCGACTCCCGGCGGCTGCTGGAGTTCGTCGCCGACGAGGACCTCGAATTCCGGCCGGGCAGCCACTACCAGTACTCCAACTCCGACAACATCGCCGTCGCCCTGATGGCCGAGGCCGCCACCGGACGCCGCTACGAGGCGCTGCTGCGCGAGCTGGTCTACGAGCCGCTCGGCCTGGACGCCACGAGCCTGCCGCAGGGGTACCGACTGCCTGCCCCCTTCCTCCACGGCTACCAGATCGACCCGCAGGACGGGCCCGTCGATGTCAGTGAGGCCATCAGCGCCTCCGGGGCCTGGGCGGCGGGGGGCATCGTCTCGACGCCGAAGGACCTGACCGCGTTCATCCGGGGTTACGCGGGTGGCGCGCTGATCTCGGAGGGGACCCGCCGGCAGCAGTTCCGGTTCATCCCCGGCGCACTGTCCCAGCCGCCCGGGCCCGGCCGGACGGAGGCGGGACTGGCCATCTACCGCTACAGCACGCGCTGCGGAGCGGTGTACGGCCACACCGGTAACACGCCCGGCTACACGCAGCTGGCGGCGGCCACGGCGGACGGCCGGCGCTCGCTGACCTTCACGATCACCACGCAGACCTCCCTCACCAGCAACCCCGACCTGCTGGCCCAGGTCCGCGACGTCCAGGAGGACTTCGTCTGCGCGCTGCTGCGCAGGTGACGGCGCCGCTCGCGAAGCTTCCGCAGGGGCGGATCAGCACGTTCCGTACGTACTGCGTCCGATCCTGTCACCAGGGCGTCTTTGCCCATGTCACTGCGGCCCAGTCGGCGTAATCTGGTCGAACCGCCACAGAAGGCTCACGAGCAGCACGGTGCGCGCCGTGCACCCCGCCCGCGAACGACCGAGGGAGGCGGCGCGTGACCGATCCGTTCGGCTTCCTCAGGATTCCCCGCGAGGCCGTGCCGGCCCGCCCCGTCGAGGAGAGGCTCGGCGACTGGCGCGAGGTCCACGCGGGTCAGGCGCTGCTGCCGCTCGTCTCCCGGCAGGCCGACCGCTGCATGGACTGCGGCATTCCGTTCTGCCACACCGGCTGTCCTCTCGGGAACCTCATACCCGAGTGGAACGCCTTCGCGGCGCGCGGCGACTGGGAGGCCGCCTACGAGCGGCTGCACGCGACCAACAACTTCCCGGAGGTCACGGGCCGGCTGTGTCCGGCCCCCTGCGAGGATGCCTGTGTCCTGACGATCAACGCGGATCCGGTGACCATCAAGAACGTCGAGCAGACGATCGTGGACGAGGGCCGGCGGCGCGGGTACATGGCGCCGAGGCCGCCCGAGCGGCGCAGCGGCAAGACCGTGGCCGTCATCGGCTCCGGACCGGCGGGCCTGGCCGCGGCGCAGCAGCTGACCCGGGCCGGGCACGCGGTGACGGTGCACGAGCGGGCCGACCGGGTCGGCGGGCTGCTGCGCTACGGCATCCCCGAGTTCAAGATGGAGAAGGCGCAGCTGGACCGCCGGATCGAGCAGATGCGGGACGAGGGCACCCTCTTCGTCACGGGTACGGATGTCGGCGGCGCGGACGGAGGCCGGGAAGGGGACCGGGGCGAGGGTCGGCCCGGGGACATCGGCCCTACGGGCGCCGGCACGGGCAGCGGCACCGGCGCCGGCAGGCGCGACACAGCGGGCGTCGGCGGCGCGGCCCGGACCAGCGCGGCCGCGTTGCGGAGCCGGTGCGACGCCGTCGTCGTCGCGATCGGCGCCGGCGAACGCCGGGAACTGCCGGTCCCCGGCCGCGCCCTGCTCGGCATCCACCAGGCCATGGACTACCTGACCTGCGCCAACCGGGTCCGCGAGGGCGACTATGCGCTGTCACCCGTCACCGCCGAGGGCCGGCACGTCGTGATCGTGGGGGGCGGTGACACCGGCTCCGACTGCCTGGGGACGGCTCTGCGCCAGGGTGCGATCTCGGTGGTCCAGCTCGACATCAACCCCGAGCCCGGTCCGGGCCGGACCGAGGGCGAGCCCTGGCCGGTGTACCCGAGGACGTACCGGATCTCCCACGCCCACCAGGAGGCCCGCGGGCGCGCCGGCCGCGACCCCCGGCTGTTCTCCAGCGCCACCCTGCGCTTCGAGGGGGATGCGTCGGGGAGGGTACGGGCCCTGCACCTGACCGCGGTCGAGCCGGTGGCCCGGGGCCCCCTGGCCGGCACTGAGCGCGTGATACCGACCGGCTTGGTCCTGCTGGCCCTCGGCTTCTCGGGCCCGGAGCGGGCGGGCGGCCTGCGCGAGGAGTTGGGGCTGGAGCTCGACGAGCGCGGAAACTTCGCGCGGGACGCCGGTTTCGCGGCGGGCGGAGGGCACGCGCCCGGAGTGTTCGTCGCGGGCGACGCGGGCCGGGGGCAGTCACTGGTGGTGTGGGCCATCGCCGAGGGCCGGTCCGCGGCAGCCGCCGTGGACCGCTACCTGACCGGCTCCACGTGCCTCCCGAATCCCGTCGCCGCCCACGACCGGCCGATGACGGCCCTGGGGCGCATGCGCTACGGGGACCTTTAGAGCCCCGGCGTACCCGAGTCGGGTACCGGGGAAACCGGATCGGGCGGTCACGTCCCTGCATCCCGTGGCGTGACGCCTGCCGGGGGTGCCGCCAGGGACGAGCCGCCCCGGAGCGACCGGCCCCCGCGCTCCGGCCGGCCCCGTGAGGCCGGCCCGGGGCCCGCGGCGCCAACCGGGGCCCGCGGCGCCAACCGGGGCCGCGGCGCCAACCGGAGCCGCGGCGTCCGGGTCAGCGGGTGGCGAGGAGCGTGAGCGTGTCGATCACGCGGTTCGAGAAGCCCCACTCGTTGTCGTACCAGGCGACCACCTTGACCTGGCGGCCGTCGACGCGGGTCAGGGCCGAGTCGAAGATCGACGAGGCGGGGTTGCCGGTGATGTCGGAGGACACGAGCGGGTCGTCCGAGTACTCCAGCACGCCGGCCAGCGGTCCCCGCGCCGCCGCACGGTAGGCCTCCAGGACCTCCTCGCGCGAGACCTCGCGGGCGACGGTCGTATTGAGTTCGACGATCGAACCCACCGGGACCGGCACGCGGATCGAGTCGCCCGACAGCTTGCCGTCGAGGTTCGGCAGCACGAGGCCGATCGCCTTGGCGGCGCCCGTCGTCGTCGGCACGATGTTGACGGCGGCGGCGCGGGCGCGGCGGGGGTCGCGGTGCGGCCCGTCCTGCAGGTTCTGCTCCTGCGTGTAGGCGTGCACCGTCGTCATGAAGCCGTGCTCGATGCCGGCGAGGTCGTCGAGTACGGCGGCCAACGGCGCGAGCGCGTTGGTCGTGCACGAGGCGTTCGAGACGATGGTGTGCAGGGCCGGGTCGTAGGCGTCGGAGTTGACGCCGAACGCGAGGGTGACGTCGGCGCCGTCGGACGGGGCGCTGACCAGTACCTTCCGCGCGCCCGCCTTGATGTGCCCGCGGGCGGCCTCGGCCGAGGTGAACCGGCCGGTGGCCTCCAGCACGAGGTCGACGCCGAGCTCGGCCCACGGCAGCTGCTCGGGCTCCCGCTCGGCGAGCACCGTGATGCGGCGGCCGTCGACGAGGAGGTCGTTCCCCTCGACGGTCACCGGGCGGCCGAGCCGGCCGGAGGTGGTGTCGTAGGCGAGCAGGCGGGCGAGGGTGGCGGGCTCCGTGAGGTCGTTGACGGCGACGACCTGGAGGTCGCTGTCGCGTTCGAGGAGCGCGCGGAGCACGTTGCGGCCGATGCGGCCGAATCCGTTGATGGCGATGCGAGTCATGAGCGATGTCCCTTTCGTTCGCCATCAGGTTCGCGCCCGGCGCGCGCCGGCGACAGCGGCGTGATCGCCACGGTTCAAAAGGATCTCGCCAGGCGGTGGCGCGGCGGACGGTGACCTACTCGCCCTGGGTGAAGGTGCGCCGGTACTCGCTGGGGGTGGTGTCGAGGATGCGCTGGAAGTGTGTCCGCAGGTTCGCGCCGGTGCCGAGACCGACATCGGCGGCGATCTGCTCCACGCCGCGCTGCGAGCGTTCGAGCAGCTCGCGGGCCACGTCGATCCGGGCGCGCATGACCCACTGCATCGGCGTGTATCCGGTGTCCTCGGCGAAGCGTCGCGAGAACGTGCGGGGTGAGACTCCTGCGTGCCGGGCGAGTACGTCGAGGGTGAGGGGCTCGCCGAGCCGGTGGAGCGCCCACTCGCGTGTGGCGGCGAACCGCTCGCCGAGCGGCTCGGGCACGCTGCGCGGCACGTACTGCGCCTGGCCGCCGCTGCGGTAGGGGGCCGCGACCAGTCGGCGGGCCGCGTGGTTGGACGCGGACACGCCGACGTCGCCGCGCAGGATGTGCAGGCACAGGTCGATGCCGGAGGCGGCGCCGGCCGAGGTGAGGAGGCTGCCCGCGTCGACGAACAGGACGTTCTCGTCGACCCGGACGAGGGGATGCCGGGCCGCGAGGGCCCGGGTGTAGTGCCAGTGGGTCGTGGCGCGCCGGCCGTCGAGCAATCCCGTGGCGGCGAGCGCGAAGGCGCCCGTCGAGATGGCGGCGAGCCGGGCACCCCGGTCGTGGGCGGCGATCAGGGCTTCGATGACGGCCGGCGGCGGGTCGTCGCGGTCCGGGAAGCGGTAGCCCGGGACGAAGACGATGTCGGCCCACGCGAGGGCGTCGAGCCCGTGCGTCACGTGGTACGAGAGGCCGTCGCCGCCGGTCACGAGACCCGGCGCGGCGCCGCACACGCGCACCTCGTACGGCATGCTCGCGCGGGTCGTGAAGACCTGCGCGGGGATACCGACGTCGAGCGGCTTCGCCCCTTCGAGTACGAGGACGGCGACGCGGTGGAGACGTGAGGCGGGCACGGGACGAGCGTACGCGGACCCGTGGTCGGTGGCGTCAGGCCGGGGGCGGGGTCCGGGTGAGGGCGCGGGCCGCGGCGAATTCCTCGCGGGAGGCCTGTTCGGCCAGGTCCAGGTATCCGTAGGCGTCGTCGCCGACCGGGATCCGCAGGGGCGTGGGGGTCTCGGCGGCGACGATCGCGAGGACGCGTGCCGCGAAGTCCTCGGGGCGGCCGGTCTCGGGGTGGTCGGCGAGGCCGCGGGCGCCTTCGAGCATGTCGCGGTTGGTTCCGTCGTAGGCCGGGATCCGGTCGTGCGCCTGGGTCATGGAGGTGCCGTAGCGCGTGGCGAACATGCCCGGTTCGAGCACGGTGACGCGGATGCGGTGGGGGGCGGCTTCGGCGGCCAGGGCCTGGCTCATGCCTTCCAGGGCGTGCTTGCCGGCGACGTAGGCGCCCAGGCCCGGGAAGGCCATCCGGCCGGCCACGGAGGAGACGTTGAGGATGTGACCGTGTCCTTGGGCCCGCATCAGTGGCAGGACGAGCCGGGTGAGCCGCCAGGGGCCCACCACGAGGGTCTCCAGCTGGTCGCGCAGCTCGGCGTCCGAGACCTCCTCGACCGCGCCGAACAGTCCGATGCCGGCGTTGTTGACGAGGACGTCGATGCCGCCGAGGCGGTCGGCGGCGGTGCGGACGGCCTCTTCGCAGGAGGCGGCGTCGCGCAGTTCGAGCGGGATCGGGATGATGCGGCCGGGCCAGGCGGCGGCCAGGTCCTCCAGGTCGGCGGTCTTGCGAGCGGTGACCGCCAGTTCGTCACCGGCGCGGGCCGCGGCGGTGGCCAGGGCGTGCCCGAGGCCGGAGGAGCATCCCGTGACCAGCCAGCGTCGTCCCATCGTTCCCCCTGTGATGACCGAGTTGCTTCGAAAGGTCGTGGCACGCCGGTCCTGCCCCGCGGTGGCGGTCGCTCGGCCGTCGGCGGCAGTTCATGGTCAGGGGGGTGGCGTCCGTCGGTCATCCCTCCTGCGGGGGCGCGCGGAGGCGCGCAGGCGCGTGTCCGGGCGCGCACGCGCCGCTCATCGGCTCCCCCGTTCGGGAGGCGAGCGTGCGGCCTCTCCTGCCGCTGTCGACGCCCCGGCGCCGCGGCGTCGCCGTTCCCCACGGCACCGGGGGTTCGGTTCGCGCCCGATCGCGGAGTGGTCGTCGTACCCGGACAGCGTCCGCGCGAAGACCTCGATCAGACCACCGAGACCGCGATGACGCCGACCATCCGGCGCAGCCGGGCCTGGACCCGTTCCTCCTCGGCCGCCGGCACCACGACCTCGACGGTGGCCAGGCCGGGTTCGGCCGATTCGTAAGTGAACGTCTCGACGCGGTGGTTGTTCAGGACACAGGCCACCCGGGCGAGCGCCCCGTGGCCGTGCCGGAGCCGTACGAGGAGGCGGCGGGGACCGGTCGCGAGCTGGTGCGGCGGGAGTTCGAGGACGCTGGTGTCGGACATCGGGCTTGGCTCCTGTCGTGGGCGGAAAACAAAAAGACCCCTCGCGGAGTGCGAGAGGTCTGGCGTGCGGACGGTGGGCTGCCGGGCGGGTCGGCCCGGTCAACTCGGTGTCGGCACGCCGTCGTCGATAATCATCGGCTGACGCTGCATGGACACCGAAGGTGGCAGATGGGCCCGGCGCGCGTCCATCGGGTCTCACGATGCGGACGCGCGCCCGGAGCGTCAGTCGACGTCGAGGTGGTACGCACCTGCCTCGGCGTCGGCGAAGAGGGTGAACCGCACCTGCGGCCCGGTCTCGCCCGGGGTGTCGGAGTCGGTCTCCATCTCGACGGGTTCCGCATCGACGAGGACGAACTCGCCGTACCCCTCGAAGTCGCCCGGTCCGTCCGCGACTCCGATGTGGATCGGTGTGTCGTCGGGTACGTCCGCCAGCGCCGCGCGCAGCCGGGCCGCGGTCCACACCTGGGGAATGTGATCGAACATCTCAGCCATGCGCAGAGGTTAGAACCACCCGCCCCGGGATCCCGGCACGCCGCGCCGGGCGCAAGCGGAGCGCGCCGGGCGGGCGGACGCGTGACCGCGGGCGCGGCGGATCGTTTCTTTTGTTGTCGTGCGGGGTGCGGCCCGAGTGGAAGCGGATCTTGCGGGGAAGGACCTACGGCAACCTCGTGGTGAGTAGCATCCGGCAACACCACAACAGGTACGAGGAGAGCGAGCAGATATGGCCGACGAGCCGGACACCATGCCCATCCAGAGCCTGTACGCGCAGCGGTTCGCCAGCGACCTGGAGACCAACCGGAAGGAACAGGAGGACGTTTCCGCCCGGATCGCCGAGCTGGAGGTACGCCTGGAGCAGTTGAAGGCGGACGAGAACTGGCTGAGCGGTCTGCAGGGGGCGCTGCCGGGGACCACCGCCGGTGGGGCGGCGGCGGAGAGCACCGACTCCGTGGAGGCCGGACCCGCGCGGTCGGCGCTGCCGGGGTCCGTACCGCGGCCTCGGCGCGGGAAGAGGACCGGCGGTGGTACGACGAGCGGCAGGAAGGCGGCGCGGCCCGCGGCGCAGTCCTCCGCCGACACGCCCGCCGAGGTACCCGGGACCGGGACCGCCGAGGTCCCCGTACCCGCGGCCGCACCTGCCGCGAGGGTGGGCGGTAGGGGTGCGCGGAGCGGCACGCCGGTGGCGCGCCGGCCCGCGAAGGCGGCGGCGCGCAAGACCGCGCCGCACACGGCGGTGCGGAAGACGGCGGCCGGGCACGCCGCCGCACAGGAACCCGCGGTGCGGGAAGCCGCAGTTCAGGACACGGCGGCGCGGGACACCGGGGTGCACGAGGCCGGGGCACACGAGGCCGGGGCACAGAAGACCGCAGCGCAGGACACCGCGGTGCACGTGACCGCGGCGCCGGAAGCCCCGGCACGGGAGGCCGGTGCGCGGGACACCGCCGTGCGCGACACCGCGGCGCCGAAGTCAGCGGCGTCGAAGTCAGCGGAGCCGAAGGCCTCGGGGCGCAAGAGGCCCCCGGCGAAGAGCACGGCGGAGAAGCCCGCCGCGGAGAAGCCCGCCGGAACCGCATCCGGCCGGACCGGGGAGCCGCCGCTGCGCGAGCTCGTGCTCGCCCTCCTGGTCGGCGCCGCCGAGCCCCGCATGGTCAGCGAGGTCGCCGCCGAACTGACGGCCGCCCACGCCGATCGCGCGACGTCCACTCCGGTGGTGCGCAACACCCTGGAGGGCCTCGCCAAGAAGGGCGTCATCGAGAAGGAGCATCGGCAGGGGTCGGTGATGTACACCGCCCCGCAACCCTCGGTGAAGGAGGCGGCCGCGACGCCCGTGCCCGATGCCGCGGGTACGAAGACTCCGGTGCGGGCCTGATCCGTCGCCGCGCCCGCTCAGCGGGTACGCCGGGGACCGCCGCGGTGGGGACGGCGGCGGGCCACGGCCTCCGGTGCGGCCTCGGGTGACGAGAAACCGCCGGGTACGGCCACCCGGGCGGCCGCGGCCGGCCCGGCGGAGACCGCCGGAGTCGGGGCGCCGGCCGCGCCGGCCGCAGCAGCGGTCGCCGGACGCTGGGCGCGGCCGAGCACGGTGATGTGCGGGATCAGCCGCGCGCACTCCTGGCAGACCTCGGCGAGCGTCCACACCTGGCCGATGGCCGGGTTGTGGACGAGGACGAGCATCGGCGTACCCGAACAACCGGACCGAGTGCTGTCGTGGAAGGCGCATTCGGCGGCGCGGCAGGCGCACGCGGCGTGCGGGCGGACGGTGGCGAGCCGGGCGTGCGCGCGGGCGTGCTCGGCGGCGAAGCGCCGCATGCCCGCGGTGTCCTTGGACCGCGGCGGCATACGGCACGCCTCGACGCTGCAGGTGACGGAGACGGTGTGGTCGCCGTGCCCGGTGAGGCGGACCGTCCAGGTCCGTCCGGCTGCACGGGATCCGGGAATCAGAGTCAAGGGAGAGCCGTCCGTTCACGTATGCGGTGGTGTGCCGACTGTTCGACAGTTTCGCGTGCGGGGACAGGAGGTTTCGCACGGCCCCCGGTCGGCACCCGCTCCACCGCCGTGGCCGGCCGGGTCGCGAGGTGAACGTCGCGTCGAGGAGAGGGGACACATGGCCGAACGCGGCCTACTTGTCTTTTTCGCACGTGAGCGGGCGGCTGTCAACGACTCCTCGCCCCTCGTCGCGGCCGGGTGGACGGCCCGGTCGGCCGGGAAGCGTCCGGTGGTCGGTTTCAGGAGGTCGGCGTGCCCGATCGGGACGGCTCCGGTAGCCCGCAACCGGGCGACCCGGGGCGCGTCGGCGCGCGCCACCAGCGCGCGGAAGCACTTCACGCCGAAGGTGGTCGCCGCCCCCTCGCACGAAGCCCGCACCCTCCTCGCCCCGGCGGGCGGCCACCGCTCACGTCCTGATCGGCCACCTCACTCCGCGGGAGGCACAGGACGTCCCGCACCGGCACCTGGCCGGCCTCCGGTCGCGCGACGCGCGCGGGCTTTCTTAGCGGGACGTTAGATCTGCGCGGCGGACCTTGTCCGGGCACGACGGCGGGCCCCATGCTCTGGGTTCTTCCCCACCGCCGGGGCGCGCTGGGGCACCCTCCCGTCCCTCATCGGGGACTTCCGTCTGGAGCCGCCATGTCCTCGTCCGCCGTCATGCCCGCCTCGCCACCCGAGGACGAGCGCAAGAAGCGCCGTCTCGCCCTGATCGGGGGGTCGCTCGGCAATCTCGTCGAATGGTACGACTGGTTCGTCTACGCAAGCTTCGCGATCTACTTCGCCGACTCCTTCTTCCCCGGTGACAACCCGACCACGCAGCTGATGAACACGGCGGGCATCTTCGCGGTCGGCTTCCTGATGCGCCCCGTCGGCGGCTGGGTCCTGGGCCGCGCCGCCGACCGCCACGGCCGCAAGAGCGCGCTCACGCTCACCGTCACCATGATGTCGGTGGCCGCCCTGCTGATCGCCGTCGCCCCGACGTACGACCAGGCCGGCTACTTCGGCGCGCTGGTGCTGCTCCTCGCCCGGCTGCTCCAGGGGATGAGCATCGGCGGCGAGTACGCGGCCAGCGCCACCTACCTCACCGAGGCCTCGGCCCGGAACCGGCGCGGCCTGGGCTCGTCGTTCCAGTACGTGTCGATGACCTGCGGCCAGCTTCTCGGTCTGGGCATCCTCATCACGATGCAGCACACGCTCACCACGGCCCAGTTGGAGAGCTGGGGATGGCGCGTCCCGTTCGCCCTCGGCGCGTTGTTCGCGGTCGTCGTGTTCTGGCTGCGGCGGCGGCTCCAGGAGACGGACGCGTTCAAGGAGGAGTCGGAGGGCGAGGAGGGGCACGACGACAGCGCGCGCGGCACCTTGAAGGTGCTGTGGCAGCACCGGCGGCAGGCGGGCCTGGTCATGGCACTCACCCTGGGCGGCACGGTGGCGTACTACACGTACACCACCTACCTGACCAAGTACCTGGTCGGCAGCGCGGGAATGGCGAAGACGACGGCCACCCTCGTCAGCTTCACCGCGCTGACGCTCTTCGCCGTGCTCCAGCCCTTCGCGGGGATGCTCTCCGACCGGATCGGCCGCCGGCCGCTGCTGATCACCTTCGCCGTGGGCTGCACCGTCGGCACGTACCCGATCATGACCGCCCTGGGGTCGGCGTCCTCGTACTGGTCCGCGCTGGGACTGTCCCTGCTCGCCCTGGTCATCGTCACCGGCTACACCTCGATCAACGCGGCCGTGAAGGCGGAGCTGTTCCCCACCCGGGTGCGGGCCCTGGGCGTGGCCGTGCCGTACGCCATCGCCAACGCGCTCTTCGGCGGCACGGCGGAGTACGTCGCGCTGTGGTTCAAGAGCAGCGGCCACGAGACGATGTTCTTCTGGTACGTCTCGGGGTGCGCGCTGGTCTCCCTCGTGACATACGTTCTGATGCCTGACACACGCAACGTCGCGCTCAGCCGCGCCGAGGCCGAGGCCGACGCCGCGCGGGCCGGGGGCGAGGACGGCGGGAAGCAGCAGGCCGCCGCTTCCGTCGAGTCCGCCCGCTGATCCGCGCCGGTGACCCGGGGCGGCCGCTCCCGTAAGCTGCTGCCCCGGGTCGGCGGACGGCCTACGGGCCCCGGAGCCGAAGGCCACCGAGCGGAAACCCACCGGTCAGCGGTCCCGGGTCAGAGGTCACGGGTCACGGTCAGGGGTCACGGGGAACTGTCGATGCACGCGCTTCTGGTCGAGGACGACGACCGCATGGCCCAGGCCCTCGGCACCGCGCTCGCCCAGCGCGGACACACCGTCCGCCGGGTGGGCCGGGCCCTGGACGCCCTGCGGCACGTCCACGAGGCGGACTTCGTCCTGCTCGACATGGGGCTGCCCGATCTGGACGGCCTCGAACTGCTGCGGCGGCTGCGGACCGTCTGCGACGCCCCGCTCATCGTGGTCACCGCGCGCTGCGAGGAGCGCGACATCGTGCAGGGGCTGCGGGCGGGAGCCGACGACTACGTCGTCAAACCCTTCCGGATGGCCGAGCTGATGGCGCGCATCGACACCGTACGCCGCCGCACCGGAGTCCCCTCCGGCCGCACCGGCGCCGCCGCCGACGCCGGTGGCGGGCCCGTGCGCACAGGTGACGTGGAGGTGGACCTGGCGGGCCGTACGGTCGTCGTGGCGGGCACCGAAGTGCGGCTGACCCGACGTGAGTTCGACGTGCTGGCCTTCCTGGCCGCGCGGCCGGACGAGGTGCACTCCCGCGAGGTGATCCTGGACCGCATCTGGGGCGACGCCTTCCTCGCCGCGTCCAGGTCCCTGGACGTCCACGTGGCGGGCATCCGCTCCAAGACCGGCCGCTCGGGGCTGGTGCGTACCGTACGCGGGTTCGGCTACCAGCTCGGCCCGCCGGCCGCGTGGCCGGAACAGGGCGGCCCGCAGGACACCCGGCGCGGGCTGGGCCCGTGAGGCGCAGGCTCCTCGCCGTCCTGATGGTGCTCATGGGGGTCGCCGCGCTGCTGCTCTGCGTCCCCCTGGCCGATGCCTACGCTCGGGGTCGGACCGAGCACCTGCTCCTGCAACGCCGCTCGGAGGCGGTGCGGTTCGCCGATCTCGCCGACCGGGTGCGCACGGGGCCGGACCGGCAGGAGCTGTCCGCCGAGATCGGCCGGTACGCCGAGCTGTACGGCGCCGGGGTGGTCGTCGTCGACACGGCGGGCGCGACCGTCGCGCGGGCCGGTGCGGGGCCCGCCGCCGATGCGGCCGTCGGCGCGGCGACGGACGCGGCGGCGGCCGGCGCCTCCCCGCACGCGGTCTCCGGGGCGGCGGACGCCCGCCGCCGCGCCCTCACGGGCCGCTCCACCGACCGGCTGCCCACCCTGCGACCCTGGGGCCCCGGGATCGTGCTGCTCGCCGAGCCCGTGGGCCGGGACGAGCGGGTCAGCGGGGCGGTCCTGATGGCCGTGCCGACCGGGGCGGCCCGCCGGGACGTGGCGGTCCGCTGGGCGCTGATCGGCGCGGGCGCGGTGGCCGCCTTCGCTGCGGCGGCGCTGGTCGCGGCGGGGATCACGCGCTGGCTGATGCGTCCCGTCCTCGATCTGGACCGGGCGGTGGAGGGGCTGACGGCGGGCAGTCTCCAAGCCCGCGCCGTGTCGGACACCGGACCGCCGGAACTGCGCCGTCTCAGACGGCACTTCAACACCATGGCGGAGGCGGTGGCCCACTCCATCGGCCGTCAGCGCGACTTCGTCGCCGATGCGTCCCACCAGCTGCGCAATCCGCTGGCGACCCTCGTGCTGCGGCTGGAGAACGTGGAACCGCACCTGGCCCCCGGCCCCGGCCGGGCGGAGCACGCCGGCGCTCTGGACGAGGCGGAACGCCTGGAGGAACTGCTCGACGGGCTGCTGGCGCTGGCCCGGGTGGAGTCCGGGACGGCCGAGTCGCAGGACCAGGACGTGTCGCGGGCGGTACGGGAGCGGGTGGCCGCCTGGAGTCCGGTCTTCGCTCACGCCGGGCTGGAACTGAGCGCCACCGTCCTGCCGGGGGAACTGCGGGTCCGGGCCCTGCCCGACGCGGCGGGCCGGGTCCTGGACGCGCTCCTCGACAACGCCGTGAAGTTCGTACCGGCCGGTGGTCGCGTCGAGGTGTGCGCGACGTACGGCGCGGACGGGAACGCCGTGGTCCGGGTGGCCGACGACGGCCCGGGCGTTCCCGAGGACCAGCGGGAACTGCTGCTGCGGCGCTTCGCGCGCTCCCCCGACCACCAGAACGTGCCGGGCAGCGGCTTGGGGCTGGCCATCGCCGACGAGATCGCCCGCGTCAGCGGCGGCCGGCTCGATGTCGGCGGCAACACGCCGCGCGGTCTGGTCGTCGAACTCCGGCTCCCGGCCGCGCCGTGATCGCCCGGTCGCGGTCGGCGGCGTACGGCTCCAAACGTGGCACCGATCGGCCCTGACTCCGATCCCGGCCCTGGCTCCGGTGCCGACTCCGGCACCGGCTGCGGCTGCGGCTGCGGCTGCGGCTGCGGCTGCGGCTGCGGCTGCGGCTGCGGCTGCGGCTGCGGCTGCGGTCAACCGTAGACGGACCGGTAGTAGGTGACGGCGCCCGCGTGGAGCGGTACGTCTCCGGTCGAGATGGCGAAGCGGGGCTCCAGCCGCGCCCCTGCGGTCACTTCGCGCAGCAGGTCGCGCCACCGGTCGAACACCACCTGGAGCACGTCGCGCACGGCATCGTGCGGTACGTCGGCTCGGGCCAGGAGGTAGTTGCCGACGCCGATGGTCGCGACCGGCTCGGTCAGCCCGTACACCCCTTCGGGAAGCGTGACCGCCGTGTACACGGGTCCGTGGCGCTCCCGCAGCGCGCCCACGTGGCCGTCCAGCGCCAGGAACCGCAGCGGCACCTCGCGTGCCAGGTCCGCCAGCGCCGGCGTGGGCACGCCACCGGACCAGAACAGCGCGTCGACCGCGCCGTCCCGCAGGGCCCGGACGGACGGGGCCAGGCCGAGCTGCCGTTCGCGGGCGGCCGTCGGGCCGTCGCTCAGGCCCGCCGCCCGCAACACCCGGTCGGCCACCACCTGCACCCCCGAGCCCGCGGCGCCCGCGGCCACCGGGCGGCCCTCGAGATCGCGCACGGCCCGTACCGGCCCGTGCGCGGGAACGAGCAGGTGCGTGTAGTTGACGTAGATCCGCGCCAGCGCCGTCACGGCGGCGGGTCGGGCGAACGGATCTCGGCCCCGCGCCGCGTCCGCGGCCACGTCGGCCATGGACAGGGCGAGCTCCACGGAACCGTCGTCGAGCTCGCGGAGGTTGTCCACGCTCGCCGCGGTGCTCACCGGTACGATCTCCAGCCGGCGGCCGCTCATGGCGACGGCCCGGGCCAGGGCCTCACCGAAGGCGTTGTACGGACCGCCCTCCGGCCCCGTAGCGAGCCGCAGCCGCCGCACCGGGCAGGCGCTCCTTGAACATCCGGGCAGCGCCGCGGCGACCGCGGCCGCTCCCGCGCCGATCACCCGCCGCCGGCTCCACCGCGCCCTGTTCACCCCGGCAGCCTAGCCCGGTGCCCGGTTCGCCGGGTCGGTCCCGGACGGCGTCGGTGTCTGACGGCGGCCGAGGACATCGGGGTGCCGATGCGGCTGCGCGAGCGTGACGGTGGCAGGCGCGGGGGTGTGCGCGTGCGCGGGTGTGCGAGGGCGAAAGGGCGTGACGGTGGTGGGCGCCGGTCGTTGAACCGTGTGGTCGAGCGAAGTGGGCCCACCGGCCCCGGGACGTCGTGGTCCCGGGGCCTCGCCGCCGCCCCGACCCTGCGGCCACCCGCCGCTTGCCGGCCCCGCGCGTACGGGGTGCTACTCGGCGGAGAGCCGCCCGCTCATCCATTCCAGCGCCGGCGGTATCTCCCGGTTCCACGTCTTGAAGTTGTGGCCTCCGTGATCCAGCGTGATCGAGGAGACCCGCCCGGGATCCCTCACCTTGCTGATGAACTGCTGGGTCGGTCCGTAGTTCTCCTCGCCCTGCAGCGAGGAGGTCACCAGGTACGAGGCCTTGCCCTGCGGCCGGTTGTCCAGGTGCCACAGCAGGTCGGATCGTTTCTCCTCGTCCTCGTCGCCATGGAAGAGGTCACCGGAGTCCGCGTCGATCTCCGGCTTGTACTCGGCCGACAGGCCCACCCCGGCCGAGTAGGTCTCCGGATGCTGCACCGTCATCTTCAAGGCGCAGTAGCCGCCGGTCGAGTTGCCGATGATCCCCCAGTTGCGCGCCTCGCCGCCGACGCGGTACGAGGCCGAGATCGCCTTGGGCACATCACTACCGAAGAAGGTCTCGCTCCGGGGGCCGCCCCGAGGGACGTCGACGCACTGGGTGTTGTTCGGTGCGACGGTGGGCCGCATCATCACCAGGATCATGGGCTGGGTCTTCTTCTGCTTGACCTGGGTCCAGGCAGTCTTCGGGTACCTCAGTCCGGCGAGCAGGTTCTCCGCAGTGCCGGGGAAGCCGGTCAGGACGACGGAGGCGGGGAACCTCCGGTGTTCGCCGCCCTTCTGGAAGTACTCGGGCGGCAGGTACACATAGGCCTGGGAGGCGATCCCGGAGCGCTCGCCGTGCACCAGCACCTTCTCGATGACCCCGCTCACCTGCGGGTTCCCTCCGCCGGGCACGTTCGGGGCCTGCCGCCCCAGGATCTCCACGGCCGCGCCGCCGGGCGCCGCCGCCTGCTGCTTCTGCCCGGCCAGGTCGGCCCAGGAACCGTAGATCAGGTGACTCCGGTTGGCCGCGAGCGCCACCGAGGCGAACACGAACACCTGCACCGCGACGAGCAGCCCCATCCGTCCCAGCACCCGTCTCCAGCTCCCGCGCGCCAGTCGTGGCCACGACCACACCGTGGCGGCGAACAGGAGCACCGTGCCCAGCACGACGCACATGAGGAGCGTGCTACTCGTCAGACCCATGGATTGGTGAAACCTCTGAGACGTCATCGTCCGGACCCGCCGGCCCGGAGTGCCCCCGACCGGTGCACATGTGGCTAGAGCGGCGCGTGGGGCAATCCGTTCCGTCCGTCCGGGAGTTGGCCGGAACTTCCCCGTCACGTAGGGGACGGCCTCGGGGTCGTCTCCTGGCGATCACCCATGCCGAGGACCGGGGGCGGCCGAGAGGCTGGGGTCATGACAGAGCGAGCAGCAGCACTCACCCGGTTCTCCTTCATCGCGGCCCCCGTCCTCCTGATCGCCTACGGCTGCGTACGGCTGTTCGTGGAGGGGTCCAGGGCTCCCGGAGCGGGGTGGACCGCAGGACACACCGCCTTCCTCCTGAGCGTGCTCTTCTTCGCCGTCGCGTGCACGGGGCTGCACCGCATCGCGGCCGCCGGCGGCGGACCCGCCCGGCGCCGGGTGGCCCGAGGCGGGCTGGTGGCCGGTCTGGTGGGGTCCGGTGCCGCCTTCGCCCAGGCCGCCATCGACCTGTACGTGGGTCTGCGCGCCACGGACAAGGCGGAGATGAGGGAGCTCTTCGCACAGGTGCAGGACGTACCGGGCGTGCTGCCGGTCGTGTACACGGTCGGCCCGGTCTTCCTCTACGTCGGGCTGATCACCCTGCTCGCCGCACTCACCGGCCGGGACGCCCGCCTTTCCCTGCCGCTCGTCGTGGTGGGCACGGTCGCGATGGCCTCCAGCCTGGACTTCCTCCCTGTCGGCGGCCTCTGCTACCTCCTGGCGTTCGCCCCTCTGGTCCGTCGGGTCGAAGCCTCTCGTGGTCCCGACTCCGCGACGGCGCACCCCCTCGCCTGCTGAGGCGCCGAGTCCCCCTGCCGCGCGACGCCCGCCGGACGTTGCGTGCGTACGGAGCGCGGGAGCGCCCTCGCCCGCTCCCCGTTCTTCCGAATCTCGGTCGCCCGCCGGGACCGTACCGCTACCCGCGAGCCATCATCGCCGCGCGGCCGTGAAGGCGGCGGTCGTCACACCGCCCCGAGAGGAGCACGACGGCGTCAGGCTCGGCGGCAGCGATCCCGAAGCTCGGAGATGACGGCCTTCTTGCGCGCGCCGGCGGCACCGGCCACCGCGGCCACCCGGTCGGCCACGTCGAGGAGGTCACTCAGGTCCCCCGGCTCGGCGTCCAGGCGTCGCCACACCTCGGCGCGATCGATGTCGACAAGGCGAGCGAGTCTTTCATCGACCACCTGGTGTCGATCCCGGACCAGCCTCACCAGGTGCCGCATCAACAGCGCCTCGTCGTCGGCAATCTTGTGGTCCGCCGTGATGACGAGCCACGCGACCCACAGCATCAACTGCGGGTGCCGACTCCGCTCGCTCAGGCCCTCGGCGATTTCGATCACCCGCGCATCGTTCCGGAAGACGGCTTGCGCGTGCCGCCCCGCGAGCAGCGTCGTATAGCGGTTCAACACCACCGCAAGGGGAACGCCGACCACGGGGATGCCTATCTTGATGACGTTGCGCTGCAGAAGAAACCTCCCGACGAAGGGGAGGCCCTTTGCGGCGCTCAGTACCGCTTTGGAGTAGAAGCGCTTGATCAACGGCCGCATCATGACCGGAACCGCCTTGACCACGCCTTCCCGGACCACTTCCCCACTCTTGATCGTGAAGGCCACGCGAATGAGCTTCCACATGTCATCGGGGTCGGACAGGTCGAGCGGGACCCGGTAGAGGACCGAGATGTCGTAGGCCAGGCGGAGCTGGAGTCGGGTGATGAACGCGACATCGACCATGACGGTCGCGACGGCGGCCGGGACGGTCGCCGGCGAGGCACCACCAAGGCTCCCGAGAGTGGCGACGACGGCCGCCGTATAGGCGCCGGCGGAGAGCCCGCCTTCGAGTGCGGCGTACCGAGCGGCCATCTTGACCCGCTGATCCACAATGGCGTCCGCGGGGACGCCCTCGTACCGCTTCTGGAAGTACTCCCAGTCGGCCTTGTCGGTGTAGGAGCTCATGGCCTGAGCGCTGAGTTTGGTGAACCAACTGCCCGACTTGATGTCGTCCGCGCTCAACCCCCTGATGAACTCCCGCATCTCGGCCCGCTCACGCTCGACCGCCTCCCGGTCGGCGTCGTCGTCGCCATGGGCATCGACAGCGTCAATCAGGGCTTCGGTCATGGGGAATCCTCCTCGGCGGGTCAGCGTCCAGCCAGGTTGCCAGGTTTTGGACAGCCTCGCTGACGTCTCCACAAGGTGACTCAGTAACCAGCCGTTTGTCGACGTATGTCCTGGTGAGCTGCACCCCGAGCGCGCCATCATGCGGCGGGCGCCACCGCGTCGACCTCGCACCGTAGCGCCCCGGGGGCGTAGGGCGCGCCGGACGGACCGTGATGTCGGTCGGGGGTCTTGTGGTGCGGACCCGGAGGCTGCTATTCCCTTCGTTAGGAAAGTTTCCTTACGGTCCCCGCACCCCTCACGAGACGGAGACACCTTGCGACCCCCACACGTCCGGCCCCGGTCCCTCGCCGCAGCCGCGAGCCTCATCGGCGCACTGCTCGTCAGCCTCACCACGGCGCCCTCGTCCGCGACAGCCGCGCCCGTCACCCACGAAGCGGAGAGCGCCACCGTCTCACGGGGCGCGGTCGAGTCCGACCACGCCGGCTTCACGGGCACCGGATTCGTCAACTACGACAACGCGAGCGGCAGTTACGTCGAGTGGACGGTCAACGCCGCCCGGGCCGGCGACGCCGCGATCAATCTGCGCTACGCCAACGGGACCACGAGCAACCGCCCCCTGACGATCACGGTCAACGGTGCGACCGCGGCATCCGGCAAGGCGTTCAACGGTACGGGCGCCTGGACCAACTGGGCCACGAGCGGGCTGACCGCCGCGCTCAGGGCCGGATCGAACACCATCCGGGCCACCGCCACCACGACCGCCGGCGGGCCGAACATCGACCATCTCAGCGTCGACACCGGCGCCGTCCCGCCGCAGCCCGCCACCACCCCGGTCGGCGTCAACGGCCAGCTCACCGTCTGCGGCACCAAGCTGTGCAACCAGTACGGCAAGCCGGTGCAGCTGCGCGGCATGAGCACCCACGGCACCCAGTGGTACGCGCAGTGCCTGACCGGCGGTTCGCTCGACGCCCTCGCCAAGGACTGGAACGCGGACGTGCTGCGCGTGTCCACGTACGTACAGGAGGGCGGCTACGAGAGCGACCCGCAGCGGTTCACCGACCTCGCGCACTCGCTCATCGAGCAGGCGACGGCGCGGGGCATGTACGTGATCGTCGACTGGCACATGCTCGACCCGGGCGACCCCCACGTCAACCTCGCCAGGGCGAAGACGTTCTTCTCCGCCGTGGCGAACCGGCACAAGGGCAAGAACAACGTCCTCTACGAGGTGGCCAACGAGCCCAGCGGCGTGAGCTGGGGCCAGATCAAGAGCTACGCCGAGCAGATCATCCCGGTCATCCGGGGCATCGACTCCGACGCCCCGGTCCTCGTCGGCACGCGCGCCTGGTCCTCCTTCGGCGTCTCCGAGGGCGGGAACGAGAGCGAGGTCGTCGCCCAGCAGGTGAACGCCTCCAACATCATGTACACCTTCCACTTCTACGCGTACTCGCACCGCGAGGAGTACCTGGAGACGCTCTCCCGCGCCGCCGACCGGATCCCGGTGTTCGTGACCGAGTTCGGCACCCAGAACTACGCGGGCGAGGGCAGCAACGACTTCGCGATGTCGCAGAAGTACCTCGACCTGATGGCGGCGAAGAAGATCAGCTGGGTCAACTGGAACTTCTCCGACGACGGCCGCACGGGCGCCGTGTTCAAGACGGGTACCTGCGCCGCCAACGGCCCGTGGGCCGGCACGGGCCGGCTCAAGCCGGCCGGGGTCTGGATCCGCGACCGCGTCCGCAGCGCGGACGAGTTCCCGACGGGCTGACGGTTGACGGGTTGACCCGCTGACCCGCTGACCCGCTGACGCGCTGACGGACGGGGCACGGCATCCCGTCCGCCCGTGCCGGGCCACGGGCGGACGGGGGTCGTCGGCCTCATGTGACGCAGTTGAACCCGTGGGGTCCACGTGACTCCCGTCACTTTTGGTGACGGTGGGGATATGACCGCCGGAACTGCGGGCATGCGCGGTGATTCCAGACTGCCGCGGGTCCGCCGCGGTGTCGGAACCGGAGGTACAGCGCGTCGTGTCGGAGCAGAAGACCATGTACACAGGCGGGACGTGGCGGTCCGCCGCGTCGGGAGCCACCAGGGAGATCCTGGACCCGGCGGACGCCACCGTCCTCGCGGTGGTGTCCGAGGGCGGCGCCGCCGACGCCGACGCCGCTGTCGCCGCGGCACGGGCCGCCTTCGACGACGGAGCGTGGCCGGGCACCCCGGTGGCGGAGCGCGCCGCGCTGCTGCGCCGTACCGCCGACCTGCTCCAGCGCGACCGCGAGCGCATCGGCCTCCTGGAGAGCCGGGACGCGGGCAAGACCCTGGAAGAGGGCCGCGTGGACGTGGACTGCGTCAGCGACGCCTTCCGCTACTTCGCCGATCTCGTCGCGGGTGAGGGCGCCGGCCGCGTCGTCGACACGGGTTCCCCCGAGGTCCACAGCATCGTCGTGCACGAGCCCGTCGGGGTGTGCGCCCTGATCACCCCGTGGAACTATCCGCTGCTCCAGGCCAGCTGGAAGATCGCCCCGGCCCTCGCGGCGGGCAACACCTTCGTCGTCAAGCCGAGCGAGCTGACGCCGCTTACCACGGTGGTCCTGCTGGAACTGCTGGCGGAGGCCGGCCTGCCGGGCGGCGTCGCCAATCTGGTCACCGGGGCCGGCGACCCGGTCGGCGCGCGGCTCGCCGCCCATCCCGACGTCGACCTGGTCTCCTTCACCGGCGGCTTCGCGAGCGGTACGAAGGTCATGCGCGCGGCGGCCGACACGGTCAAGAAGGTCGCCCTCGAACTGGGCGGCAAGAACCCCAACGTCGTCTTCGCCGACGCCTGCGCCACCGAGGAGGGCTTCGACACCGCGGTGGACCAGGCGCTCAACGCGGCCTTCATACACAGCGGCCAGGTGTGCTCGGCCGGCTCGCGCCTGATCGTCGAGGAGTCCGTCCGGTCGCGCTTCGTCACCGAACTCGCCCGCCGCGCCGAGAAGATCCGCATCGGCCGCGGCACCGACGCGGGCGTCGAGTGCGGACCGCTCGTCTCCGCCTCCCAGCGGGAGCGCACCGAGTCGTACGTGGCCGCGGCGCTCGCCGAGGGCGCCGTGCTGCGCGCCGGAGGCGAACGGCCGCCGGGTCCCGGGTACTTCTACCGGCCGACGGTCCTGGACCGCTGCCACCGCCGTATGCGCGTCGTGCGCGAGGAGGTCTTCGGACCGGTGCTGACGGTCGAGGGATTCCGTACCGAGGCCGAGGCCGTGGCGCTCGCCAACGACACCGAGTACGGCCTGGCCGGCGCCGTCTGGAGCGCCGACGCGGACCGCGCCCGGCGGGTCGCGGGCCGCCTGCGCCACGGCACCGTCTGGATCAACGACTTCCACCCCTACCTGCCGCAGGCCGAGTGGGGCGGCTTCGGGAAGTCCGGCATCGGGCGCGAGCTGGGCCCGTCCGGACTCGCCGAGTACCGGGAGACCAAGCACGTGTACACCAACCTCGCGCCGCGCCCCGTGCGCTGGTTCGCGGGCTGACGGGGGAGGAAAGACATGACCACGCACACCGCACACCCCACGCAGTCCACGTCGCAGGAGTACGACTACGTCGTCGTCGGCGGCGGCACCGCCGGCTCGGTGATCGCCTCGCGGTTGACGGAGGACCCGGACGTCACCGTCGCCGTCATCGAGGGCGGGCCCAGCGACGTCGACCGCCCCGACGTCCTCACGCTGCGCCGCTGGATGGGCCTGCTCGGCGGCGAGCTCGACTACGACTACCCCACCGTCGCGCAGCCGCGCGGCAACTCGTACATCCGGCACAGCCGGGCCCGCGTCCTCGGCGGCTGTTCCTCGCACAACACCCTCATCGCCTTCAAGCCGCTGCCCTCCGACTGGGACGAGTGGTCGGACGCGGGCGCCGAGGGCTGGCACGCGGCGGCCATGGAGCCGTACTTCGACCGGCTCCTGAACAACATCGTGCCGGTGGCCGAGGCGGACCGCAACGCCATCGCGCGCGACTTCGTCGACGCGGCGCGCAGCGCGCTCGGGGTGCCCCTCGTCGAGGGCTTCAACCAGAAGCCCTTCCACGAGGGCGCCGGATTCTTCGACCTCGCCTACCACCCGGAGGACAACAAGCGTTCCTCGGCCTCGGTGGCGTACCTCCACCCGGTCATGAACGACCGCCCCAACCTGCACCTCCTGCTGGAGACCTGGGCGTACCGCCTGGAGCTCGACGGCACCCGGGCCCGCGGCGTCCACGTCCGGGCCGCGGACGGCGCCACGTCGCTTATCACCGCCCGGCGCGAGGTCCTGGTGTGCGCGGGCGCGGTGGACACCCCGCGGCTGCTGCTGCACTCCGGCATAGGCCCCCGCGGGCAGTTGGAGGCGCTCGGCATCCCGGTGGTGCACGACCTGCCGGGGGTCGGGGAGAACCTGCTCGACCACCCGGAGTCCGTGATCGTGTGGGAGACGGACGGCCCCATCCCGGAGAACTCGGCGATGGACAGCGACGCGGGGCTGTTCGTCCGGCGCGACCCGCGGTCCCCCGGTCCGGACCTGATGTTCCACTTCTACCAGGTGCCGTTCACCGACAATCCGGAGCGGCTCGGCTACGAACGCCCGGCGCACGGAGTCTCCTTGACGCCGAACATCCCCAAGCCCCGCAGCCGCGGCCGGCTTTACCTCACCAGCCCGGACCCCGAGGTCAAACCCGCACTGGACTTCCGCTACTTCACGGACGAGGAGGACTACGACGCCCGTACCCTCGTGGACGGCATCAAGCTGGCCCGCGAGATCGCCGCGTCCGAACCGCTCGCGGGATGGCTGCGGCGCGAGGTCTGCCCCGGCCCCGAGATCACGGACGACCGGGCGCTGAGCGCGTACGCCCGCTCGGTGGCGCACACCGTCTACCACCCGGCGGGTACCTGCCGGATGGGCGCCGCCGACGACGACATGGCCGTTGTTCGGCCGGACCTGAGGATTCGCGGCCTCGACGGCATCCGCATCGCCGATGCCTCGGTCTTCCCGACGATGCCCGCGGTCAATCCGATGATCGGAGTGCTCATGGTCGGCGAGAAGGCCGCCGAGCTGCTGGGCGGTGAGGTCCGGTGAACCCGGTGCACGGCGACTCCGAGGGCGCGCCCGTCTTCTCCGTCCGGGGCTTGTGGAAGGTCTTCGGGCCGTCGCGCGCGGCGGCCCGGGTGCCGGGCTCCGCGGACGCCGCGCTGCCCGCCGCCGAGCTGCGCGAGCGGACCGGCTGTACGGCAGCCGTCCGCGACGTCACCTTCGACGTCCGCAAGGGCGAGGTCTTCGTGGTGATGGGTCTGTCCGGCTCGGGCAAGTCCACCCTGGTGCGGTGCCTGACCCGGCTGATCGAGCCCACGGCGGGATCCCTCGCCATCGACGGCGAGGACGTCCTCGCCATGAACCCGGCCCGGCTGCGCGAACTGCGGCGCCATCGGGCCGCCATGGTCTTCCAGCACTTCGGTCTGCTGCCGCACCGCAGCGTCCTCGACAACGTTGCCTACGGTCTGGAGATCCAGGGCATGGGCCGCGCCGAGCGGCGTCTCAAGGCGGCCGAGATGGTGGCCAAGGTCGGCCTCGACGGCCTGGAGGAGCGCCGGCCCGGGCAGCTGTCCGGTGGTCAGCAGCAGCGCGTCGGTCTCGCCCGGGCGCTGGCCGCCGACCCGGAAGTCCTGTTGTTCGACGAGCCGTTCAGCGCCCTCGACCCACTGATCCGGCGCGAGATGCAGGACGAGGTGGCGCGGCTCCACCACGACGAGCACCGCACGATGGTCTTCATCACCCACGACCTGTCGGAGGCGCTGCGCCTGGGCGACCGGATCGCGCTGATGCGCGACGGCCGCGTCGTGCAGCTCGGCACCCCCGAGGAGATCGTGGGCTCGCCCGCCGACGACTACGTACGGGACTTCGTCCGCGACGTGCCGCGCGAGCAGGTGCTCACCGTACGCAGCGCGATGCGTCCCGCCGCGCCCGGCGAGTCCGACCGCGGCCCCGCCCTGGCTCCCGCCACCACGGTGGTGGAGGCCATCGAGGCCGTCGCCCGCAGCGGCGGCCCGGTGCGGATCGTGGACCACGGCCGCTGCCTCGGTGTGGTCGACGACGCGGGCCTGCTCGCCGTGGTGGCCGGTCTGCCCGCCGCCGGCCAGGAGGTGGCCGCATGACGCACGGCACGCCCAGCACCCACCGCGCGCTCAGCACGCACCGCACGCTCAGCACCGCACCCGGCCCGCGCGGGGTCCGTACCGCCGCGCCCGCCCCCGGCACCGGAGGGTGGCTCGGATGACCACGACGACGAGACGAACGAACCCTCCCGCCCCGACCGCGCCCGTACGCGAACCCGGGAGGCGCGGGCCCGTCGAGCACAGGGTCCCGGCGCAGACCGGCCGGCCGCCCCGGGGCTCGGGGCCCGCGCGGCCGCCGGCCGGGGCCGGGACCCCGCCCCGCGGCCGGCCGTGGGCACCGCTGCTCCCCCACCGGGCCGGCCGCGGGGTCCTCCTGCCGCTGGCCGTCGCCGGCGCGGTGCTGCTCCCGCTCGCGCTGCTCTTCCCTGGCGCGGGCAGTTGGCCCGGCGCCCTCGCCGTCGACCTTTCGGGACCGCTCGGCCGGGCGGGTGACTGGATCGTCGACCACCGCGACGGCCACCCCGTCTTCCTCTACTTCTTCGGACACGTCAGCAATGTCGTGGTCGTGTCCGTCCGCGCGGTGTACACCGTCCTGCTCGCCTTGGGCTGGATCGGTGTCACCGCGCTGGCCGGCCTCGTCGCGCTGCGGCTGGCCGGTGTCCGGCTCGCCGCGACGTGCGTCGCCGCCTTCGCCGCGTGCGGTCTGCTCGGCATGTGGGTGCCCACGATGCAGACCCTCGCCCTGATGGCCGTGGCCGTCGTGGCCGCGGTCGTGGTCGGCGCCCTCCTCGGCCTCGCCGCCGGACTGTCCCCGCGCGCCGACCGCGCGCTGCGCCCGGTGCTCGACACCATGCAGGTGCTGCCGGCCTTCGCGTACCTGCTGCCGATGGTGCTGGTCTTCGGCATCGGTGTGCCCGCCGCCGTGCTCGCCACCGTCGTGTACGCGGCCCCGCCGATGGCCCGGCTCACCGCGCTCGGCCTGCGCGAGGCCGACGCCGGAGTGCTGGAGGCCTCGGCCTCGCTCGGTGCGACCGGGCGGCAGCGGCTGCTCACCGCGCGGCTGCCGCTGGCGCGCCGACAGCTGCTGCTCGGCGTCAACCAGGCCATCATGACGGCGTTGTCGATGGCCGTCATCGCGTCCGTGATCGGTGCGGGCGGCCTCGGCGACCGGGTGTACCAGGCCCTCGCCTCCGTCGACGTCGGTGCCGCGCTCGCCGCCGGCGTCCCCATCGTGCTGCTCGCGGTGGTCCTCGACCGCACCGCCGCCGCGGCGGGCGCCCGGCTGGGCTCCGATCCGCTGCCTGCGGAGCGGCAGTGCCTGCTCCGCCGCGTCTTCGCCGGCTGGTACGGCCGGCTGCTCACCGTCCTCGCCGCGGTCGCAGCCGCCGTCGCGGGCCGTATGGCGGGCACCTCGCAGTGGCCCGACTCCTGGACCGTGCCGATCGCGGGACCCGTCAACCGGGCGGTGGCGTGGATGACCGACCACCTCTACTCCGGCGTGCCCGTGGTGGGCGGCACGGCCGACTGGGCGGCCCGCTTCACCGGCTGGATCCTGGACCCGCTGCGCTCCGGGCTGCAGGCCACCCCCTGGTGGCTGCTCCTGCTGCTGGTCGGCGCGCTCGGCCTGCTCGTCGGCACCTGGCGCACCGCCCTGACCGCCGTCCTCGCCCTGGCCGCCATCGGGGTCCTCGGCGTGTGGGAGTCGTCCCTCGACACCCTCTCGCAGGTACTGGCCGCGGTCGCGGTGACCCTGGTGCTCGGTTTCGCGATCGCCGTCGCCGCCGCCGGCAGCTCCCGGGCACGGCGTCTGCTGCGCCCCGTACTGGACGTGTGCCAGACCATGCCCCAGTTCGTGTACCTCATTCCGGTGGTCGCGCTGTTCGGCGTGGGCCGCGCGCCGGCCGCGGCCGCCGCCGTCGTCTACGCCCTGCCCGCCGTCGTCCGCATCACCGCGGACGGGCTGAGCGGGGTCGACCCGGCGACCGTGGAATCGGCCCGTTCGCTCGGTGCCACCCGGTCCCAACTGCTGCGCCAGGTCCAGCTTCCGCTGGCCCGGCCCGCGCTGCTGCTGGCCGTCAACCAGGCGGTGGTGCTGGTGCTCGCGGTCGTCGTCATCGGCGGCCTGGTCGGCGGCGGCGCGCTCGGGTACGACGTCGTCCTCGGTCTCGCCCAGGGCGACCTGGCCACCGGACTGGTGGCCGGAGCCGCGATCGTCTGCCTCGGCCTGCTGCTCGACCGTGTCACCCAGCCCGCGAAGGAGGCCTGACATGCCGATCCGCCACCCCGGACCCGGCCGGGGCCGGCGCCTCGTCGCCGCGCTCACCGCCACGGCCGCCCTCGCCGCCCTCACCGGATGCGGCGCGGCCGACATGACCCGCCAGTCCTCCCCGTACGCCGCCGCGCGCGGCGCGAAGACCGTCACCCTCTCCGTCCAGTCGTGGGTCGGGGCGCAGGCGAACACCGCCGTCGCCGCCTACCTGCTCGAACACGAACTGGGCTACCGGGTCGACACGGTCCAGGTGGACGAGGTACCCGCCTGGGACGCGCTCAGCCAGGGCCGGGTCGACGCGATCCTGGAGGACTGGGGCCACCCGGAGCAGGAGAAGCGGTACGTCGAGGACAAGAAGACGGTCACCCCGGGCGGTGAGCTGGGGGTGACCGGCCACATCGGCTGGTTCGTACCGACGTACTTCGCCGAGGCGCACCCGGACGTCACCGACTGGAGGAACCTCGACAAGTACGCCGGGGAGCTGCGCACCGCCGAGAGCCGCGGCAAGGGCCAACTGCTCGACGGCTCCCCCTCGTACGTCACGAACGACAAGGCGCTGGTGAAGAACCTGGGCCTCGACTTCGAAGTCGTGTTCGCGGGGTCCGAGGCCGCGCAGATCACCCAGATCAAGCAGTTCACGAAGGAGCGGAAGCCCTTCCTCACCTACTGGTACCAGCCGCAGTGGCTGTTCGAGCGGGTCCCCCTGACGGAGGTGAAGCTGCCGGCGCACGAGGAGGGCTGCGACGCCGATCCGCAGGAGGTGGCCTGCGGCTACCCGCACACGCCGCTGCGCAAGTTCCTCAACACGCGCTTCGCCCAGGAGGGCGGCAGGGCGGCCGCGTTCCTCAAGGAGTTCCGTTGGACGGTCGAGGAGCAGAACGAGGTGGCCCTGATGATCGCCGAGGAGAAGCTGCCCCCGCAGCAGGCCGCGAAGGCCTGGGTGGAGCGCAACGAACCGGTGTGGAAGCAGTGGGTCGGCTGATCCGCGCCCGGACCTGACGGTGCCGAGGCCGTCGCATCCCCCCTGGGTGCGGCGGCCTCGGCGTGGGCGGTGCGGCGCCGTCCTACTTCGCGGACACCTTCAGCAGCTTGTTCGGGGTGGCGCCGGTCGGGTTGGTGATCTTGCCGGCCGTCGCCCCGGCGGTCAGGGCCTGCGCGACCTGCGCGGGTGTCGCGCCCGTGTGACCCGCCAGGTAGAGGGCGGCGGCACCGGCGACGTGCGGGGCCGCCATCGAGGTGCCGGAGATGGTCTTCGTGCCCGTGTCGCCGTCGTTCCAGGCCGAGGTGATCTCCGAGCCGGGCGCGTAGAGGTCCACGACCGCGCCGAAGTTGGAGAAGGACGACTGGGCGTCGGCGGCCGTGCTGGAGGCCACGGTGATCGCCTCACCCACCCGGGAGGGCGATCCCTGTCCCGCGTCGCTCGACTCGTTGCCCGCCGCGACGGAGAAGGTGACACCGGCGGCTATCGCCCGGCGCACGGCCTCGTCGAGGGCCTCGTCGACCCCGCCGCCGAGGCTCATGTTCGCCACCGACGGGCCGGAGTGGTGCTGCGTCACCCAGTCGATGCCGGCCACGACCTGCTCGGTGCTGCCCGATCCGTTGTCGTCGAGCACGCGGACGGCGACGACCTTCGCCTTCTTCGCGACGCCGTGCGCCGTGCCGGCGATCGTGCCGGCGACGTGCGTACCGTGGCCGTTCCCGTCGTCGGCGCTGTCGTCGTTGTCCACCGCGTCGAATCCGTGCTGGGCGCGACCCCCGAAGTCCTTGTGGGTGACGCGCACACCGGTGTCGATGACGTACGCCGTGACACCCTCACCTCCCGCGTCGGGATAGGTGTACTTCTCGTCCGCGGCCGTCTCCTTCTGGTCGATGCGGTCGAGGCCCCAGGACGGGGGGTTGTCCTGCGTGGTGTTGATGGTGAACTTCTTGTTCTGGACGACCTTGCCGACGGCCGGGTCGGCGGCGAGGCGCTTGGCGTCGGACTCGGACAGCCCCGCCGCGGAGAAGCCGTTGATCGCGGACGTGTAGGTGCGCTTCACCTCGCCCCCGTACTTCTTGGCGAGGGCCTGCTTGTCGGCGTCCTCGTCGAGGATGACGATGTAACTGCCGCTGAGCGCTCCGGGTGCGCCGAGCCCGTACACCGTTCCCTCGGCCGGAGGGGTCGCGCCGGCGAGGGGGGACAGCAGCACGCAGAGGCCGGTTGCGGTCGTCACTCCGGTAGCGACTGCAAGGAGTCGGAAGCCGCGTGAACGGGTGCGCGCATGCTTGTGCGTTGACATGAAGGAGTTTCTCCTCGTGTTGACGTGTGGGGCGTCAAAGCGTTGTCGTGCCACCCCTGTTGGAGCCAAAAGATCTCCAGGGGCCGCTTCGAAACCCTGACCGATTCACGGAGGCGATTCAAGGCCGCCCGGGCCGTCGGCCTTGTTCAACAAGGTTTCTCAATGAGATCCCCTCGTCCGCACCGCAGGATGATCACACTCTTCGAACCATCCACACATTCACCGCACTTCCCCGGTGCATTAGCGAAGGCGCACATGCGACAGCCGCGGCGACCGTCAGGGGTCACCGCGGCTGTCGGTTCGGTGGGACCGGTTCGTGGGGACCGGTCCCCGGGTCCTCAGCAGATACGGGGCAGCTGCTCCCCGATCGGCAGGTCCACCACCCGGGTGCCGCCGAGCCCGGTACGGGCCACCACCAGGCCGGGGTGGGCCTCCACCGCCTCGCCGACGACCGCCGCGTGGCGGCCCAGCGGGTGGGCGCGCATGGCGTCGAGCACGGCGTCGGCGTGCTCGCGCGGCACGAAGGCGACCAGCTTGCCCTCGTTGGCCACGTACAGGGGGTCGAGCCCCAGGATCGCGCAGGCGTTGGCCACGGCCGCGGGGACCGGCACGCGTCCCTCGTGCAGGACGACTCCCGTGCCGGAGGCGGCCGCGATCTCGTTGAGCGATGCGGCCACACCGCCGCGCGTGGGGTCGCGCAGTACGTGGATGTCCGGGGTGACGGCGAGCATGGCCGCGACGAGACCGCCGAGGGCCGCGCAGTCGCTCTCGATGTCGACGCCGAATTCGAGCCCCTCGCGGACGCTCATGATCGCCACTCCATGGAGGCCGATCTCCCCGCTGACGATCACGACATCGCCGGGCACCACGCGCTGCGGACGCAGGTCCACTCCCTCGGGGATGAGCCCGATGCCGGCGGTGTTGAGGTAGATGCCGTCGCCGTGGCCCGCCTCGACGACTTTGGTGTCGCCCGTCGCCACCTCCACGCCCGCCGCCCGCGCGGCCGCTCCGAGGGCCTGTGCCACGCGCGCCACGACGGAGATCTCGACGCCCTCCTCCAGGATGAACCCGCAGGACAGGTAGGCAGCCCGGGCGCCGCTCATGGCCAGGTCGTTGACCGTGCCGTTGACCGCCAGGTCGCCGATGCTCCCGCCGGGGAAGAACAGCGGGCGCACGACGTAGGAGTCGGTGGAGAAGGCCAGTCGCACCCCGCCCAGTCGCAGTGCGGCGGAGTCCCCGAGCTGGGCCAGTACCTCGCCGCCGAAGGCGGGGGCGAAGAGGTGTTCGACGAGTTCGGCGGAGAGCGCTCCGCCGCCGCCGTGGCCCATCACCACGCGGGGGCGGTCCCGCAGCGGCGCCGGGCAGGTCCATCCGGTGATGTCGAGCGCGGTGTCAGGCAACGGGGCTCGCCTCCAGTGGTGCGGCGCTCTCGCCGGTTCCGGGCTTCGCGCCCTTCGCGGCCGGCGTGAGCTCCAGCCGCCGGTAGAGGTAGTAGGCGGCGCACGCGCCCTCGCTGGAGACCATGGTGGCTCCGAGCGGATTGCGCGGGGTGCACAGGCCGCCGAAGGCCTCGCACTCGTGCGGCTTGAGCAGCCCCTGGAGCACCTCGCCGCTGCGGCACTCGGCCGGTTCACGGGTCCGGATGCCGGTCACCGAGAAGCGGTGCTCGGCGTCGTAGTCCCGGTAGCGCGGGGAGAGCCGCCAGCCGCTGTCGGGGATGACGCCGATGCCGCGCCAGGCCCGGTCGGTCACCTCGAAGACGTCCTCCAGCATGGCGAGGGCGGCCGGGTTGCCCTCGGGGCGGACCGCGCGTGCGTAGGCGTTGTCGACGGTGTGCTCGCCGCGCTCCAGTTGCCGCACGGCGCGGCGCACGCCTTCGAGGATGTCCAGCGGCTCGAAGCCCGTGACCACGATCGGTACCTCGTGGCGCGCGGCGAGCTCGGGGTACTCCCCCATGCCCATCACGCTGCACACGTGCCCGGCGGCCAGGAAGCCCTGGACGCGGCAGCTCGGCGAGCGCATGATCGCCTCGATGGCCGGGGGGACCCGGACGTGCGAGACCAGCAGGCTGAAGTTGGCGATGCCCAGCTTCTTCGCCTGGTACACCGTCATGGCGTTGGGCGGGGCGGTCGTCTCGAAGCCGATGCCGAAGAACACCACTTGGCGCTCCGGGTTCTGCTGCGCGATCCGCAGGGCGTCGAGCGGGGAGTAGACGACGCGTACGTCGCCGCCCTCGCTGCGGACCTGGAACAGGTCCCGTCCGGTGCCCGGGACGCGGAGCATGTCCCCGAAGGAGCAGAAGATCACCTCGGGCCGGGAGGCGATCTCCAGTGCCTTGTCGATGACCTCCAGCGGGGTGACACACACCGGACATCCCGGGCCGTGGATCAATTCCACCTCGTCCGGCAGCAGTTGATCGATGCCATGGCGGATGATGGTGTGTGTCTGACCGCCGCAGACCTCCATCAGGGCCCAGGGGCGGGTCACGGTGGCGTGGATCTCGTCGAGGAGCCGACGGGCGAGATCGGGGTCCTGGAACTCGTCGATGTACTTCACTGTCGGGGCTCCTTCTGCCGTGCGCCTTCGGCGCGCTCGTCGTCGGCGGACTCGCCGTCGGGCTCGTCGTCGGCGGGCTCGTCGTCGGAGAAGGGCCAGGGAGCACCGCCGGCCTCCGCCGCCATCTCCCAGGGGTCACCGAACTCCTCTTGCAGGAGGCCGAGTTGGGCGAAGAGCTCCAGGGTCTGCCGGGCGGACTCCTCGTCGAGTCGCTGCAGGGCGAACCCGACGTGGACGATGGCGTACTCGCCTACCTGGAGGTCCGGGAGGTATTCGAGGCAGACCTCCTTCTGCACGCCGCCGAAATCGACGGTAGCCATGCGGGTGCCGTCCCTCTCCCCGATGTCAAGCACTCTGCCGGGTACCGCCAGGCACATGGGCTTCTCCTTGCTGTGGATGGGGTTCCGTGACGTGGGCGCCGGCCGCCGCCACCATGAGTTGTCCGAGGGACAGCCCGCCGTCGTTCGGCGGGACGAGGTGGTGGCGCAGGACCGTGAAGCGGCGCTCGCGCAGCATGCGGGCGCACGCGCCGGAGAGCAGGGTGTTGGCGAAGACCCCGCCGGTCAGGGCGACCGTGTCGAGGCCGTGCCGCTCGCGCGCGCTCTCGCACAGCGCGGTGACGAGGTCGGCCACGCAGGTGTGGAAGCGGGCGGCGATCACGCCGGGACGCACGCCCGCACGCACGTCGGCCACCACGGCGGCGAGCACCGGCGCCGGGTCGGCGGTGACCGGGAGCCCGGCATCCGCCGCGGGGACGCGCAGCGCGAAGGCGTAGCCCGGGTCGGCATCGGGGCCGGTGTCCGGGCCGGTTCCCGTCTCGGCCAGGGCGGCGTTCTCCAGCTCGACGGCGGCCTGGGCCTCGTACCCGGCGATGTGGCAGATGCCCGCGAGGGAGGAGACGGCGTCGAAGAGGCGCCCCATGCTGGAGGTCGGCGCGCAGTTCAGGTTCCGCTCCAGCAGCGCTGCCAGGAGCGGCAGTTCGGCGGGCGGGCAGGCCGCGACCGAGGGCAGCTCCGGCAGCCAGTCGATCCCCGCGGCTCGCAGATGAGAGAGGGCCATGCGGTACGGGAGCCGCACGGCGGCGTCGCCGCCCGGCAGCGGGACGTATCCGAGGTGGGCGAAGCGGGTGAACCCGGTGTAGTCGGCGAGCAGGACCTCACCGCCCCAGACCGCGCCGTCCTCGCCGTAGCCGGTGCCGTCGAAGGCGACGCCGATCACCCGCCGGCCGCCGTCCAGGCCGTGTTCGGCCATCGCCGAGGCCACGTGCGCGTGGTGGTGCTGCACCCTGACCAGAGGGCGGGAGCCGGCGCCGCGCCGGGCCCACCGGCCGGACCGGTAGCCGGGGTGGCGGTCCGCCGCGAGCAGGGTGGGCGCGACGCCGGTGAGGGACTCCAGCTGGAGCTCGGCCCGCTCGAAGGCGTCCTGCGTGGCGAGGTCGTCCATGTCGCCGATGTGCGCGGACAGCCAGGCCCTGCGGCCCTCGCCGAGGCAGAAGGTGTTCTTCAGGTCTCCCCCGGCGGCGAGGATCGGCGGGACCGGGACGGGCAGCGCGACCGGCAGCGGGGCGTACCCGCGGGAGCGCCGCACGGTGAGCTGCTCGCCGTCGCAGACGCGCACCACGGAGTCGTCACAGGGCACGTGGATCGGCCGGTCGTGCGCGAGCCAGCCGTCGGCGAGGCGCCCCAGCCGCTCCAGAGCCTCGTCGTCGTCGGTGACGATGGGTTCCCCGGCGAGGTTTCCGCTGGTCATCACCAGCAGGCGGGGGCCCGGGGGGTCGCCGGGCAGGCCGAGCAGGAGGTGGTGCAGCGGGGTGTACGGGAGCATCACCCCGAGGTCCGGACAGCGCGGGGCGATCGCCTCGGCGAGCCCCCCGGGGGCGTCGGCGCGTCGGCGCAGCAGCACGATGGGCCGTACTCCCCCGGTGAGCAGGCCGCGCTCCTCGGGGCCGATGTGCACGAGGTGCTCGACGGCGGCGAGGTCCCGGGCCATCAGGGCGAACGGTTTGTCCCCCCGGCCCTTGCGGCGGCGCAGTTCGGCCACGGCCCCGGGTCGGGCGGCGTCACAGGCGAGGTGGTAGCCGCCCAGCCCCTTGACGGCGAGGATCGCCCCGGCGGCCAGCATCCGGCGGGCCCCGGCGACCGGGTCGGCGTCGCGTGCCTCGCGGACCGGCCGCCCGGTGAGCAGCCTGAGCCGGGGCCCGCAGGCCGGGCAGGCGACCGGTTGGGCGTGGAACCGCCGGTCGGTGGGGTCGGTGTACTCCCGGGCGCAGTCCGGGCACATGGGGAAGCCGGCCATGGTGGTGTGTGCGCGGTCGTAGGGCAGCCCGGTGACGATGGTGAAGCGCGGGCCGCAGTGCGTGCAGGTGATGAAGGGGTGCCGGTGGCGCCGGTCGGCCGGGTCGGCCAGCTCGGCGAGGCAGTCGGCGCAGGTGGCCACGTCCGGGGAGACCAGCGTCCGGGCGGGACCGCCGGTGCGGGAGGCCACGATGGTGAAGCCCGCGCCGCCCGCGACGGGCACTTCGCAGTGGTCGACGGCGTCCACCACGGCGAGCGGGGGCGCGTCCGCGGCGAGCCGTTCGCAGAAGCTCAGGACGGCGGCGGAGTCGCCCTCGACCTCGGCTACGACGCCCTCCGGGGTGTTGGTGACGTGCCCGGCGAGGCCGAGGCCGACGGCGCGGGTGTACACGTAGGGGCGGAAGCCGACGCCCTGCACCACGCCGCGGACGGTGACGCGGCGCCGTTGTACGGACTCCATCAACGGGTGCGGGCCACGGTGTGCGGAGCCTGGTGGTGGTCGTGGTCAGGACCGTGGTGGTGCTCAGAACCGTGGTGGTGGCCGGGCCCGGCGTGGTGGCCGGGCCCGGGGCCGTCCTGCTGCCGCGCCATGACCGGTACGTGTACGGCGCTCCCCGTGCCGGCGGCCAGCGCCCGGTCGAGCAGCACGCCGAGCCCCTCGCCCGCGCGGGCGGAGGTCAGCACCACCTCGACCCCGGGGTTGACCCGCTGGACGTTCGCCCGGAAGGCGGCCTCGTCGAACTCCACGGCCTCGGCGATGTCCGTCTTGGTGACCACCACCAACTGGGCCAGACCGAAGGCCGTCGGGTACTTCAGCGGCTTGTCCTCCCCCTCGGTGACCGAGGCGAGCACCACGCGCAGGGACTCCCCCAGGTCGTACGAGGCCGGGCAGACGAGGTTGCCGACGTTCTCGACGAAGAGGAGGCGGGTGTCCTCGGGCAGCCACCCGTCGAGGTGCCGGCTCAGCATGGCGGCCTCCAGGTGGCAGAGCCCGTCGGTGAGCACCTGCTTGACGGGGGCCCCGGAACGGGCCAGCCGCACCGCGTCGTTCTCGGTCGCCAGATCGGCGGTGAGGGCGGCGACGGCGACTCCCCGTTCCCGGGCGAGGAGGAGTTCGCGCTCCAGCAGCTCCGTCTTGCCGCTGCCGGGGCTGGAGAGGAGATTGACGGTCACGGTGCCCCGGGCGGTGAGTTCGGCGCGCAGTGCCCGCGCCGCCTCGTCGTTCCTGGCGAGTACCGCCTGCCGTAGATCGACCACTCGGCACATGGTTTCAGGCCTCCTCGGAGATCGGTTCGCGGCTGTCCGCGCGGGCGGGGCCGTCCTCCCAGTCCACGCTGACGATCTGCAGCTCGCGGCCCGAGAGCAGCTCGACGTCCGTGGCCCGCCCGCAGCCGGGGCAGCACAGTTCGGGGGGCATGCCCACCGGCCATTCGCCGGTGCAGGACGCGCAGCGGGCGCGGGCCGCCACGGATTCCGCCGTGAGCTCCGCGCCCTGGAGTACCGTTGCGGCACAGGCCAGTTCGAAGCAGAAGGCCAGCGCGTCGGGGACCACGCCCGCCAGCTCCCCGACCTGGAGCCGGACAGCGGTGACGCGGCTCGCGCCCGCGGCCCGGGCCGCTTCCTCCACCTGGCCGACGACGGCCAGGGCGATCGACATCTCGTGCATCGGGACTCCGTCCTGCCGGGGCTCATTACACCGGCGGGGCGGGCACGGCGCGGGCGGCCACGCCGACGCACCGTGCCTCCCGTAAGCCATTCGGGCGCCCGGCGGGGGCCCGGTGTCACATCCGGCGCATGCGCAGGTAGCGCCTGACGTCGGGGAGGACCTGGGCCAGCACGGCGAGGACGGCCACGGCCGCCGCGACGCCGATGAGGGACTTCTTCACGGTGTTCTCCTCAGTTCTCGGCGGGACGATTCGCTCCGGAGCAGGTCCAGGAGCATGTGTACGGCGTGCGGCACGGCGGCGGCCACCGGCTCGCTCAGCCCGATGCCCTCCTCGGTCGAGGAGGGTTCGCAACCGAGGACGAGCGTCCTGCGGGGCGGGGTGGAGCCGGTGCCGGCGCACAGGGTGTCGAGCAGGGCGAGGACCGCGTCGGGGGACATGTGGTGGCCGTCGAGGACGGCGCCTCCCCCCGTGACGGAGCCGGGCTCGGCGGCCTCGATGAGATAGAGCGTGCCCGGGTCGCCGCCCCGGGCGGTGGCGTCGACCAGGACGAGCGTGTCGTAGCCGTCGAGGAGCTGGTAGGCGAGGTGGACTCCGCGCACTCCGAAGTCCACCACCTCGACGTCCGGGGGGAGTTCGGCCGCGGACAGGGCGCGCACGACCTCGACGCCGAAGCCGTCGTCGCCGAGGAACACGTTGCCGATGCCCGCGACCAGGATGGCGCCGCTCACGCTTCCTCCAGGGGGGTGACCTCGTCGGGCTGGAAGTAGAGGAACCGGCCCTGCTCCCGGCGGATGTCCGCGCCCGGGTCCCCCTCGACGACGACGGCGAGGTGCACTCCCCCGTCGACGTCGTGCAGGACGGCCTCGACCCCGGCGGCCCGGCCGTGGAGGAACAGGTCCTGGGCGTCGGTGCGCCGCGCCCCGGGACGCAGCAGTACGCGGCTGCCCGCGCCCACCGACACCCCGTCGACCAGGACGCGGTCACGGGCCGGGTCCGCGGTGTCCGCGCGGGCCGGGTCCCACCAGGGGGTGCCGGGACGGAACACGTCGCCGTCCTGCGGGGGTTCGCTCGTGGAGCCCGCCATACCGGGGACATCCGGGAGCCGGGGGACGCCGGCGAGGTCCGGCGGAGGCGCGGCCCCGTCCGGGCCGGTGATCTCGCGCAGGGCACGGACCGCTCCGTGGAGCCGCTCCAGGACCTCGGGCGGCATGGAGTCGGCCAGGTCGATCACGGCGGCGGCGCGCGGGTCCGTTCCGCGCGCCTCGCGCTTCTCCTGGTCCGTGAGGGCGGCCGTGCGCAGGGCGAGGATCTCGTCGATCTCGGTGGCGTCGTACATCGCTCCGGCGCTCTCGGGCGCGATGGCCGGGTGGTCCTCCAGGATGATCGGTGAGGAGAGCACCACGTCCGCGCGGCCGGGCTCGCCGGCCAGTACGGGCCAGGTGTGCTCGTTGACGCAGGCGGCGACGGCGTTCCTGGCCCACTCGGGCGGGTCCGTCATCGACAGGAAGGAGCCGGCGTCGAGGCCCAGCAGGAGGTGGGCGGCGACCAGTGAGTGCGGCAGGGCGGCCTCGCGGTCGGCGCGGTCGCCGCCTGGCGTCCACGGGCTGGTGTTCTCCACCACCGCGGTGAGCCGGACCACCCGGTAGGGGCCGTCGAGTTCCGCGGCGGTCAGCCGCACGACGCCGCTGATCTCCCGTGTGCGCCGGACGAGGCGGCCGACGGTGCGGCCGTCCGCGTCCCGCACGGTTTCGGTGTCCTGCCCGGCGGGGCGGGAGAAGGGCAGGGTGACGCCGTCCGCCGCCAGTTCGGCCACGCCGACGGACAGTTCGACCCGTTCCTCGATCCCCTCGTCCCAGGGGACCAGGACGCGGTCGGCCAGGTGCAGTTCGTCGGTGTCGGCGAACACACCGTCCTTGAGCACCTGTTGGACCGTACGGCGCTGAGCACGCAGGAAGCGCAGCTCCAGGGTGAGTGCGGCGGCGCCCTTCGGCTCCATCAGGATCTCGGTCCGCGAGCGGGTGTGCTCGCCGTGCACGGGGGCCCAGGCGGGGGGTACGAGCACGCCGAACTGCCAGCGCAGCCGGTTCTTGGCCGCCGAGGCCCGGTACGGGTACAGCACGTAGCCCTCGAAGAGGACGGTGTCGGCCACCTGCCGGGCGGTGGCGAAACGGGACTCCTGGGCGGTGGTCACGGTCACGGCGCCGCCTTCCCGCCGGCGCGCGGCAGGACGGCGCCCGCCCACACGGGGTCCCGTGGTGCCGGTTCGGTGCGTGCGGCCGTGTCGAGAAGGGCCCGTACGGTCGTCTCCCAGGAGGCGAGCGCGTGGCGTGAGCGGTAGGCGAGCAGCTCGTCCATGAGGTCGCGGGGCAGCCGCAGCCAGCCGCAGCCCGGGAAGTGCTGTTCGACCATCTCGCGCCATGCGGTGACCGGCATCCGGTACGAGGCCTCCCGGTCCCAGGGCACGGGCTCGACGCGGAAGCCGCCGTCGCCGGTGAAGGCGGTGCCGGAGAAGAGCATCAGCAGCGGCACCTCACCGTCCTCGACGGCGTTGAAGTAGCGGGTCGCGGCGATGTCCATGTCGTAGGTGCAGGGGACGACCAGGTCGGTCTCGGTCTCCCCGGTGAAGCTGGGCACCATGACCGCGACCTGGGCGAACTGCACCGGCTGGAGGGTGGTTCCCCAGCGGGCCCGGTCGCCGAACAGGTCGGCGAGGGCTTCGGCCTCGGCGCCGCTGTAGCCGCGCCTGGCCGGTTCGATGCGCAGCTGGCAGCGCAGCGCCATGGCGTGCACCCGGGTGCCGGCGTCCGCGGTGATGCGGAGCCGGAAGACGAGGGTGGGGCCGGCGGCGTAGGCGTCGGCGCGCACACCGGTGCAGGTGAAGGTGAATCCGGTGGTGGCGGTCATGTCCGGGGCACCTCCGCCCGCCGCCCGGCCGCCGTCCCGGCTCCGGGACCGGTGTCCGGCACGGCCCTGGCCCGTTGCTCGACCTGCTCGAAGAAGGTGCGCAGGGCGGCCCTCGCCTCGGCGCCGCCGTCGAAGCCCTGCCACAGCAGCCGCATCCGCCCCACCAGCTCGTAGCAGATGTCGATCGGCACCAGGTAGCACTCGGTCCGGCCCTCCGTGCGGCGCAGGAGCAGCGCTTCGACGTCCGGCTCCAGCAGGGCCGACAGCCGGCCGCCGCCGAGCACCGTCTGCCAGGTCGCCGGGTCCAGTTCGCTCTCGGTGGCTCCCGCCGGACTGGGATACAGGGCGACCAGGCGGTCGAGCGCGGCGTTGCGGAAGAAGAACGCGACGCCGACGGGGATCTGGAGGAGTTCCCAGGCGCCCTCCTCCAGCGGATGGCCCGGGTCGACCAGGTACCGGGTCGGGACGGTGCGGAACCGGCCCGTCGCGGCGCCCGGCCGGTCGAACAGCATGGCGCAGGCGGTGCAGGCGCAGACCAGGGCGCGCCGCTCGACCTCCACGAGGTGGCGGTGGCCGTCGTCCGGCACGACCACCCCGCACAGTTCGCAGGTCTCGGGGCGGGGCGGGCGCGGGCCCGTGAACCGCCGCAGCCCGCCCCGGGCGCCCGTACGCGGCGGCGCCGCCGGGTGCCCGCTCACGGGATCCGCGCGGCGGCGGGCGGGCGGGTGGTGATCTGGAGCAGCGGCCGGGGCGGTGCCTCGGCCGCCGCCGACTCCACCCGGGTCACCTCCGGCGCGAAGCAGGCCAGGGCGTCCTCGACGGCCCGGCGGGAGGCCGCCTCGGACTCGGAGGAGCAGCCGCAGCCGCCCCCCGCCGCCGCGGGGCGCAGCCGTAGGACGCCGGTGTCCTCGTCGAAGTCGAGCAGTTCCACCGGCTCCCCCGCCCGCTCCAGGGCGCGTGCGATCCGGGTGCGGGCGTCCTCCGGGTGGAGGTCGTGCAGGGAGAGCAGGCTCGCGACGAGCTCGTCGTCGAGCAGCGGGCCGAGCGGCCCGCCGGGCGCGGTACCGAGCCGTTCCACGATCCGGGCGAGGCCGGCCCCGTAGAAGTCCATGAGGACGCGCACCAGTTCCTCGGCGGCCGCGCACGCCTCGCGCTCGCCGGTGGCGGCGAGCCGGTCGAGGACCTCCTCCACCCGCTGCCCCGCCCGCCGGGCGTCGGTCGCGGCGCTCATCCGCCCAGTCCGCTCAGGCCGGTGGGCACGTGCATCGTCTTGACCGTCTTGCCGCCGCCCACGTACATGTGGACGCCGCACGGCAGACAGGGGTCGAAGCTGCGCACGGCGCGCATGATGTCGATGCCCTTGAAGTTCTCCGGGGAGTTCTCCTCGAAGATCGGAGTGTTCTGCACGGCGTCCTCGTACGGTCCGGGTGTGCCGAAGGTGTCGCGGGTGCTGGCGTTCCACGGGGTCGGCGGGTAGGGGTGGTAGTTGGCGATCTTGCCGTCGCGGATCACCATGTGGTGCGACAGGACGCCGCGGACGGCCTCCGTGAAGCCGACGCCGATGGACTCGTCCGGCACCTCGAACTTCTCCCAGGTCTGGGTGCGTCCGGCCCGGACCTCGGCCAGGCCCTTCTCGGCGCAGTGCAGCGCGATGGCGGCGGCGTAGGCCTGGAAGTACGTGCGGGCCCGGTTGCGCTCCAGCGCGTTGCTCCACTTCGGGATCTGCCATTCGAAGCGGGTCTCGGGCTTGGTCATCGTCCGCGGCAGGGTGATGACCACGCTGTGGCCGGTGGCCTGGACGTAGTCGGTGTGGACGAGGCCGGACAGCGCGGTGGACCACAGGCGGGCGAGGGGGCCGCCGCCGGTGTCGAGGGAGAGGTGGTCCTTGCCGTCGAACCAGCGGGGCGACATCACCCAGCTGTACTTGTCGTCGAAGTTGCGCTTCTGCGGTGCGGGGATGGTGTGCTGGTTCCACGGGTGGCGGGGGTCGACCGGGTTGCCGAGCGGGTCGTGGGTGACGAACTGCTCCTGTCCCTGCCAGTCGTCGTAGTAGGAGCTGCCCAGCAGGATGCGGATGCCGAGGTTGATCTCGGTGAGGTCGTTGGTGACGAGTTTGCCGTCCACGACGACGCCCGGGGTGACGAACATCTTCCGTCCCCAGTCGGTCATGTTGGCGTACGTGAAGTCGCAGTACTCGGGGTCGTTGAGGGCGCCCCAGCAGCCGAGCAGCACCCGGCGCCGGCCGACCTCCTCGTACCCGGGCAGGGCCTCGTAGAAGAAGTCGAACAGGTCGTCGTGGAGGGGGACGACGCGCTTCATGAACTCGCAGTACCGCATGAGGCGGCTCATGTAGTCCGTGAAGAGCTGCACGGAGGCGATGGTGCCGACGCCGCCGGGGTAGAGCGTGGAGGGGTGCACGTGGCGCCCCTCCATCAGGCAGAACATCTCCCGGGTGTAGCGGCTGACCTGGAGCGCCTCGCGGTAGAACTCGCCCTCGAGGGGGTTCAGGGAGCGCATGATGTCGGCGATGGTCCGGTAGCCGTGCTCGCCCGCGTGCGGGGCCGGGGTGCGCTCGGCCAGCTCCAGGACGCCGGGGTTGGTCTCGCGGACCATCTTCTCGCAGTAGTCGACCCCGACCAGGTTCTCCTGGAAGATGTTGTGGTCGAACATGTACTCCGCCGACTCGCCCAGGTTGATGATCCACTCGGCGAGGTGGGGCGGCTTCACCCCGTAGGCCATGTTCTGCGCGTAGACGGAACAGGTGGCGTGGTTGTCGCCGCAGATCCCGCAGATGCGGCTGGTGATGAAGTGCGCGTCACGCGGGTCCTTGCCGCGCATGAAGACGCTGTAGCCCCGGAAGACCGACGAGGTGCTGTAGCACTCCGCGACCCGCTTCTGCTTGAAGTCGATCTTCGTGTGGATGCCGAGGCTGCCCACGATCCGGGTGATCGGGTCCCACGCCATCTCCACCAGGCCGCTGCCGTCACCGGCCGCCTTCGTGTTCGGTGCCATCGTCTGTGCCGTGACCCTTCTTCTGAACGGAGTTGATCTGCTGCGGACCGGGACGGGGCCGCTCACCAGGGCGGTCGGTAGCCCGTCGTCAGCTTGTCGCCGCCGCGGCGCCACTTCGGCTCCTTGTCCACCGTGTGCGCGGTGACCGACCGGAGTCTGCGGACCAGCGCGCCGTACGCGGTGCTGGCTTTGCTGGACACCTTGGCGCCGGGAGGTTCGTCCATGAACGGCATGAACTTGTCGGGGAAGCCCGGCATGGTGCAGGCGATGCAGATGCCGCCCACGTTCGGGCAGCCGCCGATGCCGTTCATCCAGCCGCGCTTGGGAACGTTGCACTTGACGACCGGACCCCAGCAGCCGAGCTTGACCAGGCATTGGGGCGAGTCGTAGGTGTGGGCGAACTGGCCCTGCTCGTAGTACCCGGCCCGGTCGCAGCCCTCGTGCACGGTGGCGCCGAAGAGCCAGGTCGGGCGCAGCTTGTCGTCCAGTGGGATCATCGGGGCCGAGCCGGCCGCCTGGTAGAGCAGGTAGGTGAGGGTCTCCGAGAAGTTGTCCGGCTGGATCGGGCAGCCGGGCACGCACACGATCGGGATGCCGGCCTTCGAGGTCCAGTCCCAGCCGAGGTAGTCGGGCACACCCATGGCACCCGTGGGGTTGCCCTCCATCGCGTGGATGCCGCCGTACGTGGCACAGGTGCCGATGGCGACGACGGCCAGCGCCTTGGGGGCGAGCCGGTCGATCCACTCGCTGGTGGTGATGGGCTGCCCGGTCTCGGGGTTGTCGCCGAATCCGGACCAGTAGCCCTCGGGCTTGATGTCCTCGTTGGGGATCGAGCCCTCGACCACCAGGACGAAGGGGTCGATCTCACCGCGCTCGCCCTTGAAGAACCACTCGATGAAGGTGTCCGCGCCTCCGACGGGGCCGCATTCGAAGTCGATCAGGGGCCAGTGCACGGCGATCTTGGGCAGACCGGGCAGCACGCCCATCACGATCTCCTCGATGCTCGGCTGCATCGCGGCCGTCAGGGAGACGGAGTCGCCGTCACAGCTCAGCCCGGCGTTGATCCAGAGGATGTGGATCGGGGGGTCCTCGACCGGGTCCTGCGTCGCTGTGTCCATGGGATACCTCCTCGGGGAGGGATTGCGGGGTTGGGTGCGGGGAGGGTCGGCGTGGCCGCGCCCCACCCTTCTTGCTAACAGCCGACCGCTCCGGGTGCCGCGTCTTGTACGGCCGATCCAGTGACGGTGCGCGGCCCCGGGGGCCGCGCGGGTACGGGCCGGGCGTCCGCGGCGCGGGCGAGGTGCGGCGGGGTGCCGGCGGGGGTCTCCTTGCGTACGAACGCCCGGCGCAGGGCGTGGTACGGGGCCTGGGGGTCGAAGAAGGTGCGGTACATCACGGCGAGCTCGGCCTCCCGGTAGGACGCGAGCGGGCGGACCGCCTCGTCGAGGTCGCGCCGGACCTTCTTGGCGGCGATCCGGGACTGCGTGGCGGGCCGGCCGGCCAGTCCCGCCGCCAGCCGGGCGGTCTCGGTCGCGAAGTCCTGGGGCGAGCAGGCGAGCGTACGGTCGGCCAGGCCGAGCCGGAGCGCGGCGGCGGCGCTGAGCGGCAGGGCCTCGCCGGTGAGGCGCTCGGCGGCCTCGGCGCCGACGCGGCGCGGCAGGGTGTACGTCCAGTACTCCGAGCCGTGCAGGCCCATCAGGCGGTAGTGGGGGTTCAGCACGGCCCCCGCGCGGCACCAGACCTCGTCGGCGGCGAGGGCGAGCATGGCCCCGCCGGCGGCGGCGTTGCCCCCGAGGGCGGCCACCACCAGCCGGTCGGTGGTGGTGAGGACGGCTTCCACCAGGTCGTTCATGGCGTTGATGTTGGCCCAGGACTCCTCGGCCGGATCGCCGGCCGCCTCGATGACGCCCAGGTGGATGCCGTTGGAGAAGAAGTCGCGGCCGCCGCCGAGGACGAGGACCGAGGTGGGGCGGGTGCACGCGGCGCGGTAGGCGTCCAGCAGGCGCCGGCACCGCTCGGTGCTCATCGCGCCGCCGGGGAAGGAGAACGACAGGAAGCCGGCCTGCCCCTCCTCGCGGTAGCCGATGTCGGACCAGGTACGGCCCTCGGCGGCGGCCTCCGGGTCGGCCGGGAGCTCCGGCAGCGCGGGCAGCCTGTCGCCGAGGGCGAGGGTGGCGGGCAGCTTGAGGGGGGCCGGCCCGCCCGGCACGCGGCGGGCCCGCAGTTCCGGGATCCACACGGCGCCGTCGGCGGTGGCCCGGCAGACCGCGCCCGCCCGGCTGGCCAGCAGCGCGCCGGGGCGGCCGCGCAGGCCCTCGCCGGGGTGGACGGGGCGGCCGCCGTGCAGGTACCACTCGACGCCGAGCAGCTCGTCCCGTACGCCGGGCTGGGAGTCCGCGGCCCGCAGCAGCCGCAGGACGCGCTCGGTGGGATCGGTCGCCCAGTCGATGCGGCGCTCCTCCTGGCGCAGGTAGGGCCGGGTGCGGGCGGCGGTGTCGTTTTGGGGGGCGGGGGTGTGGGTGCCGGAGGCGTAGCGGTCCACGGCCAGCAGGACGGCCTCCAGGGCCGCGTCGGAGATCTCACCCCGGTAGAGGTCGCTCTTGCCGACCTCGGGCACGGGGCACTCGACGCAGGCCCACACGTCACCGGCGTCCATCTCCGCTTCGGCCTGCAGGACCGTGACGCCCCACCGGGTCTCCCCGTCCTGGACGGCCCGGTCGACCGACGAGGGGCCCCGGTCTCCCAGCGGCCCCGGATGGACGATCAGGCAGGTGCGGGAGGCCCAGACCTCCCGGGGGACGGCCGTCTTCAGCATCGGGGCGAGGACGAGGTCGGGATCGTGGCGGTGGACGGCAGCGGCCAGGTCCGTTCCCGGCAGGGCGAGCTCCACCGCGACGCGGTGGCCGTGGTCGCGCAGTTCCGCGTGGACCCGCTGCGTGAGGCTGTTGAACGCGCTGGCGACGAGCAGGACGTACACGTGGTCTCCAAGCGGCGGCAGGGGCCGCGACGGCGCGGCACCCGGCCTGATCGGCGGTTCGTGACCGGCACCCGACCGGCGCCTGAGATGGTCGGCCACACCGCAGGGGCCAGGTCCGCAGCCGTGCGGTGGTGTCACTCGGACGCGCTGCCGCGCGGAGCCACTCGGGCGCACGGCACGGGGCCGTACGCGCCCCGGTTCGCCCGCCGGTCGGGTCCCGGCCGGTCGGGCCGCCGGGGACCCGGCGAGTCGGGCCGCCGGGGGGGCGGCGAGTCGGGCTGCCGGCCGGTCGGGCCGCCCGCCGGGCTACTCGCCGGGCGGTGGCTCGTCGGCGGTGGTGGGCGCGTCGGCCGCCGCCGGGTCCAGGATCCGGTTCAGGAAGTTCCTGGTCCGCTCGTGCGCCGGGCTGCCGATCACCCGGGCGGCCGGTCCCTGCTCGACGATCACACCGCCGTCCATGAACACGACCCGGTCGGCCACCTCGCGGGCGAAGCTCATCTCGTGGGTGACGACCATCATCGTCATCCCCTCGTCCGCCAGGATCCGCATCACCGACAGCACCTCGCCGACGAGTTCGGGGTCGAGGGCCGAGGTCGGCTCGTCGAAGAGCATCACCTCCGGGCCCATCGACAGCGCCCGGGCGATCGCCACCCGCTGCTGCTGGCCGCCGGACAGCTGCGCCGGGAACGCTTCCGCCTTGTCCGCGAGGCCGACGCGCGCCAGGTTGTCCCGGGCCACCGCGGCGGCCTGCGCCTTGTCCCGGCCCAGCACCCGGCGCTGCGGCAGGGTGAGGTTCCCGGTGACGCTGACGTGCGGGAAGAGGTTGAACTGCTGAAAGACCATGCCGATCCGGCGGCGCACGGCGTCGATGTCCACGTCCAGGTCGGTGACCTCCGTACCGCCGACGAACACCTGCCCCCCGCTCGGCTCCTCCAGCAGGTTCACACAGCGCAGCAGGGTCGATTTGCCGGAGCCGGACGGGCCGATGACGCACACCACCTCACCGCGCGCGATCTCCAGGTCGATGCCGCGCAGGACGTGGTTGTCCCCGAAGGACTTGTGCAGCCCCCGGATCACGATCTCCGGCCCGTCGGCCGGCCGCGTGTCCGCCGACTCGGTCTTCTGTGGCATCTCGTCCTCACGTGGCCTTGTCCGCGCGGGCTTCGAGGCGGCGCACCACAAAGCTCAGGGGAATGGTCACGAGGAGGTAGCACAGTCCCGCGACCAGGATGGGGGTGGAGTTGGCGGTCTCGCTCGCGAGGTCCCGGCCGAATTTCGTCAGTTCCCGTTCCTCCAGGGTCACGCCCAGGAAGAGCACCAGTGAGGAGTCCTTGAACAGCAGGACCAGCTCGTTGGTGAGCGGGGGGATGACGATGCGGAACGCCTGCGGAATGATCACCGTGACCATGGCGCGGGCGTGCGAGAAGCCCAGCGAGCGGGCCGCCTCCATCTGGCCCTTGGGGACGGCCTGGATGCCCGCCCGGATGGTCTCCGCCATGTAGGCGGCGGCGACCAGACCCAGACCGAGCGCGACCTTGCCGTACGTGCCGCCGGGGATCTCCGTGCCGGGGAACGCCAGGGGGACGGCCACGCCCACGAAGATGAAGATCAGCAGCGCGGGCAGGCCGCGGAACAGTTCGATGTAGACGACGGCGAGCCACCGGTACGGGGCGACCGACGAGAGCCGCATCATCGCGATGACCAGGCCGAGTACCAGACCGAAGACGAAGCCCGACAGCGTGTACACGACCGTGTTGCGCAGGGCGAGGGTGATGATCTCGGGGAAGAGCCGTGCGGCCAGGTCCGTCTGCGCGAACTGGTTGCGCAGCCGGCCCCAGTCGGCGAGGACACCGACCAGGACCAGCGCGGCCACGAAGACCGTGTACTGGATGCCCTGCGAGACGCGGCGCCGCTGGCGCCGCGTCAGCCGGGAGGTCACGCAGTGGCCTGGGGCAGCGGGCCGATCCACTGCTCGTAGAGCTTCTTGTAGGTGCCGTCGGCCTTGGCGGTCATGATCGCCTTGTCGATCGCGGCCAGGAGGGCGGCATTGCCCTTCTTCACCGAGAAGCCGTACTGCTCACCGGTCTCGATGTTCTCACCGAGGACGAACTCCTCGGCGTTCTTCTTGTCCTTGAGCCATCCCTGGACGACGGGGTAGTCGATGACGACGGCGTCGACCTGCCCGGTGCGCAGCCCGTTGAGCACCGCGTCGGAGCTCTCGAAGGCGACCGGGTTGAGCCCTTGGGACCGGGCGTAGCTCTCGCCGGTCGTCTCGGCCTGCGCCCCGAGCTTCTTGTTCTTGAGGTCGGCGAGGGTGGTCACACCGCTCTTCTTGGTCGCGAGGAGCGCCTGGGTGGCGTCGAAGTAGGGGACGCTGAAATCGACGTTCTTCTTCCGCTCGTCGGTGATCGTCATTCCGGCGGCGGCGAGATCGCACTCGCCGGAGTTCAGGAAGGCGCCCGTCTTGAAGTTCTCGAACGGAGTGTCGAGGATCTTCTGCTCGACCTTGAGCTCGGCCGCCACCAGGTCGACGAGGGCCACGTCGAACCCGACGACCTTGCCGCTCTGTTCGAACTGGAACGGCGGGTACGGCAGGTGGGTGCAGGTGGTCAGCTTGCCCTTCTCGACGACGGGCACCCCGCCGGCCGCCTCCCCCGGTTCCTCGCCGGAGGAGCAGCCCGCGATGAGGAGCACGGCCGCCGCGGCGGCGCCGGACGCGGCGCGGAAGCGGAACCGGCTGCGGTGACTGCGCTGTCCTACGGCCGTCCAGGACACGTTGACCTCCACGGGGTGCGGGGCGGGGGACGGTCACGACGAGACCGCCGGTCGAGATCGTAAGCCCCTCGCGCCGCCGGGCAAGGGACCCCTGGCCCCGGGGCGTCCCGGGTGGCGCGTTCCCGTCGGTGGCGACCGTCGGGCTTCGGCCACGGCCACCGGCCGGCCCCTCCCCGTACGGCGCCGGTGGCGGTGGCCGTTCGCTCCCGACCACCGGTCACCGCGCGCCGCGGACCGAGCGGTGCGGCGCGATCACGCCATGCACGGCCTTGTCGGCAGGGGCCGAAATGTACACATCATTTCAGTCCGGGCCGCTCGCCCCGCCGGGTCACATGCCGGCGGCGTCCACCACGGCGCCCAGGTCCACGAACTTGAATCCGGTCGACTCGCGCGGTTCGCCCTCGCCGTCGACGGCGCCGGGGGTCTCGTGTCCGTCCTGGACGACCAGCAGCCCGCGGGGATAGCGGTCGCCCAGGGGGGCGTTGAGCACGGCGGCGCCGTCGCACTCCTGCACGCCGTCGAGCATTCGGGTGGCCGCCCCGATCCGGAAGCCGCCCTCGTACTCGTTGTGCTCGTCGATCTCGCGGTCGTAGAGGACGAAGGAGTCGTCGCCCTGGCCGGAGGCGAGGAGGTAGCCGTCGCCGTCGCGCTCCTGGAACAGGGTCAGGCCCTCGACGTCCGCCGCGAGCCGCGTGCCGCCGTAACCGGGGTCCGCGCCGGGGACGCACTCCTCGCTCTCCTCGTCGTACACCCCGGGGACGCCGTACTCCTTCACCTTGTCGACGAGTACCGGGGCGCCGGTGAGGTCGGCCCGCACCCGCCAGATACCCACGTCCTCCTGGCCCGCGTACAGCGTGCCGTCGGCCGGGTCGACCACCATGCCCTCGACCTGGGGCAGTTCACCGGGCTCGGCGCAGGGGGTCCAGGTGCTGCGGTCGGGAAGGCGGAAGGAGGCGGGCAGGTCGAGGGTGCGCACCGTCCGGTACCCGACCGTGCCGGTGCCGGTCGGCCGGAGTTCGAGCAGGGCGATCCGGGTCCGGTTGCGCTGGCTGACCAGGGCGTAGGACCGGCCGGTGGCCCGGTCCTTCCAGGTGGCCAGCCCGTACGCGGTCTTCTGCTCGTTGACCTCGGCCTGGTCCGCGGAGAACACGGCGGGGGCCGCCGCGTCCGTCACGTCCGTCAGCGGAGCGCCGGGGCGCGACGGGTCGATGCGGTAGAACCGCAGGCGGTCGTGGCCGCGGTCGCTCACCACCGCCACGTCGGCCGGTCCGGACGTCAGCCGCAGGCCGGGGATGATGTCGACGTTGTTGAACCGCCCGGGCGCGTCGCCGGACGCGCCGGGGGGCGGGGCGGGTACCGACTGCACCAGTCGGGCGTCCAGGTCGTAGACCCGGAGGCCGCCCTCCTTGACGGTGGCGACGACCAGGCTGCGCCCGGGATCGTTGGCGTTCCGCCAGATGGCGGGGTCGTCCGCGTTGGCGTTGCCTCCCTCCTCGTCGTCGTAGAGGGCGGCGGTCTCCGCCGCGGGGCGCACGGTGGGGGGCGCGGACGCGCCCGCCTGCGCGGGGGACGCGAGGAGGGCGATCACCGCCGTGCCCGCGGTCGCTGCGATCAGGAGCCTGGAACGGGCGTTTCTCACGGGCGCTTCCTTGGGGACGTAGGGACGGCAGGTTGCCGATGGGCCGTGGGAGAGCATGGGGAGGGCAGGCGGCACCCTGCCGTCCACCAAGTGATGCGGCCGTGTGCGACGCGTGAATTCACCCTGCCGGACGCCCGGTTGCCCGCGGGCTCGCGGCCCCGGGTCCGGATCGCGGCGCGCCGTCGAACGGCAGGACCTCCCGCGCGACCTGGGCAAACCGAATTTCACGCCGCCCGGCTCGCATACGATCTTGGCGGGATCCGGGAACCGGATCCACGGGAGGGAACCATGGGATTCATAGACACCAACGGCATCGACCTGTCCGGAGCTACGGGGAAGCTCCTCCAGACGATGCCCCTGACGAAGAACCCCGCGCCGCAGGCCTTCGCCACGGACACGGTGAACGGGCACGTCTTCGTCCTCCAGTTGGAGAGCTCCGCCGGGGCCCCCGCCGGGAACATGTACCTCAACCGGCTCGACCGGAAGACCGGTCAGCTGACCGGCAGCATGTCCCTCAAGGGGTTCGGACACGGAATCTCGCTGGGGGCTCAGCCGGTCGGGGCCGACACGTACCTGTGGACCGAGGTCGGTCCGGTCCACCCCAATGACGGGGTCAGCAACGGCTTCGGCACGGCGGTCACCCGGTTCGCCTTCGTCAACGGCGCGACGCTGGACCAGGCGGACGTGCCCGCGGCCAAGAAGTTCTGCCCCACGGGCGCACGCCAGACCGGCCCGTCCGTCGACCTCGCCAACAACACCTTGACGATCGTGTACAGCAAGTCGAGCGTGCGGCACTTCACCCGCTACGACCTGACCAAGGCGACGAACGGCGAGTGGGTCGAGGTGGGTGGGACGTTCACCATGCCCGCCGGCTCGGAGACGGGTCTCACCTTCCAGGGCTACACGACCCTGAACGGGGTGCTGTACGTCTATCAGTGGAAGAAGGATCCGGTCACCACCTATCCGGGAACCGCGTACATCACCTCGTACTCGCTGGACACGAAGGCGAAGCTGGACTCCCAGGTCGTCACCGGCGCCGACGGCCTGGAGCGGCGCGAGCCGGAGGGCCTGGCCGTCGAGGTCGATCCCGGGACCGGCCGGACCCGGCTGCTGTTCGGCTTCAGCGACACCGTCCCCGGTACCACGGGGCGGCGCAACGTCACCATCGGCTGGTACCCGACCGTGCCCCCGGTCGACGGGGTGCAGGGGCTGACCGGCTGGGAGGACCTGACCCTCGCCACCGGCGTCGGCGTCGCGGGCGGCGAGGTTCCGCGCGGCCGGCTGGTCGTCATCGCCGGCACCACGTACCTCCAGCTGCGCGGCAGGGTCAACTGCGGCCTGACGGGCGACGCCGTCATCGCGACGCTCCCGCAGTCGCTCCGGCCCACCCGGCCCGCCCGGCAGAGCGTGCCGCGCAACATGAACCTGGGGCGCGGGGTGTGCCAGCTGGAGGCGAACCGGCTCGGCGAGCTGTGGGCGTACGGCGCCGCCGCCGACAACGCGATCACCTGGATCGACCTCGACTGCGTCTCCGTCAGCTGGCGATGACGCAGCCCGACTCCGGCCCCCGGCCGCCCGAACCACACCACTCTTCGCGATCCGGAGGATCCACCATGACCACGCGCACCACCAGCCGCCGTTCCCTGCTCGCCGCCGCCGTCGCCGCCCCGGCGGGCGCCGTCGGCGCGTCCCTGCTCACGAGCACGCCTGCCGCCGCATCGACCCCCAGCGGCGCCCACGCCGTGGTGGACTGGGCGGACATCGCCCTGGCGGCGGGCGTCACCGCCTTCACCGGCGAGACCCCCCAGGCCCGCGTGGTGAGCATCGCGGGCACCGAGTACCTCCAGCTGCGCGGCAGGATCACCTGCGACTTCGCGGTCGACTCCCCGCTCGGCACCCTGCCGGCGACGATCCGTCCGCCGAAGACGACCCGCGGCGTCTGCCCGCGCAACAACAACACGGGCATCAACTCCACCCGGGTCGAGGCCGAAACCTCCGGCCGGATCATGGTCTACGGCCCCCAGGCCGCGAACAGGGCCACCTGGATCCAGCTGGACAGCTTCTCGTCCGTGATGCGCTGACCTCGGGCGGGCGGGCGGGGACGGGCAGGGCAGGACCCCGCCCCCGTCGGCGTACGGCCCCCAGCAGGTCGGCCTCCGCGCGGACGGTTCCGGTCCTGATCCGTGGGTCTCCTCGGGACGCGGTCAGCCGCGCCGGATGGCGTTCACCAGTCCGGCGACCAGGTTCGCCCGTTCCGTCATGGCGTCGACCACCAGGTACTCGTGGTCGGCGTGGGCTCCGCCCCCGACCGCTCCGAGCCCGTCGAGGGTCGGCACTCCCAGCGCGGCGGTGAAGTTGCCGTCGCTCCCGCCGCCGACCGCCTTGCCTTCGAGGCCGGGGAGCAGCCTCTGCGCCACGGCGAAGAGCTCGGCGGACGCCGACTCGGGCATCGGGGGGCGGCCGATGCCTCCCTGTACGGCGATCTCGGCCTCGTCCAGGTGCGGCGTGAGGGCCGCCAAGGCGGCCTCGACGCGTTCCCCTTCGTCGGCCGACTCGACGCGGACGTCGACGACGACGAGCGCCTGCGCCGGGACGACGTTGTCCAGCGTTCCGGCGGAGGCGACGGTCGGAGTGACCGTCGTGCCGCTGCCGGGCCGGCCGAGCGCCACGATGTCCAGTACCTGGTGCGAGGCCTCGATCAGGGCGTTGACCCCGGCCGCGGGCTCCAGGCCCGCGTGCGACGCCCGCCCCTTGACGGAGACCTGGAAGGTGCCGCAGCCCTTGCGGCCGGTCTTCAGGGCGCCGCCGTCGGCGGCGCCCTCCAGCACCAGTACGGCCCCGCAGGCCAGGGCCCGTTCCTCGACGAGGGCCCGGGAGGCGGGGGAGCCGACCTCTTCGTCGGCGGTCACCAGGATCTCGACGCCCGACCGGTCGTCGAGCGCCGCCAAGCCGTGGACGCCCTGCACCAACCCGCCCAGCATGTCGAAGACCCCGGGGCCGGTGGCGTGCCCGCCCTCGACCTTGAACGGGCGCCGCGCGAGGGTGCCGAGCGGGAACACCGTGTCGTGGTGGCCGAGGATCAGCACCTTCGGGTCGCCGCCGGCCGACCAGTGGACGTGGGGCCCCGCCTCGCTCTCCACGAGGACGGCATGCCCACCGAGACGGTTCTCGATGACGGCGGCGACGGCTTTGGCCGAGGCCACCAGGGCGTCTCGGTCGCGAGAGGGGGACTCCACTTCCACGAGGGTCCTGAGGTCCTCGATCATCGCGTCGGAACTCACCTGAACGGTCCGCTGCATCGTCATGCCGAAAGGGTAAACGGCGCCCCTTCGCCGTGGGCGGGCGGCCGGGCGGCCCGGTCCAGCCGGACGCGCTGCTCCTCGTCGAGCACCAGGGTGGCGGCGGCCGCGGAGTCCCGTACGGTCTCGGGCCGGCTCGCGCCGGGGATCGGTACGACGACGGGCGAGCGGGTCAGCAGCCAGGCGAGGGCCACCCGCTGCGGACTCACGCCGAGTTCGGCGGCGACCGCGTGGAAGGCGGTACCCGCCGAGGTGGGCCCGGACGGCCCGTCCAGGGCGCTGCGCGAGAGGCCCCCGAGGGGGCTCCACGCCAGGAACGCGAGGCCCAGTTCGGTGCACAGGCGCAGTTGGGGCTCGCTGTCGCCGACGGCCGGGGAGTACTGGTTCTGTACGGAGACGAGCCGGTCGCCGAGGATCGCGCGGGCCTCGGTGATCTGCCCGGCGCTGACGTTGGAGAGTCCGGCCGCACGGATCTTCCCCGCGTCGGCGAGTTCGCGCAGCGCGCCCACCGACTCGGCCCAGGGCACCGCCGGGTCGGGCTTGTGCAGTTGGTACAGCCCGATGGCGTCCACGCCGAGCCGGCCGAGGGAGGCTTCGCAGGCCCGCCGCAGGTGCTCGGGGCGGCCGTCCACGGTCCAGGAGCCGTCGCCGGGGCGGCCCCGTCCGCCCTTGGTGGCGATCACGACGGCGGCGCGGTCGCCACCGGTCCGACCGGCCAGGGCGCGGGCGACCAACCGCTCGTTGTGGCCGGCCTCCCCCGCGTGCCAGTGGTAGGAGTCGGCGGTGTCGATGAGGGTGACACCGGCGTCGAGCGCCGCGTGCACGGTGGCGACGGCGCGCGCCTCGTCGGGCCGGCCCTCGACGGACAGGGGCATCGCGCCGTACCCGATCGGGGCGGTCCGGAGCGTGCCGAGCGGGCGGTCACACATGACGGCCTCCGGCCTCCTGGGCCGCGTGGACGGTCTCGACCACGGCTCCCGGCATCCAGTCGGTGACCTGCCCGAAGTCGAAGCCGAGTCGGGTCGCCCTGCCGTTGTCCATGGCGTACCCGCGGTCGAACGAGAAGGGTGACGCGGCGGCGCCGGGGGCGACGGTCTCGTACCGGGGGCGGCGGCCGACGTGTGCGGCGACGAGCTCGCAGAGTTCGGTGACCGTGAGGGTGCCGTGCGAGCAGGCGTTGACCGGGCCGGTGAAGGACGCCCCGGCCGCCCACCGCAGGAACTCGGCGGTCTCCCGGTAGTGGGCGAAGGAGGTCGGGTAGGGGTTCTCGTGGACGGCGACGGGGACGCCGGAGGCGATGCGCTCCGCGTAGTGCGCGAGCCGCCCGGTGAACTCCCGTCGGCCTCCGCCCAGTACGTGCGCCGTCCGGACGGACACGAAGGGGAACGCGGGGTCGGTGAGGAAGACCGCCTCGGCCTGCCGCTTGCCCTCCGCGTAGGCCGTCGCCTCCTCCGCTCCGGCCGCGATGCCCGGCGCGGGGGCGCCGGCCGGGTCCACGTGCTCCTCGGTGAGCGGCGCTCCGGAGAGGGAGTCCGCCCGGCCGGAGGGGAGGGTCGTCGGGTGCGCGGGGAGGGTCGCAGGGTGCGCGGGGAGGGTCGCAGGGTCGTACACCTCGATGGTGGACGTCATGACGTAGCGGCCGGTGCGGCCGGCGAAGACCCGGCGGGCGGTCCGTGCCTGCTCCGGCCCGTAGCAGACCTGATCGACGACGGCGTCGAAGGTGCGGGACCCGAGGGCGGCGCCCAACTGCCGTTCGTCGTCGCGGTCGGCGACCACGTGGTCGACACCGGGCGGCGGCGCGACGCTGCCCCGGTTGACCACCGTCACCTCCGCTCCGGCGTCGCGGAGCAGGGTGACGAGGTCCTTGCCGAAGTACCGGCTTCCGCCGATCACGCATACGTTTCGCATGCCCCGAGTCTGTCGGGGCCACGGCCCCGGCAGAACTGGTCACTCACTGAACGGGTATGAAGCAGAACTGATGACCCGGGTCAGGCCGCGCCCGCGTTCGCCTCCTTGAACGCCTCGGTCATGTCGGCCGTCTCGGCGGCGGGCGGTGCGGCGATCTCCTTGGCGGCGCCGAAGGAGAGGAAGTCCATCGAGACGTTGGTGGGACCGAAGACCTGGCTCAGGCGGGCCGGCATCCCCTTGTCGTCCACCCATACGTCCGTGACCAGCTCACCGCTGCCGCCCAGCGACTGGAACGTCGCCGCGACGTCCTTGCCCAGCTTGTCCGCCGGGATGGTGGCCTTGTAGTGGACGGTCGGCTTCCCGTTCACGTCCTCCTTGCCGACCTTGTCGACCCCCTTCGCCCACTTCAGCATCTTCAGGCCGGCGGTGGGGTCGTTGTTCGACCCGTTGAGGGAGGCCGCGCCCTTGTCCCCGAGGACCGCCGAGGCATCGAGCTTCAGCCAGGTCTTGCCCTTGAACTCGCCGGTCTCCGCCGGGTCGACCTGGTAGTAGTACGCGCCCTGGACGAGCCGGTAGGTGACCGTGCCGTCCTTGACGAGGTCTTCCATGTCGAGGTCGGCGGCCGGCATCTCGGCCTCCATCGCGAGGCCGTTGCCCCACGAGTAGGTGCCGGTCATCACCGTGGGCTTGCCACCGGTGTCGGGTGAGGTCACCGTCATCCTCACCTCGGCGGAGCCCGCCTGCGAGGCCGCGTCGGAGGCCTTGCCGAGGGAAGCGATCATCGCCTCGGCGGTATCGGCGGCCGAGTTGGCGGCCTGCGTGCCCGCGAGCGAACAGCCCGCCGCGCCTATCGACACGACCACGGCCGCCGCCGTGCCCACCAGTGTTTTCGCTGCCTTCATTGTTCCCACCCCTGAAAGATCCGGATGGGGGTCAATCTACCCGCGACCGCCGGCGAGCAGCTATTCGTTTCCGCTGCCGCTGCCGCGGCGGCGGGGGCGGTCAGCGGTCCGCGAGGTCCGAGGGGGCTTCCTGGACCGTCCAGCCGTTGCCGTCCGGATCCTCGAAGGACATGAACGAGTTCCAGGTGCCGCCCTTGCCCTCCGTCCAGCCCGCCTCGCCGACGTGCCGGATCGGCGAGACGTCCACGCCCCGGGCCACCAGTTCCTCCCGGGCGGCCTCGATGTCCGTGACGCACAGCTGGAGGCCCTGCAGGCTGCCGGGGGCCATCTGCTGCGTGCCGGGCGCGGCGGGCATGCCCTGGAGCATGGCGATCGAGCACCGCGAGCCGGACGGGCTCAGCTGGATGATGCGGACGCCGGGGGCGACCTCGTCGTCGAGGTCGAGGTTGAAGCCGACCTTGGCGGCGTAGAACTCCTTCGCCCGGTCCATGTCGGTGACGGGGACCGGTACGACTTCGAGTGTCCAGTTCATGGGGAGACTCCTCGGCAGTGGTTGCGGGCGGCGACGGTGGTGGCGGAATCCACCGTCGCTCACGACGCGTCCGTCGCGCACGTCGAAACGCCCGTGCCGCGCGGAATTCCGGTCCGGTGGTCACCGGGACCGCGGCCGGTCCCGTCCGCCCGGCAGGAGGAGCTCCGTCGCGAGGGCCGTCCGCTGGTGCAGCATCCAGCGGCCCGAGCGGTGCGAGGTGACCAGGTGGCAGCGGCGCAGGACGGCCAGGTGCTGGCTGACGGCCGCGCTGCTCACCCCCAGGTACGCGGCCAGTTGTGTGGTGGACACCGGCAGGTCGAGGTGCACCAGCAGGGCCGCCCTGCTGCGTCCCATCAGTTCGGCCAGCGGTTGCGGCCGCGCGTCGTCCCGAGCCGACCACAACTGGCCGATGCCGCGCGGCGAGTAGGTCAGCGTCGGCTGCCGCGGTGCGTTGTGCAGGACGAGGAGCCGCGGCCACGCGAAGACGCAGGGCACCAGGAGCAGTCCCGCGCCGGAGGCGGACCGCACCGCGTCGTGGCGGGGCTTGTCGATGTTCAGCCGGCCGGCGGCATAGGTGACCTCGGGGTGGAGGTCCTCGAAGACCCTGTCCAGGCCACCCGCGGTGAGCTGCTGCGCGCGGTGGGCGACATCGGCGTCGCTGAGGGAGCGCAGCCGCGGCCATACCGGCTCGATCGCCGCGCGCCAGTACGCGGCCATGGTCGCGACGAGTCGCGCCAGTTCGCGTTCCGGGTGTTCGTGGAGCGGGCGCAGCGGCTCCGGCAGGCCCTGGCCGGCTCGCAGCTCTTCGAGGGAGCACACCACCGCTTCCGCGGGTGTGGCGGCCACGGCGTCGAGTTCGTCGGCGAAGTGCCCGGTCATCGCCTCCGGCGGGGGTGCGAGGAAGTCCGCCACGAAGCGGGGTCCCCGGGTGAGCGCCGCCAGCACCCCGAGATCGAGCCCGGCGACCGCCGGCAGCGCCCGGGCCCGCCAGGGCCGGTGCAGGATGTGCTGCCCGCTGCCCGTCAGCACCGGAACGCTGTGCACGAGCTCTTCCAGCGGAGACAGGGCGAACCGTATGCGGGCCAGGTCGTCCGGCCCCAGCAGAAGCTGGATCACGCTCGCGAGCGTAGCGCCGCCGTGGATTAAGCAGGGGCGAAATCGTGGTGCGGGACCGGCCGCCGGGCCAAGCTCGTGCTCACCAACCCGTCCCTACCAGGGGGAAACATGTCGAAGTTACGCAGCCGGGTCCTGCAAGGGCTCCTCACCACCGCCCTGGCGGTGGGCACGCTCTTCGCCGCACCGGCCACGGCGTCCGCGTCCACGTGCGGGATCAACGCAGGGGGGCACCAGGGCTACTACATCTGCGAGTACGCGCCGACGCTCGTCCAGTGGCCCGACGGGCACTACCAGTGGTTCGTCGTCGGGACCGACAACCACGTCTACGACTCGACGCAGTGGGGCGCCGGAAGCCCGAACTGGGGCGCCTGGTACGACCTGGGCGGCGTCGCGAAGAGCTCGGTGGAGGTCACCTACCTGACGTCGTCCAGGATCGACCTCAGGGTCTGGGGCACCTACAACGGCTACTGGTGCAAGCGCTGGACCGGCTCGGGCGGCTGGACGAACTGGTGGGACTGCTGAGCACCTGGTCCTCACCACGGTCTCCGCGGACGCCTTGATCACGGTGGCGCACCCCGAAGACCACCCGGCGCCCCCACCCCATGAGCCGCGGGGACCGCCGTTCGCCGGACGGGTGGGCAACCGTCCGGCGAACGGGCAGCGGCGCCGTCAGTGCCGACCGGAGCCGCGCGGTCGCCGGCAAGCTCCGAGCACCGCCGGGATCAGCCCTCGTCCAGGACCGTCCGGATCACGTGCCGGGCGTTGTCGGCCATCGCCGGGTTTGTCTCGCGGTAGTACGGCAGCGCGGTCAGCGCCTGCGAGAGCGTGCGGGCCCGGCCGCGGCGCCAGGTCGCGTCGTCCACCCCGAGCTTCTCGCGGAAGACCTGCCGCGCTTCGGCCGGCAGCAGGTTCCACGCCGGGAACAGATCGCAGGCAGGATCACCGACCCCCGTACAGCCGAAGTCGATCACCGCGGCCAGCCGGCCGGCGGCGTCCACGAGCAGGTTGCCCGGCATCAGATCGGCGTGCAGCCACACGTCGGGGCCGTCACCGGCGGGGGACCGCAGCGCGTCCTCCCAGACGGCGGCCGCCGCGTCGCAGTCCACGCCCTCCCGGGGGATGTCGCGCAGTTGCTCGATCGCCGCCCGCGTCGACGCGTCGAGCAGGGCGAGGGGTCCGCCCCGGTAGGCGCGCGGCGCCCCCGGCAGGGTGATGCTCCGCATCCGCGCCACGAACTCCGCCAGGTCCGAGGCCAGGAGCAGCGGCGCGCGCAGCGCCCCTGCCTGCGGATTCTCTCCCGTCAGCCACCGGTACACCGACCACGGCCACGGATATCCCTCGGCGGGCGCGCCCGCTCCGAGCACTTCGGGGACGGCGGTCGGCAGCCGGGCGGCGAGGCGGGGCAGCCACTCCCGTTCCCGCTCCACGTCCTCGGTCCCGCCCGCGCGCAACGGCAGTCGTACGACCATGCCGTCGCCCAGCCGGAACATGGCGTTGACCGTACCGCCGGAGGGGAACCGCGCCACCGCCGGCTTGGCCCACTGCGGGAACTGCCCTGCGACCAGCCGTCGTACGAGGTCCTCGTCGACGGGATGGATGTCGGGGTGCATGGGTCGGGTGCTCATGGACCGCTATCCGATCGCCGGGCGGCCCCGGACGTCAAGCGGTTTCCGGGTCGCCGGGGAGGGGCTCTGTTCCACAGCCGGTCCATCCCCGGTCCGGGGATGGACCGGGGCCGGACCGGGGTCGGACCGGGGCCGGTCCGCCGTCAGCGAACCGGGGCTCGCTTCCGCCGTCCGCCGTGTTGGGGTGGGGGCATGGACATCTTGGTACTGGGCGGAACGGCATGGCTGGGCCGGGAGTTGTCCCGGCAAGGGATCGAGCGCGGGCACCGGGTGACGTGCCTCGCGCGGGGCGAGAGCGGCGGGGTCGCGGACGGGGCGCGCCTGGTCGTCGCCGACCGGCGGGACGCCTCGGCGTACGAGTCGCTGCGGGACCGCGCGTGGGGCGCGGTCGTCGAGGTGTCCTGGCAGCCGCGCTTCGTCCGTGAGGCGCTCGACGCCCTGGGCGACCGGGCAGCGCACTGGACGTACGTGTCCTCCGTCAGCGCCTACGCGTCCCACGCCGTCCCGGACGCCGACGAGTCCGCCGCGCTGCGGCCCCCCACCGACCGGGACGAGGTCGACCGCGCGCTGTACGGCGAGGCGAAGGCGGCCTGCGAGCAGGCGTCGGGTGCCGCCGTCGGCGACCGCCTCCTGGTCGCGCGCGCGGGCCTCATCGGCGGCCCGGGCGACCACAGCGGGCGCTCCGGGTACTGGGTGGCACGCGCCGCGCGGGCGCCCCGCGAGCCGATGCTGGTGCCGGCCGCCGCGGCGATGCCGACGCAGGTGGTGGACGTACGGGATCTCGGCGCCTGGCTTCTGGACTCCGCCGAGAAGGGGAGCACCGGCACCTACGACGCCGTGGGTCCGGTCGTTCCGCTCGGGGAGTGGATCGAGCTGTCCCGTGCCGTCGGCGAGCACTCCGGTCCGGTCGTCGCAGCCGACTCGCAGTGGCTGCTCGCCCACGGGGTGGCCGGGTACATGGGGCCGGAGTCCCTGCCGATGTGGCTTGCGGAACCGGGCTGGGAGGGATGGTCCGCCCGGACCGGGTCCGCGGCGCGTGCGGCGGGACTGCGCCACCGGCCCCGGGCCGAGCTGCTGGCCGACACCCTGCGCTGGGAACGCGAGCAGGGGCTGGCCCGGCCGCGCCGCGCCGGCCTCAGCGCGGAGCGGGAGCGCGAACTGCTCGACGCCCTGGGCTGACCGCGTTCACCGGCGCCACCCGGAGCCGGAGGCCGGGTCTCCGCCAGCCGGGGCGGTCCCGCCGCGCGCGTGACCGGGCATGCCGACGGCGCCCGACCCATCCGGGTACGGGCGCCGTCGGAAGAACACAGAGAGAGCAGAGGCGCGCTCAGCCTCGGACGATGTTCTCCGCCTGCGGGCCCTTCTGGCCCTGCGTGACGTCGAAGGTCACCGCTTCGCCCTCCGTCAGTTCGCGGTATCCGTTGCCGGAGATGTTGGAGTAGTGGGCGAAGACGTCCGGTCCGCCTCCGTCCTGGGCGATGAAGCCGAAGCCCTTTTCGGAGTTGAACCACTTCACTATGCCGCTGGCCATGCTCGTCCTTCTGCTCAATCCAGCAAGCGGCCCGGGCTCGGACCGCCCCGGCACCCCTGTCGGAGGTGCCGTTCACACTTCTCCCCCGCCCGACGCGTCCCTACACCCCCAACCGCCGGGATCTTGTCGGATGGTCGTTCCGGGTGGCCGGCCGGGCGGGACCGCCCGCCGGACGCGCCCTTCGGAGCCGCCGCGACTCGCGTCCCCGGTTCAGGCCGGCAGGTCGAGGAGCAGCAGCGGTGTGGTGGTGGGTTGCGGAGAGCCGCCCCCGGGTTCGAGGGTCAGGCCCACGGCGCGGGCCCGGCCCGGGTCGCCCTCCATCAGGACCGCGCCGTCCCGCGCCAGGAGGCCGGCGGGGAGCATCGTGCCGCGGTCGTCGAACCACAGCTGGTACGTCTTTCCGGCGGGCGCGGGCGGGAGCCCGGCGGCAGTGAACACGGCCTTGTTCAGGCGCGGGGAGGTCACCACGGCGGCCCCGGCCCCGGTGCTGGTGCGGCCGTGCGCAACCCGGGCGTCGGGGGCGGCCATCACGGCGGCGAGGTCCTGGACCTGCCGGCTCGCCTCCTGGGCCCGGGTGCGGGCCGCGTCGGCCTGCTGGTACTGCCGGGCGGCGAGGCCGCCGAAGGCAGCCGCGGCGGCGATGCAGGCCGCGACGACGAAGGGGCCGGTGCTGCGGCGCAGTACGGACCCGAAGGCGGCCGCCGCCGGTCTACCGGGCCGGGTGGGCGGCGCGAACTGGCGTACGGAGTCGACGCGGTGCAGCACCGACTCCCTCATCCGCGCGGGCGGGGCCAGGCTCACGGCGGCCGCCAGGCGGGTCGCGGTCGCGGCGAACTCGGCCACCTCCTCGGCGCACGGAGCGCACCGTCCCAGGTGGGCGGCGAAGGCGTCGCGTTCCTCCCGGGTGAGCGCGTCGAGTGCGTAGGCGCCGGTGAGGGTGTGCAGGTCGTCGTCGTGCTTCACACGACCCACGTGGTTCCTGCCGCTCGTGCCGCTCGTGCCGCTCGTGCCGTTCATGCGGTCACCCCCATGCAGTCCCGCAGCCGGATCAGCCCGTCGCGCATACGGGTCTTGATCGTGGGGAGCGGGGCCCGCAGTGTCTCCGCGACCTCCCGGTAGGTCAGGCCCTGGTAGTAGGCCAGGGTGACCGCCTGGCGCTGCAACTCGGTCAGCCCGCGCAGGCAGCGTCGTACCTGCTCGCTCTCCAGCCGCGTCTCCACCTGCTCGACCACTTCGTCGAAGGGCCGTTGCTGGTCCCGGACGGCCTGGTCGTGCTCGCGGTTGCTCGCGGCCTGTGCGGAACGGACGCGGTCGACGGCGCGGCGGTGCGCGAGGGTGGCCACCCAGGTCATGACCGAGCCCTGTCCCGGACGGTAGCGGGCCGCTTGGCGCCAGAGGTCGATCATCACCTCCTGGGCCACCTCCTCCGACTGCGCACGGTCGCGCACGACCCTGACCACGATCCCGAAGACCGTGTGCGCGACGGCGTCGTAGAGCGTGGTGAAGGCGTCCTTGTCGCCGCGCGCCACCCGTTCCATGACGTCTTCCAGCCGGAGCCGGGCCGTGTCGGGGCCGCCGAGCGGCAGGGGCTGCGTCACGGGCGCCCCTCGCCGTACGGCGGGGCGTCGTGCCGCCCCGGGGAGTCGGGGTGTCCGCCCTCGTGCATCCATCGCATGAACAGTCCTTCGCGGAGGGACCGGCCCCTGCTGCTGCCGGGGCCCGACCGCATGCTCTCTCACGTGCGGTCTGCTCATTGCTTCGGAGCGGGGACCCGTTCCGGATTGGCCGCGGTCGTCAAAGATTCGGGGCGGCCCGGGGTCAGGCGATGCCGACGGTGTACGCGGCGCGGTACCCGCTGCCGCGACCGTCGCCACCGCCGTCGGGTACGGGGGCCAGGGTCGTGGTGGCGCCGGAGGCGCGGTAGCGGTCGTCGCGGTCGTTGGGGTGTGCCGGTACGGGGCGGCGGTCGTAGGGCGGGAGCGCGTACACCTTCAGCAGGAGCTCCTCGGGGAAGAAGAACTGCGAGGTCGTCTCGGCGCGGCGGTCGGGACGCACCGTGAAGTGGATGTGCGGGGCCAACCCCGCGTACCAACCGGGCACGATCGTCCGGAACACGCACCGGCCGGAGGCGTCGGTGACCTGCGTGCCGCGCAGGAAGGTGGCCGCGCCGGTGGAGTAGGCGCCCGAGGCGTCGGCGTGCCACACGTCGACGGCGGCGCCCGCGAGGGGGCGGCAGCCGTCGGACGCCCGGACCACGGTCAGGTCCAGCCGGAGCGGCACGCCGCCGCGGCCCTCGGTGATGTCCGACCGGACCCGGTCGAGGTCGAGGTAGTACGGACCCGCGCCGGCCTCCGGGATGAGGACGCAGGCCGGGGTACGGGAGACCGCCGCCGACGGCACTGCCGGGCTCGGCGCCGGGGACGAGGCCGGGGACACGGGCGCCGAGGGCTGTCCCGCCGCTCCCCGGGTCCCGGACGGGCCGGAGCACGCCGCGGTCAGGGCGGTGACCCCCGCCGATCCGGCCGCGAGCAGGAGGGCGCGGCGGCTGGTACCGCTCCGGGGGATGCCGTACTCGGTCATGCCGAACCTCTCGCGCGCTCCTGGGCCTCCGTGCCCGGCGGCCACCGACCGCGCTCACCGTGCCGGACGGCGGGGGCCGCGACCAGCACCGACACGCGGCGGTGCGGGCCCGACGGACCGGTCGGGCGCACGGGCCCGGCGGCCCCCTCCGAGGTCCGGGGTACGGATCGGAGGGGGCCGCCGGTGGGGCACGTCGACGCCGGAGCGCCGCGTCGGGTGCTTACCAGGAGCGGTTGAACTTCACGTGGCCGCCGTTGCGCTCGAACCAGCCGACGAAGCCCCAGTTGATCCAGCCGCCGTCGCCGTTGTTGGTGAACTGGCCCGACTCGAAGATCCACAGGCCGTAGTGGATGTTGCCCCACTGGACGTTGGCGTAGACCCGGGTGCCCTGGAACTGGTCGTCGTAGTTCTGGCTCAGGTTGAACAGCATGACGTTGTGACGGCCGCCGGCGGCGTTGAAGGCCTTGTCGACGGCATCCCGTACGAAGGCTCCCCGGTCGTCGGTCTTGATCCCGCGCAGGGCGTCCGCGATGGCGGCTCCCCGACCCGTCTGGTCCATGGAGACGTTGACGGTGACGCTCTTCCCCGCCGCGGCGGCGGCCGGGGCCGGGGTCTGGATGTCCGAGGTGGCGACCGCGGCGGCGGGGCGCTCGGCCGCCTGGGCCGGGAGGGATGCGGCCCCGGTCATCGCGAGCGCGGTGAGGGCGATCGTGGCAAGTGCGGTGTTGCGGCGCATGAGGGGTGATCCTGTTCTTGAGGGACGAGGCTGGGACGAGGGTGCGTGGGCGTGCGGGTACGGGTGCGAGCGCAGGGGCGCCTGCGGGAGCGACCGCGGGGGCCGGGAGCCGGGGCTCCGGGTCACCAGGAGCGGCGGAAGTTCACGTAACCGCCGTCGCGGTCGAACCAGCCGCGGAACGCCCAGTTGATCCAGCCGCCGTCACCGTGGTTGGTGAACTGGCCCGACTCGAAGACGAGCACCCGGTACTTGCCGTGGATGCCGCTGACCTTGGCGTCGTAGACCACGCCGTGCAGGTTGGGGGTGTAGCGGTTGGCGTCGTTGATGACCATGACGTTGTAGCGCTGCCCGGACTCGTAGAAGGCGCCCTCCATCAGGGACTTCACGTAGCCCGAGCGGTTCTGGCCGCGTTCGATGGCTTCGTTGACGATGTTGAAGATCTTCTGCGTGATGTCGAGGACCGCGGAGGCCACGTCGACGCGTCCGGCGAGGGCGCCCACCTCACCCGGGGCGACGCCCTGAACGGCGGCCGGCCGGGACTGCGCGGGGGCCTCTGCCGCGTAGGAGGCGGCGGAGGGCACGAGGACTCCGGCGGCGGCGATCGAGCTGACGATCATGATGGCCATTCGCTTGCGGTTGATACGCATACCTTTGCTCCTTTTAGTGATTTTTCGGGCATCCGAATGCGGCGAGGATCGCCGAGTGCGTGATTGTCAGGTGCGGGATTACCGCGGCCGGGGTGCTGGATTCGGGCGGGCCGGGCCACTCCGCACACCCCGCCACGGCGAGTCCGAAGTCCGGCCGAGGGAAAAGATCGGGCCTATTTGAGGCCGAAACCCATTCAGCCGTACCCGCTTTCGCACCGGACTGCTGATTTACTGAAAGAGCCTTTCGGGATACTGCGGTCGCGAGAGGCTTTCCTTCACCACGAAGTGGTGAGGTGGGCGGCCGCGTCGTCCCGGAAGGAGCGGGCGCCGCCGCCGACGCGACGGGCCGCACGGGAAGGGGGAGCGCCGGTGATCCGTCGACACAGCACCACGGCGCAGCAGCCGGCACAGATCAGCGACAGGGCCGACCACCAGGGAAGACGAGCTTCCCTGCGACCGAGCGGGGGGTTCGTCATCGGATTTTTCCGGACACTTTCGCGTGGTGGGGAACCCGGTGGAGCCCGATGGGCTCTAGAGGGTCGGAGGGCAGTGGGTCGCGGGGTTGTTCCACTCGGTGTCCCCCGGCCGGGGGGTGTCGCAGACGGCCGGGCTCTGCGCGGAAGTCGACGTCGGGCCGGAGTTGCCGTCGGATGCCGCTCCTGCCACGAGGCTGCCCGCAATACCCGCAGCCAGCGCCGCCGCACAAAGGAACCGAGTGAGCTTCATGCTGTACTCCTGAGAAAGTGAATTCTGGGCAAGAACCCTGCGGGCTCTTTTCTTTCCGACGACTCAAGAATCTCCCGAGCGGAACTCCCGGTCCAGAGGAGACGGTCCTCAGCAAGGTGCGTGGCACGAAAGGGAGGGGTGGCGATTTTGGACAAAGCAATAGAAAAAGGCGCGCCGGCAGGGTTTCGGAGCGCCTGGGCGCCGCCGGACCCCGAGGCGGCGTACCCCGATGCGGCGGACTCCGATCCGGTGCACGCCGCCCTGGTGGACCCCGACCCGGTGCACCCCGACCCGGTGGAGGCTCCGGACCTCGACGCGACGGCCGTCCGGCTGTACACCCGCCTGCTGGAGCACGGTCCGGCCCCGACTTCCGCCCTGGCCGCCGCACTTGGCCTCGCCGCGGAGGGCGTCGAGCGGGCCGCCGCCGAGCTGGTGCGCCACCGCCTGGCCACCCATGACCCGGGTGGCGCCCGCGCGCGCTGGCGGGCGGTCAGCCCCTACACGGCCGCGGCCGAGCTCGTCGGACCGGAGGAGAACCTCCTGCGCCGCCGCCTGGAGATCCTCGAACGCACCCGGGCCAGGCTGAGTTCACTGATCCCGCTGTACGAGGAAACGTACCGCCGCGGCGCCGACTCCGGCGCCGTCGAGGTCGTCGAGTCACGCGACCGCGTCATGCTGCTCATCTCCGACGCCGCGGCCCGCTGCACCGAGGAGGTCCTCACCGTGCAACCCGGCGGAGGACGCCCGCCCGGGTACCTGGACCGCGCGCTCCCGCGCGACCTGGAGATGCTGCGGCGGGGGGTGCGGTTGCAGACCCTCTACCAGCACACGGCCCGCTACAGCCCGGGCACCCAGGAGTACGTCCAGGCCGTGAGCGCCGCCGGCGCCGAGGTCCGCACGCTGGGCGAACTCTTCGGCAAGATGCTGGTCTTCGACCGGGCGACGGCGTTCCTGCCCGTCTGGGACAACCCCGACGCGGCCGTCGTCCTGCGGGAGCCGTCGGCCGTCGCCTTCCTCTGCTCGGTCTTCACCAACGCGTGGAGCCTGGCGGAACCCTTCTCGGCCTCGTACACCGCGACGACCTCGATCCAATTGCGGGACACGATCGCCGGCCGGCTGGCGAGCGGCGCCAAGGACGAGCTGATCGCCCGCAGGCTGGGCATGTCCCTGCGGACCTGCCGACGGCACATCGCCGAGCTGATGGACGAGCTCGGCGCCGACAGCCGCTTCCAGGCGGGATACCTGCTCGCCCTCCGGGCCCGGGGCACGGCGCCGCCCGCCGCGCCCGGGGGCCCTCACCGCGCGTCGACCAGCCCCTGAATGCGGAGGCGGACCCCGGACGCGGGCCCTGCACGCCGACCGCCGACGCCGGAGATGTCACCGGACGTCGCGGCGCGGCTCAGCCGGTCCCCTCCAGGCTCCACAGCGGCAGGAGTTCGAAGAAGTCGACCGCTTCCGCCCGCCAGCGGGGGCGCCACCGGGCCGCCTCGGCGGAGGCCAGTTCGGCGTGCCGCCGCATCCGGGACCGCAGGGCGTCGTCGACGCCGTGGCGGCGGCCGATCTCCCGCACCGCCTCCACCGTGTCGGCGCTGACGGCCCCGGCCCCGGTACGGTCCCGATCGTCGTGGCCGGTGCCGAGCGCGGCCTCCACCACGGCTCGCTCCGCGTCGGTGGCGGCGGCGAGGATCGCGGCGACGGCGTAACTGCGCCTGCCCTCGCGCAGATCCGTTCCGGTGGGCTTGCCCATGGTCTCCGCGTCGCCGAACAGGTCGAGGTAGTCGTCGCGCATCTGCCCGCAGATCCCGACCAGGCGGGCGTAGCCGCGCAGTTCGGCGTCGAAGCGCTCCGGCCGCTCCCCCGCCGCGAGCAGTCCCAGCCGGAGAGGGGCGAGCACGGAGTAGCGGGCGGACTTGTAGTCGGCGACCCGGTCCAAGGTCTCCTCGTCCGGGACGGCGGTGAAGTCCCTCTCCAGGTCGATGATCTGGCCGGCGAAAGTGCTGGTCGCCGCCTCGGTCTGGATCTCCAGCATGGCATGGCGCAGCGCGAGCGGAGCCGGCGAGTCGAGGAGCACCCGCAGCGAGAGGAAGGCGGCGAGGTCCCCGGCGAGGACGGCGAGCCCGAGGGCCGCCCGGGGGTGGTCCGGGAACCGGGCGCGGTAGGCGTAGTAGGTGGACGGTCCCGAGCGACGGGTGGGGCTGTCGTCGATGATGTCGTCGTGGACCAGCCCGTGGGTCTGCAGGAGTTCGATGCTCAGCGCGGCCTCGTCCAGCCCCACCGGATGCCCGTCGGTGACCAGGCCGGCGGCCTCGTGGAGCAGGGCCACGCGCAGGCGCTTGCCTCCGCGCAGCGAGAGGTCCCGCAGCAGATCGACGCACTCGGGGGTGAAGCGGCTCCGCTCCGGGGCGTCGATCGTCCGGCGGAGGGTGTCGAAGTACTGCTCGAAGAGCCGGGCGAAGCGGTGCTCGTGGGCGGCGAGGCGTTCCCGGATCCGTTCGGCACGGTCGGTGGTGGCGGGCACGGGCGGGTCTCCTGTCGGGTGGCCGCGCGGAGTGGTCCGCTCGCGGCACGGGGTGACCGGGCGCGACGATCACGGGCGAGGTGATCCTACGTGCGGCCGGCGGGGCCCCGGCGGGGCGGTGTGCGTGCCGGACGCGCGTTCGGGACGTACGGAGGGTGCGGGGGCGGCGGCGTCGGGGGCGGTGGGGCGGTGGGGTGGGAGTCGCAAGCCGGAGTCGGCCCGCGGCCCGGGACGCGGCGGGGCCGGGAACGCGGCGCGCCGCGCGGGATGCGGCCCCCGTCGCGGCCATGAGGGCCAGGACCGCACCCCGCAGTCCGCGCCTACCCCGGTACCTGCCGTCCGATGCCCCGCCGCGCACGGCAGAAGTCGCTGGTCAGAACACCGGTCAGGCGCCGACGCACGCGCGGCGGACCGCGTCGAGCGCACGCGTCACGTCATCGTCCGTGGTCGACCAGTTGCTCACCGAGATGCGCATCACGCGCCGCCCGTGCCAGGTGGAACCGCTGATCCACGTCGTTCCGTCGTCGAGCAGCCGGGCGAGGACCCGGTCCGTGCGACCGTCGTCCCCGAACCGGGCGCAGACCTGCGTGAACACCACGTCGTTGAGGACGGTCGCGCCGTCGATCCCGTCGATGCCCACGGCGAACGCGCGAGCGTGCCGGCACAGCCGGTCGACGAGGTCGGCCACGCCGGAGCGGCCGAGGCACCTGAGCGCCGCCCACACCGGGAAGGCCCTGCCGCGCCGGGAGAGCTCCGGGACCTTGTCGACGGGGTCGCCGCGTTCGTCCTGGATGAGGTAGTCGCCGCGCAGGCCCATCGCCGCCCGGAGCGCCGACGGGTCCCGGACGACGACGAGGCCGCAGTCGTAGGGCACGTTCAGGGTCTTGTGGGCATCCGTCGCCCAGGAGTCGGCCTCCGCGCAGCCGTCGCACAGGTGCGCGTACGCCGGGGAGGCCGCCGCCCACAGTCCGAAAGCACCGTCGACGTGCACCCATGCGTCCGCCTCCCTCGCGGCGCGGATGGCCTCGGGGAACGGGTCGAAAGCACCGGAATGGATGTCGCCGGCCTGCAGGATCACGAGCGTGGGCCCATGGCGGCCGACTCCGAGGGCTTCCCGTAGGGCTCGGGGCTCGATGCGTCCCTGACCGTCCGCCCGTACCGCCTCGGGTGCGCCGAGTCCCAGGTAGCGCAGCGCCAGGTCGACGGCCATGTGCCGGTCCTCTCCGGCGAGGACGCGAACGGCCGGGCCGCCCGTGAGGCCGTCGCGAGCGACGTTCCAGCCGGTGCGCCGCAGCACCGCGTCGCGTCCGGCGGCGAGGCCCGTGAAGTTCGCCATGGTGGCGCCCGTGGTGAAGCCGACTGCGCTGCCGCCCGGCAGGCCCAGCAGATCGAGCAGCCACGCGCCGGCGACCTCTTCCGCCGCGGCGTACGCGGGTGAGGCGGCGCGCATCACGCAGTTCTGGTCCCAGGCACTGACGAGCCAGTCAGCGGCGAGTGCGGCCGGTTCGGTGCCGCCGACGACGAACCCGTAGAAGCGGCCGCTGGGGAACGCGGTGAGCCCCGGCTCACAGGCCGTGGCCAGCAGGTCCACGACATCGGCGGGGGCACCGGGAGCGTCGGGCAGTTCGGCGCCGAGCGCGCGCACGATCTCCTCGACCGAGGCGCGGGCGGGTACCGGGCGGTCGGACAGGCTCGCCAGCCAGCGGACGGCGTGGCCGTACGCCTGTCGCAGCGCCTCCTCGCGCGCGTCCATACCTCGGACTATGGGACGACCGCCGCCGCCCCGCAAGCGGCGGCCCGCACGGTCGCCGCCCCGGGCGTCGCGGCCGCCCGGCGTCCTCCGGCGAGGAGTGGGCCGTCGGGGGCTGGGTAGGGGCCGGACATCCCGACGGCCGATCCGACAGGCCCGCGCGGCGGACCCGGCTCCGGGCGAGGAGGCCAGAGATGTCCGTACCCAGCCCGAACCCAGAATCTCGGGGTGCGCCCCGACCGTCCGAGGAGCGCGGCGTGCCCCCGGGCGAGACACCGGCCGGCGAGTCCAGCACGGGCTCCGGGACCGGACCGTACCGCCCCCTCACCCGTGGCTGGTCCAAGGGACCCCTGGTGGTGATCTGGGTGCTGGCGGTGGCCTGCGCCCTCTTCTTCCTCGCCTATGCGATCGTCCTGGACATCTGACCCCGTCCGACCCCGGTCCCACACCACGTCAGATCACCAGCGGTGCCTCCGACCAGCGGCGGACCCGGTAGGGGGCCAACCACAGGTGGTCGCCGAAACGGAGGACGAGGGTCTCGGCCATGAGGTCGTCCAGGACCGGCCGCGGGATCGCGTCGGCGGGGGCGCCGTCGGTGAGGGCGTCGATGGCCTCGTGGTACTCCGGTTCGTCAATGGTGAAGCGGCGCAGCTCGCCGTAGCGCCGGTCGCGCACCTGGATGAACCCGGGGCCGTAGCGGAAGACGCATTTGCAGATGTAGTACGCGTTGCGCCACGCGAGTGCCGTGGCGGCCGGGTCGGCGGTGCCGAGGACGGCGGTCGGCGGGTGGAGATGGCCGTAGTGGCGCCAGGCGTCGGGGTCCGGTCCGGTGTGCAGCTGCCAGTCGACCGAGATGGCCAGGCTGGACAGGTCGCCCACGAAACTGAGCGCCCGGACCGTCCAGGCCGCGTCGGCGGGGTCCGTCACATCGACCGGGCGAGGCAGTACGACGTGGCGGGCCCCGGCGGCGAAGAGCCGCCGGGCCGCCTCGCCGCCGGCGAGGTCGATCTCGTAGCGGCCCAGGGACATGCTGGGCAGCGTGCCCACCTCGGGTTCGTAGTCCCGCGAGGCGGTCACGGTGAAGGGTGCGGTGCCGGTGAGGGCTGGAGTCATCGTCGTCTCTCTGTCTGGCGGTCGTCCGGCGGGGTCGTCAGGCTGTCGTCGCGGCGAGTGCGCTGTCGCGGGCGGACGTGTGCCGCATGAAGTCGATCCGCAGGAACTCTTCGTTGAGTGCGGGCGGCGCGATCTGCACGAACTGCCCGCTGTCCTCGAAGACCACCCCGAGCGCCCGCCACCGCGCCAGTACCTGCCGCAGGGCGTCCTCGCCCACGTGGTGGTTCTCGTGCAGCTTGCGGGCGGCCGCCTTCACGGTGTGCGGCTGGTCGAGCAGCCGGAACAGGGCAAGCTCGAACGGGTCGGTCAGTTCCAGGTGCGTCCAGTCGAAGGCCCGGCGCTTGCTGACCAGGACGATCCGGTCTTCCATGTCGCAATGGGTGAGACGGCTGCCGGCGTAGTTCCGCCTCCAGTGCGAGATGCCTTCGTTGAGGCGGTCGACCACGTCCTCACCGATCCCGCGGGGCGGCACGTCGAAGACGTACGCCAGGTCGAACATCTCGGCCTCCGGGAGGTCGTAGGTGAGCCGGTACGGTTCGGCGGGGCGCAGTTCGGAGAATCCGAGCCCGGGGTCGTTGAAGTACGGGCTGAACCGCTCGATCGCGATCCGGGAGGACGGGCCCACGGGTGGGTTGAGGTGCTCCAGCGCGGCCAGTTGGGCCACCACGTCGTCGTAGTCCTCGACGTCCTCGCCGGGGAAACCGTGCAGGTAGTTCCAGGCCACCGAGAGGCCGACGGTGGCGGCGTCGCGGAGCATCCGGACGTTCTGGCCGCCGGTCACGCCCTTGTCCATCAGTGTCAGCACCCGGCTGTTGAGGCTCTCGATGCCCGGTTGGACGAAGATCAGGCCCGCGTCCGCGAGGGTCTGGAGCTGCCCGCGCCGCATGTTGGACTTGATCTCGATGTGCATGCGCAGGTCGAACCCGCTGTCGATGATGCGCGGCAGCACCGTGTTCACGTAGCCCATGTCCAGGATGTTGTCGACGACGTACATGTCCAGGACCCGATGCTTGCGCGCCAGCTCGATGATCTCGTCGTAGAACACGTCCGGGCTCTTGCTGCGGAACTGCATGAACGAACCGTTCAGCCCGCAGAAGGTGCAGTGGTGCTTCTCGCCCCACCAGCAGCCCCGTGCGCCCTCGACCACCAGCTTGGGTTCGACCCAGTGCCGCGCGTGGGAGGAGGCGAGCCGCTCGAAGTACCCGGTGTAGTCCGGCGGCAGGATCGAGGCGGGCGGCAGCGGTGCGGTGCTCATGGCGTTGACCACGGAGCCTTGGTCCGCGTCGCGCCAGCACAGCCCGGGTACCTCTGCCAGCGGCTCGCCGGCGTCCAGCGCCGTGAGCAGCGCGGGGAACGACACCTCGCCCTCGCCGCGCAGGACGTAGTCGACGAAGGGGAAGTTGCGGTGGACGGTCTCGCCCTGCTTGCCGTCGCAGTTGGCGCCGCCCATCGCCGTCACGATGTGCGGGGCGAGGCGCTTGACGTACTTGGCGGCCGCCAGGGCGGCCGTGTTCTGCTGGAACGTCGAGGTGAAACCGACCACGTCCGGAGCGAGTTCGACAATGCGCTCGGCGATGTACTGGACGAAGTCGGGCGCGGTCACGTGGAGCGCTTTCGTCATCTCCATGCGAGCCCCGCGTACCCGGCTGCTCATCGCTTCGGTGAACTCGGCGACCCGCCATTGGGGGTCGTCGTAAAGAGCGGAGGAGAACACCCAGTCGCCGCAGCCCAGGAAATATGATCCGAGCGCGTAGTAGGAGTAGTCCTCCAGGGTGAATTCCGTATTCTTGGTGATCCAGTCCACATAGTCGATATTGGCGTGGAGAACGTCCGCTGTTCCGTTCGGGACGCGCTCGTCGACACTGCGCTTGAGAATTCCGAGAGCCAGCGACGGGAGATCGATCGGGGCCCAGGGCATGTTCACCAGGAGTACGCGCACGGCTGGCCTCTTCTCATTGTGATCAGTGCACGGGGTCAGTCATCTGTCAGGCGTCCGGCCGGGGGCCGGTCCGGGCCGGGGCGGTCGGGGCGGTCGGGGCCGGTCGCGCACGGAGTGCGGGGCCGGCCCCTTGGTGCTACTTGTCCTCGTCGTCCATCTCTTCCGCGGAGCGGAGGTAGACGACGACGCCGACGCCCGGCTTGCGGCTCTCCTCGTCGCCCTCAAGCGGGTCGCCGTGGATGATGTCCTTCTGCATGCTGTTCACCTCCTCTCCGGGTGCGGGGGCGGCTCGGCCGGTGCGGACGCCGAAGGCAGCCCGCGGCCGAGAAATCTGAGGGAGCGCCGGATCACGGCCAGGTGATCGGCACCGTCGTAGCCGTCATGGCCGGAGTCCAGCCACATCAGCTCGTGGGCCACACCGCCCGCGCGCAGCACGGCCAGGTACGCCTCGATCTGTTCCGGCGGGCACTTGGCGTCCCGCCGCGCGGCGACGACCAGCAGCGGGGAGCGGATGGCGGCGGCGTACGAGGACGGGGAGGCGTGGGCGTAGGCGTCGGGCACCTGGTCCGGAGTGCCGCCGAACAGCTCGGTGTCCAACGCCTGGAGGGCGGGCGTGGAGTGCCGGAAGGCCGTGACGCAGTCGGCGAGCGGTTTGACGGCCACCCCGACGTTCCACAGGTCCGGACGGGTTCCCATGGCCAGGAGCGTCAGGTAGCCGCCCCACGACGTGCCGCACAGGCCCACGGCGCCCTCGCGGCCGATGCCCCGGTCCAGCAGCTCGGCCCGGGCCCGCACCAGGTCGGCGACCTGGGTGTGGCCGACGCCCTCGGAGAAGGCGGAGCGCCAGCGCGGCCCGTAACCGGTGGAGCCCCGGTAGTTGACGCGGGCCACGGCGTACCCCGAGCCGACGAGGGCCTGCACCATGGGGTCGTAGGCGTCGCGGTCGTGGTCGGCCGGCCCGCCGTGGACGAGGAAGACCAGCGGGTGCGGCGCGGGACGGTCGGCGGGTGTGGTGACGAAGGTGTGGACCGGGCCGTCGGGGCCGGGCGTCCACAGGTCCTGGCGGTGGCCGAACCGGGGAAGGCGCCACTGGCTCTGGCCGGGCAGCGGCGCACCCGACAGGGACAGCGCGCGCGGCACGTTCACCGCGTCGGTCCAGATGAAGTGCACGTCACCGTCGGCGGCCGGTGACGCGTCCAGGATGCTGCCCTCCGGCGTGGGCACCGGGGTCAGCTCCTGGCGGTCCAGGTCGGCGGTGAACAGCCGGCTGCGGCCGTGCCGGTCCTGCCGGAGCAGGACCCGCCCGCCGCCCGGGCCGGGGTACCAGCGGGCCGTCGTCTCGGTGTCGAACGAGCACCAGGGCAGCAGCTCCAGGCCGCGCCCGGGAGCCCAGGTGCCGAGGTGGTAACGGCCGGCCCGCTCGCGCATGACCAGCAGCAGGGGGCGGCCGGGTCCGGGATCGGGTCCGGAGAACGGCTTCGGACCGGATGACGGACCCGGATCGGGTAACGGACTGCGACCGGACGGCGGACCCGGGTCGGGCACCGGACTCCGGCCGGGCAAAGGACTCGGACCCGGCAACGGCTCGGACGCGGGCGCGAAGCCGAGCGCCCAGGTGCGTTCCCTTGCGCCGGAGAGCACCGCGAGGGTGGTCCCGTCCGGGGTCAGCAGTGTCACGGCGCGGTCGGAGCGGGCCGGTCCGGACACCGCGAGCAGCCCGCCGTCCGGCGCCAGGTCGCACAGCGTGCCCGGTTCCGTCGTGTGCAGGACGGCCGTGCCGGTGCCGCCGCGCCGCCCCATGTGGACGGTGAGTCCCTCGGCGGTCCGGATGCCGACGGCCACCGTGCCCCCGGCCGTCAGCGCCAGCCCGGCGGGCCGCCCGTACGGCACCCCGAGCAGCGCGTGACGGTCCGGGCCGCCGTGGAAGTCCTGGGTGCGCCAGCCACCGCTGCCGCCGCGGTCCTCGTCGAACCACCACACGACCTCGTCGTCGTCGATGGCGCACAGCAGGGTGCCGTGCGGACGGTTCGTCAACTGCCGTTCCGCGCCGCTGGAGCGGTCCCACGTGAAGATCTCGCACCGGCCGTCGGCGTCCCCGGTGTACACCATCCGGTCGGGGTGCCGTGGGCTGACCACCGGGAGCACCGGCCGGTAGACGCCGTAGGTGCGCGTGGCCGCCTTCGGCGGCGCCGGGGTCACGGGGCGTCCTCCCGGGTCACGAGCCCCGCCCTGCCGGTCGCGTACAGTGCCAGCCCGGCGAACGCGCCCGCGCAGCCCAACGCCACGGTACGGCCGCCGTACGCCGCCACCAGCACCCCCGCCGCCACGGGTGCGAGCACCGCGACGCCCTGCCCGGCGGTGCCCAGCACCGTCCCCATGCGGGCCAGCAGCCGGTCGGGGGTGACCAGCACCGCCCGGGTCTGCAGTACGACCACCACGGACGGCACGATCAGCGACACCCCGCTCAGCAGCAGTCCGTAGGCCCAGGTCGTGGACGCGAACGCGAGCCCGGCCGCCGTCGCCACCATGGCCCACGACGCGCCCGTCACGATGCGCGCGGCCGGAACCCGCCGCACCAGCCAGGGCGCGGCGAGTGCGCCCAGCAGCCCGCCGACGCCCGCCAGGGTGAGGATGAGCCCGATCGATGCGGGGCCGGCGCCCTGGGCGTGGGAGGCGAACACGGCGTGGAAGTACAGCGCGCCGAGCAGGGCGTTGATCCCGGCGGTCCACACCACGACGAACCGCAGGAAGGGTTCCGCGCGCACGAAGCGCAGCCCTTCGGCGAGGTCGTGGGTGAACGATGCGGCCGGGCCCTCCCGTGCGGGCGTCAGGTCCGCGCGGATGGCCTTGCTCAGCACCGCCACGAGCAGGAACGACACCGCGTCCGCGAGCAGCGGCACCCACCGCGCCAGCTGGTACAGCACGCCGCCCAGCGTCGGTCCGACGATCTGCACCGCCTGGTCCCGCGCCTGCAGGTACCCGATCGCCCGGGCGTACTCCTCGGGCGGCACCAGCCGCCGGATCGTCCCGGAGGCCGCCGCCCCGTAGGTGGCGCTGGCCGCCTGCTCGACGACGGCCGCGACGAGGACGTGGACGAGGACGACGTGGCCGAGGGCCACGGTCACGAACACCGATCCCATGGCGGCCGCCGCGACCAGGGCCGCCGCGTACATCATCGGCTTGCGCGGCCACCGGTCGGCGAAGACGCCCGCGACGGGCGAGACCACCAGCCCGCTGACCAGTGCCACCGACGCGACGAGTCCGGCGAGCCCGGCCGGATATCCGGCGCCGAGCAGGATCAATGGAAGAAAGAGGGAGGACGCGCAGGTGCCGAGACCGTCGACGGCGCCCGCCGCCCAGAAGAGCGAGAAATCCCGTCTGCGGAACGGGGACGAGGATAAGGAGGATAAGGAGGAATTCTTGGGTAATTCAGGGCCGGAAGGTCTTAACTTCTCTTCGGCCTCGCCCATCAAATGTCCCGCTCAAAGGGGATTGCTGACGCGGACGCACCCACAATGCCCCCCTTTGATAAACGGACTTACGGCCGCTGAGGGTAGCGATCGTATCGAACGGAGACACGCGTCACAACACCCTTGTTCGAATGGAATGATGGATCAAGGAACGGCCATTTCCGGGGCGCAGGTCAACGGGTCCCCACCAGGGCGGCGCCGGCTCGCCGGCTTCGGTCCTGAGGCGCGCCCCGGGCCGGCCGCCGGCGCTGTTCCGCTGAAATTCACTGGCCACGCGGTTGTCCCGATTGCTTGGATCACGGCATGGACAACGACCTCCCCGCCGGCTGCGAGATCTCCACCGACCCGGCCCGGCTCGACGCCGCCCTGATCCACCGCTGGCTCTCCGAGGACTCGTACTGGGCCCTCGGCCGCAGCCGTGAGAAGCAGGACGCCGCCCTCGCACACTCGCTGAACTTCGGCGTGTACGACAGCGCTTCGGGCGCCCAGCTCGGCTACGCCCGCGTGGTCACCGACATGTCCACCTTCGGCTGGCTCTGCGACGTGTACATCGCCCCGGACGCCCGGGGCAAGGGCCTGGGTACGGCGCTGGCACGGGCGGTGCGGGAGCACCTCGAACCGTACGGGCTGAGGCGGATCCTGCTGGCCACGGCCGATGCCCACGAGGTGTACGCCCAGGTCGGCTTCACCCCGCTCACCCACCCGCAGAAGTGGATGGCCCTCGGCGAGCAGTGACGCTCCCGTCGCCGGGGGTCGCGCAGGAGTACGCCGGTCCGTTGCCGTGCCGCTCGGACGGTTCGTTAGACAGGCGAAGAGTTTCGTTACATAATTCTTAGGCATGGGAAAGACTTACGCACGCATCGACGGCCGCCTGCGCACCTTCATAGAGCAGCAGCCGATGTTCTTCACCGCGACCGCCCCGCTGGACGGCGACGGCACGGTCAACCTCTCCCCCAAGGGCCTCAGGGGCTCCTTCGCGGTGCTCGACGAGCAGCGGATCGCCTACCTCGACTTCGCCGGCAGCACTGCCGAGACCGTCGCGCACCTGCGGGAGAACGGCCGGATCACGGTGATGTGGTGCGCCTTCCAGGGGCCGCCCAACATCGTCCGGGTGCACGGCCGCGGTGAGCCGGTCTTCCGCGACGACCCGCGCTTCAAGGAACTGCTCGCGCACTTCCCGGACATCGACCCGGCTCTGCACGGGCTGCGCGCGATCATCGTGGTGACGGCCGAACTCGTCCGTGACTCCTGCGGATACGGGGTGCCCTTCATGTCGTACGACGAAGATCGCGACCTCCACGGCAAGCGCTTCTCGCGTGAGGACGACGCCTCGCTGAGCGCCTACTTCGCCAAGAAGGACCACATCGCACAGAGCATCGACGGTCTGCCCGGGCTGCCTCTTCCGCTGCCTCCCGGAGACTTCTGAGCCGTCACGGGGGGCCCGGGGACGCACGGTCCATCAAGCGCGCCAGGTCGATCCGCGAACGGACGCCCAGGATGGCGAAGACGTTCCGCAGGTGGTGGTCGACGGTACGCGGGCTGAGCGAGAGCCTGCTGGCCACCTCCCGGTTCGTCGCACCCTGCGCCACGCACCGGGCGATGCGCTGCTGCTGCGGGGTCAGCAGGACCAGCGGCCCGGTGTCGCCGTCCACCGCCACCGCCTCACCGGCGGCCCGCAGTTCTCCCGAGGCCCGCTCCGCCCAGACGCGGGCGCCGCAGCGTTCGAAGGCGACCAGGGCGTCGCGCAGGGGCCCGCGCGCCTCCCGGGTCCTGCGCCGCCTGCGCAGCCACTGCCCGTACAGCAACCGGGTGCGGGCTCCCTCGAAGTCGCCGCCCGCAGCGGCGTGATGGGCGAGCGCTTCCTGGTACCGGGCGGCCGCCTCCTGGGCGGGGGCCAGCAACGCCCGGCACCGGGCCAACTGGGCGGGAGCCTGCGGGTCGGCGGTCGTGGCGGTCCACTGCGCGAACTCCTCGACCGCGACTGCGGCCGCCGCGCACCCGGCCCCGCGGTCCGCGAGCACCGCGGCCTCCACGAAGCAGGGCACCAGCAGCATCCGGGCCGCGAAATGGCCGCGCAGGGGCCCGGGGCCGACCAGCGGCAGGAGCCGTGCGGCGGCTTCGGCGGACCTTCCCTCGGCCAGGTCCGCGCGGGCGAGCGCCCAGGTGGCGAGGGTGGCGGCCTGGGCGAGGCCGTGCGGACCGGCGACAGACGCCGCGGCCCCGGCATGCTCGGCGCAGGCGGCGGCACCGCCCTCGACGGAGGCGGCGAGGGCCAACACGGCATGCAGGTGGGCCGCCTTGTTGCGCTGGCCGAGCCGGTGGGCAGTCGACAGCCCCTCCTCGGCGTGGGCGCGGGCGCGCGCGTGCCGGCCCGCCCGCAGTTCGGCGTACGCGAGCTGCTCCAGTGCTTGCGGCAGCAGCGACTCCCCTCCGTGGACGCGGACGGCGGCCAGCGCCCTGGCTCCGGCCCGGCACGCCGCGTCGATCTCGCCGAGGACCAGCGCGGCCCCCGCCGTACGCAGCAGCGCGGCCGGATCGGCCGCGGCCTCGGAGCCGGGTCGCCCCCGCAGCAGGTCCCGGCCCTCCCGCCGCAACCCCTGGCCGAACACCGCGCACAGGCCCGCCCGGTACCGCTCCAGCGCCGGGTCGGGCTGCGGCGCCGGTATCCGGCCCAACGCGTCGAGGCAGGCGGGCACGTCCCCCATGGCCCACGAGGCCTCCGTCGCGCCGAGCAGCGCCTGCACGGCCCGCTCGGCGTCGTACGGTGCGAGCAGCGCCGATGCGGTGAGCAAGGCCTCGCGGGCGTCGGCCACCGGCCCGTCGCGCAGGGCGAGGAGCCCGCGTACGTAGTGGGCCTGGCCGGGCGCCGGTACGACGCGCACCTGGGCCAGCAGGTCGCGGGCCCGCCCCGGGTCCCCGGCGAGCAAGGACTGCTCCGCCGCGGCGGCCAGCCGGGCGCTGCGCAGGGCCTCGTCAGGAGAGAGCAGCGCGGAGCGCGCCAGTGCCACGGACCGCTCCGCGTACGGCCTGGGGGCGACGGCGGCCCGTACCAGCGCTCGCGCCAGCGCCGGATCGGGGCCCTCCGCGGCGCAGGCCTGCTGGACGAGACGCGGCAGGGCCGGGTGGTGGGGGCCGTCGAGCAGCGTGGCGAGCAGGAGGTGTGCGGCGCGGCGGCGGGCGACGGGGACGCGGCGCAGGAGCGCGGTGCGCAGCAGCGGATGGGTGAATCGGATCCGTACGCCGTCGTCGTGCACCGCGCCCGCCCGCTCGGCGGCTGCCAGCCGGCCGGGGTCGAGTCCTGCCGCCTGCCCGGCGCGGGTCAGCAGCTCCGCATCGGCGCCCGCGCCGTGGGGTTCGTGCTCCTGCGCGGCGGCGGTGAGCAGCAGGAGCAGGCGGGTGTCCCCGGGCAGCGCGTCGAGCAGGGCGCTGTACGCCGCCAGTACGCGCTCGGTCCCCGGCAGCGGGCGGGGAAGGGGGGCGCGCCCCGCCGACTGGTCCGGGGTGAGCCGGCCGGCGGCCGTGCTGAGGATCAGCGGATTCCCGGCGGCCTCGCGGCGCAGCTCCTCCCGGACGGCGGGAGCGGTTCGGCCCTCCGTCAGCCGGTCGATGAGTGCGGTGGCGGCGTGGTCGTCGAGCGGGTCGAGATGGAGCCGGTCCAGGCCGCCCACGTGGTCGTCGTTCCCCGGGTGCGGGCCTTCGGTGAGGAGGACGGCGACCCCGCGGCCGGGTTCGAGCCGACGGGCCGCGAAGCCGAGCGCCGCCCGTGAGCTGCGGTCCCAGAGGTGGACGTCGTCGACGCAGACCAGCAGCGGGCGGCGCGCCGCGAGGGTGCGGAGCAGGTCGAGGAGCGCGGTGGGTGCGGGGCCGGGGCGCAGGATGTCGGCGGCCTCCGGGGGAAGCGGTCCGGGGGCCGAGCAGAGCAGGGCGTGCAGACCGCTGTAGGGCAGCGGCCGTTCGGCGGGCGCGGCGCAGGCGTACAGGACGGGGCCGTCGCGGTAGCCGTCCATGGCGTGCCGCAAGAGGGCGGTCCGGCCGAGGCCGGGCGGGGCGCCGAGGACGAGCGTGCTGCCGCGCCCGTGCCTCAGGTGGCTCACCATGGTGTCCAGAGCGGCCAGTTCCCTGCTCCGGCCGTACAGCGGGAGCGGCTTGCGCACGGTCGTCGATGAGGTCACGGCCTTGTACGTTACTTCCGCGTAACGGGGGCCGGAAGTCTCGCGTCCGCCCGTAGCGCAGCGGCGGCGGACGGACTGGACCGGCTACCAACGCGATGCGCCCTCCGCTGTGCGGGAACACAGGCCCGGAACACCGGCCCGGAACACAGGCCGGGAACACCGACCGGCGAAACACCGACCGGGACCATCCGCCGTCCCGTATACGGCAGTTGCCGGTGGCGTCGGGCACGTCCGCCCCGATGCCACCGGCAACCGGCCGGCGGGTGTCAGGAGGTGTGCGGGCAGGTGCCGCGGTACTCCTCGATGGTCAGGCTCGGGCGCGGCAGCGGGCAGAGGAACTGCTCGTAGCGGGTGTCGTTGTCGATGAACCGCTTCAGCCAGGAGAGGCTGTACTTGGCGATGGTCGTGTTCGAGGTGTTCGGTGTGGTGTGCGTGGCGCTGTTGAGCTCCAGGTACGCCTTGTCGAGGGTGCTGGGCAGCGAGGTGTAGAAGGGCTCCGAGTGCGAGGAGACGGGGGCGATGGTGTCCCCGTCGGCGCCCACCACCAGCGTGGGCGTCCGTACCTCGGACCACGTCTTGTCGGTGTTCCATCCGGTCAGCGGGATCGCCGCCTGGAGCGACGGCCGGGACTTGGCGGCTTCCAGGGCGCCGCCTCCGCCCATCGAGTGGCCCATGACGCCGAGCCGCGCGCTGTCGATCCGGCCGCGGACGGCGCTGCTCCCGGTCAGGTAGTCGAGGGCCGCGAGGAGCTGCTCTCCCCGGCTCGCGGGCTGGTCGTAACGGGAGTTGGTGTCGATCGTGAAGACGACGAATCCCTGCGAGGCGAGGCGGGGACCGAGCCAGGCGATGCTGGACTGACCGGCGGTGAAACCGGGCGAGACGGCGATGGCGCCGAAGGTGCCGTCGGCGGTGGAGGTCGGGTAGTAGATGGTGCCGCCGCCGAAGCCCGAGACGCTCAGCGAGGAGACGGTGGTCTGGCCGACGGAGTAGGAGCCGCGGGCGGCCTCGATGCTCGCGACGGTGGGGGCGGGACCGCGTTCGTAAGGGTTGTCGGCGGCGTGGGCGCTCGGCACCAGCGCGGTGCACAGCGCGGCGGCCAGGAGGGCCGAGGCCAGACCTGACCGGACCGTGCGCGTTCGGTCCGTCGCGGTGGGCCGGCGGCGCGGGAAGAGGGGGAGGTGTCGCACGGGGGTCCTCTCGGTCGTGGGGGGAGCCACACCGGAGAGGGGATCGAGGACCGCGTCCTCGGCTGTCGGGCGCACCGGGTGGCTACCGCCGGGTGAGCCGGCGGTAGGGACACGGTGGGGGCGGACCCGGAGCGCACACATCGGCAAGTTCACCGGTTCTCCGGGGGCGGGAAGCGGGGTCCGGGCCGATCGAACGGCGCGGGGGGCGCAGCGGAGCGCGCGGTTCCTCACGGGTCGTGACGGAGGGAATTCGGCAGGTAGTAATTAGATGAATCCCTGACTGAATCCCCGTCAATAAGCCTCAACCCTTATCTCGATTTGATAACAACCGATCCGAAAAGGCCTGGACCATTGATGCGCAACGCGCGTAACTACCGTGTTGCTGTTGCATTTTGACGGTTCGTCAAATCGAGCACACAGGTAACGGAACGATATCCCGCACCCCGCTCCCCTTTGTCCGAATTCTCCGGCGCATTCGTCTGGCAGGCTTCCGCGCACCCACCTATCCGACTTCGATTTGAGGTGCCCATGACAGGACGTCGCAGACGGCGTGAACACCGCCGCAAACCCCGGCGGTTGATACTCGTCACCGCCGCCATGGCGACGGCGGCGGTGATCGCCACCGGTATCGCCTACTCCGGACTCGGCGACGACGCCCAGGCAGTGGCGCCCGTCCAGGCGGCGGAGGCCGCCGCTCCGGCGGCCGCGCCCGCGCGGGACCAGGAACCCGAACCCGTCGCGGCCGCGCCCGCCAACGAGGACGCGCGCGGCATGGTCTACAACGGCCTCCAGGCCGCCCCGAAGGGCGACCCCTGCGTCGGCGTGTTCCGTACCGACGTCGGGCACTGCACGCACGGCCCCGACGCCCCGCCCAAGGGCGTCGACATCAAGAAGGACATCCCGCCGGCCGTCAAGACGACGGCGCCCGCCGCCGATCCGGCCCGGCCCGCGACCGACGACCCGGCCAGCACGGAAGGCGGCGGGCGTCCTCAGGACGCGCCCGCCGCCGACGCGGGCAGTGCCGCGGCCACGGCCCCCGAGCCGGCCCCGGCCGCCGCGGCCCAGGGCCAGGCGGTCGCCGCCGGCCCCGCGGGCCAGACCGTCCAGTGCGAAGGCGACGGCAGCACGGGCAACCGCGTCCAGGTCGTCTACGTCCACGCACCCGGCCGCGACCGGTACTCCGAGTACGTCGCGTCGTTCCGCAAGTGGGCGGCCGACGCCGACCTCATCTACTCGGCCAGCGCCCAGGAGACCGGCGGCGTACGGCACATCCGCTACGTGACGGCCGCCGACTGCACCCCGACCGTGCTCAACATCGAGCTCCCCGATTCGGCACTGGGCGAGTTCAGCGCGACCAACCGCGCACTCGCCGCCAAGGGCCTCGACCGACGCGACCGCAAGTACATGATCTTCGCCGACTCGCAGGTCTACTGCGGCATCGGCACCTTCAACGGCGACGAGCGCCCCGGTCAGGCCAACCTGAGCAACTTCGGTCCGTCGTACGGGCGCACCGACTCCGGCTGCTGGGGCGGCCACACCGCCGCGCACGAACTGGGCCACAACCTCGGCGCGGTCAACAACAGCGCGCCGAACACCAGTCGCGGCGCACACTGCACGGACGAGTACGACGTCATGTGCTACTCGGACTCCCCGTACTACCCCAAGATGCGCAACATCTGCACCAACCAGGCCGCCGAGAACATCCTGGACTGCAACCACGACGACTACTTCCACACCAGTCCCAAGGCCGGCAGCTACCTGGCCACGCACTGGAACATCGCGGACAACCAGTTCCTGATGCGCGCGAAGGGCGGCGGAGGCACGGACCCCGGTCCCAACCCCTCGCCGACCCCGACCACCAAGCCGACCACCAAGCCCACCCCCGGCCCGACCAAGCAGCCCACCGGGGGACCGGCGGTGACCGCCAATCAGATCCGCTCCGACTCGGCGGTACTGAGCTGGCCGAAGGTCGAGGGCGCGGCCTGGTACCAGGTCGTGCTCGACGGCAAGCACCTGACGTGGGTCCAGTCCACGGCGCTGCGCGTCTACAACCTCCGGCCCGACACCTCGTACAAGGTCACCGTCTCCGTCCGCTACGGCACCGGTAAGGACAGCGGCCCCGGCAAGGCCACGTCCTTCCGTACGGCCGGCACCGGCGGCGGCGCGACGACCCCCGGCACGCGCTACCTGCTCGGCAACGGCAGCACGGGCATGGCCGCCGAGGTCTGGGGCGGCCGCACCGCCGACGGCACGGTGCTCGTCGGCGGCCGCGCCAACGGGTACGCGCAGCAGCAGTGGTTCTTCGACGACGCCGGCAGCGGGCAGGTCCGCATCCGGTCCGCGGTGTCCGGCAAGTGCCTCCAGCCGGGCGGCACTCCGGCCGCGGGCATGTGGGTCACGCAGCAGCCCTGCGGCTCCGACGGGGCCCAGGCCTGGCGGCTGACCTCGCGCGGCGGCGCGGTGACCGTCACGGACCCCGGGGGCGGCTTCGCCCTCACCGTGAGCAGCCGCCCCTACTACGGGACCTGGCTGCTGGACCTCCAGCGCGCGGACGGCCGCGCGGCGCAGCTGTGGAACGTCCAGAAGGCCGGCTGACCGGCCGGCCGGCCTGTCGGACGGCCGACTTCCCGCCGCTCCCCCACGCCGTGACGGCGTAACGGGACGCGGGCACCCCACCCCGGGGGGGGGGGGGGCCGCCCCGGGGCAGGGTGAGCGCGGTAGGGG
>NZ_JBSGQV010000010.1:176788-211209 GCF_053606025.1 Streptomyces sp. NPDC055254 | reverse complement strand
CGGGCCGGGGGGCCCCGGCCCCCCCGGCCCGCCCCCCCGCGGCAGCAGCCAGGGGCGAGCACCGGTGCGGGGTACGAGGGCCGGGGTACGAGGGCCGGGGTACGAGGGCCGGGCCTTGGAGGCCCGGGTCGGGGCACGAGGGTCGCGCCCCGGGCACGCAGACCGACCCCGTGGCGCGTACCCGACCCACGCGCGGCCGGGTCGCGGTGGCCTTGGCCCCCGGCCTCGGTCCCTGCCCTTGGCCTCTCCGGCCCGGGTCCCCGGTCCCGGTCCGGACGGGCGGAGGCGGCCGGTGTGCCCGTACGGCCGTCCGGGTCGGGGGCGGCGGACGTGGTCACGGTTCGTCGTGGGCGCCGGGGGCCGGGGCGGGGCCCGCCGGCGTCGCGACCGTGCCGGGCCGGCGGCTTCCCGCGCGGGCCGGATTGGGCCCGGGACACCAGGACCGAGCCGAGGGGCGAGGACCGGAACCGTGACCAGAGCCGGGCCGCCGGGGGCCAGGGGCGAGTGCGGACTGCGGCCTGCGCACCCCACCCCGGGGCACAGCCGCCGCGGGCGCCGGGGCCGCACGGGCCGCCGGGGGCGGGCGCGGGCACGGGTGCGGGTGCGGCCGGCGGACTGCGCACCCACCCCCGGGCACAGCCTCCGCGGGCCGCACGCGGCGCCGTCGGCGCGCCGACCCCTGGGGCGGGGCGGCCTTTCCCACGCGGGGCTTGTTCCACGCGCGGCGGGCGGGGCCTGTCACACGTCTGTGACAGTCGGCGGACCTCGTCATGACGTGCCGAGGCCAGTCTCTTTATACAGACCAAACGGGACATTCAGCACATGTTCCACTGCTTCCGACGACGTGAGCAGCGATGACCGAGCCGATCCGGCGGAGGAAATCCCATGAGCCTCACACTCGCCACGCCGCACGTCGAAGCCCCCGCAGCCGCTCTGGCCCCGCGTGAGCAGGAGGCCCTGCGTCACATCGCCGCCGGCCGCACCTACCTGCAGACGGCCCGGAACATGGGACTGTCCAAGCACACCGTCGACGCCTACCTGCGCCGTATCCGGGCCAAGCTGAACGTTCACAGCACCGCCGAGCTGACCCGGCTGGCCATCTCCCTGGGCCTGTGACCCCGGGCGCCGCGTAGGGGGGCCGGTTCAGTCGATGACGGCGGTGGCCTCGATCTCGACCAGGAGGTCGGGTGCGGCCAGGGCGGCGACGCCCACCCCGGTGAGCGGCGGGGCCGCGGTGATCCCCGCTCTCGCGGCCGCCCGGGCGAGGCCTTCGGCGAACAGGGGCATCTTGTCGGGGGTCCAGTCGACGAGGTGGACGGTCAGTTTCACCACGTCGTCGAAGGAGGCGCCGACCGCGGCCAGGGCGGTGGCGAGGTTGAGGTAGCACTGCTCGACCTGGGCGGCGAGGTCGCCCTCGCCGACGGTGGCTCCCTCGGCGTCCCAGGCGACCTGCCCGGCGACGAAGACCAGCTTCGCGCCGGTGGCCACCGACACCTGCCGGTAGAGGCCGACCTCCGCCAGTCCTTCGGGGTTCACCAGGGTGACGGTCATGGCTGACTCCTTGTCATGAGGGCGCCCGGCGCCCCCGAATCGCGCGCACCGGTTGTGGGCCGGCACGGGCCGGCACGGACCGGGCCGAGGACGCGGTTGGTTTCTTGTGGTTACTGGGGAACCGTAGGAGAGTGGCCGCCGGTACGGAAGAACGCACTTTTCGGTGACAGGGGAACCTGATGGTGACCAAGCAGCTCAACGGCGTGCCCGCCGACGCGGACCTGACGCGCGCGGACTCGTTGGCGCGGGAGATCTTCTCCGACATCGCCAACAAGTGGGCGCTCCTGATCATCGAGGCGATCGGGGAGCGCACCCTGCGCTTCACCGAACTGCGCGACGAGGTCGAGGGCATCAGCCACAAGATGCTCACCCAGAACCTGCGCATGCTGGAGCGCAACGGCCTGGTGGAGCGCGAGGTGCACCCCACCGTGCCGCCCCGGGTGGAGTACACCCTCACCGGGCCGGGCCGTGCGTTGCGCGTGACCGTCGCCGGGATGTGCGACTGGACCCGGCGCCACCTCGCCCATATCGACGCCTCCCGCCGCCGCTTCGGCTCCTGACGGGCCGGACGGCCCCCGTGCCCGCGCGCGGAGGGTCTCCCGCGCCCGGCGGCGCCCGGCCGTGCGTTGCGGGTCCTCTTGGGAGTTGAGCACCCGCGGTACGCGGGAGGCCCGCAGCCCTCTGGGCGGCTCCGGCCCCCCGACGCCCGCGCCCGGCAGCCGGGCGCGAACGGCTCGACGCGAACGGCCCGGCGCGAACGGCTGGACGCGAACGGCTGAGCGCCGTGGGCGGTACGGGGCCGTGGTACCGGGCGACGGAAAGGCGGGAGGCCACCGGGAACGGTTGCGGGGAGCGGTCGCGGGCGCTCTACCCGGTGGCGGCCCGGGCGGCCGAGCATGCCGCCGGGTCGCTGGACGCGCGGGGCCCCGCCGGCCTCCCCCGAACTAGTGGGAACTGCCCACCCCCACCGCGCACATCGGTCCGGCGGCGCCTTTGCCGACCGGGTTGAACGCCGCTCCCGACCCGGCCCGCGACCGGGGGCGCGTCCTGGGGCGCCGATGACGCGGCGCGGTACTCGGTGGTCGCCCGGGGCTGTCCACGGCGATCGCCGAGCACTGCGCGCCGGGCGGCCGCCCGCGCACGACCGGTAGGCGGCACGGACCCCGCCAGGCGGCTGCCCGCATACGACCCGGGCGACGGCGGCGGAGCCGACGACGGGGCACCCACGGACCGCACGGACCCCGCCGGGCCGCTGCCCACGCACGGCCGACGGATCACACGGACCGCACGGACCCCGCCGGGCCGCTGCCCGTGTACGGCCGACGGACCGCATGGCCGCGACAATGCGGTGGCTTTCACCGCCCCCCGTTCGACACCGCCCCCGCCGGGCTCGACCCGGGGCCTTGGAGGACACCTACGCGGCGCTGCTGCGGCCCGGCGGGTCCGGTCCCGGGTGGCGAGCCCGGGGCACGCCGGCCGGGGGACATCGCCTGGGCGGCCAGTGCGTCCTTCTTCGCCCCGGCCCGGGCCGCCTCGGGCGAGCGGGACAGGGCCGCGGCGGTGGTGGACCGGGTCCTGGCCGCGCGCAGTCCGCTCAGTGAGCTCCCCTGGAGACCGTCCACGCCAAGGCCGGCCCACAGCGGTGGTCGTTGCGCTCGGCTGGAGCGACACCCGGTGGTCCCGGCCCCCCAGCGGCTCGACGGGAAGCCGATGCTCACTCCGCCCGCGCCCACCCGCTCCTCCTGACCGCCCCGCGACCCGCCCTGCGTCCTCGTCGGCGGCGGCATCGACCGCGACCGGGTCGGACGCGGCCTCGGCCCCGGCGCCGAGGTCGCAGGGCGGGTCGCGGCCCGCTCGCGGGCGGGTCGCGGGGTCTCGCCGATCGACGCCCAAGACGTACCAAAAGGAACAAGTCGAAAATACGTCGCATACAACTTGATTTGGTTTTATATGCCTCTTGAGGGTGTGTCAGTCGTGAACGGGCGAGGCATACTCGGGGCCGGCCGTCTCCGGAAGTGGTGGAGCCATCGGGACACCGGCCCACCTCCTCGGCGGAATTCCGCACCGGATTCGACCCTCAAGGCGTTGCAGATGTACCTGGTCAGCCGCACCCGCCTCGCGGCCCTGTTCGCCGTGCTCGCCGTCGGCGCCGGCGGGATGACGGCCTGGGCCCACGGGTACGAGAGCGTGCGGGAGCCGGCCGCGGCCGGGGCGGCGGCCGTGCGCCCGAGTGTGACCGGCGGCACGGTGGTGCAGGTCGTCGCGCATCCCGACGACGACCTGTTCTTCATGAACCCGGACCTGAGCCGCTCCATAGCCGGCGGCGCCCGGGTCGCCACCGTCTACCTGACCTCCGGCGAGTCCGACGGCCGGAACGAGGCCCACAGCCCGCACCTGCGGGACCCGGCGCGCCCGGCCGACCACGCCGCCTACGCGGAGGCCCGGCAGAACGGCATACGGGCCGCCTACGCGCAGATGGCCACCGGGGACCGCACCAGTGCCTGGCGGCGCGGGTCCATACCCACCGCCGGCGGCGGGAGCGCCGAGGTGGACGTCCTGGTCGCCCGGCCCGAGGTCAACCTGGTGTGGATGCAGCTGCGTGAGGCCCGCAGCATCTCCGGCGACAACCCCGACAGCCTGCGCGGCCTGTGGGACGGCAGGATCGACGCCCTGGGCGCCCAGCTGGCCTCCGCGACGCCGGTCGCGTCCTGGTTCTCCTACACCAAGGAGCAGGCCGTGCAGGCCATCGCGGACGTGTTCGCGCGGTACCGGCCGACGACGATACGCACCCAGGACCCCACTCCCGGCCGGACGCGGGACGGCAAGGCCTTCCTGGACCACCAGGACCACATGTACGGGGCCCGCTTCGTGCAGGCCGCGGCCGAACGCTACGCGCGGTCCGCGGACCGGCCGCACTTCTCGGTGCAGAACTACGTGAGCTACCCCAACAGCTCGCTGCCCCCCACCCTCGACGCGCGGGCGGCCGAGGAGAAGCTCGGCTACCTCAAGACCTACGCCTGGAGCGACCACCAGGACTGGTGCGGCAGCCCCGCCGGCTGCGGCGACCGCAAGACCGCGACCCGGCCCGCCGGCGCCGGCTGGAGCCGGGCCATCCGCTACAGCCGGGGCGAGGGCACCTCCTGGATGACCGAGGGCGTCGCGGGCCGGTTGTGGGCCTTCGCCGTCCTGGACGGGCGGATGGCGTACTGGTCGCGCGGCGGCCCCCACACCGCCTGGCAGGGGCCCCGCCTGCTGCCCGGCGCCGGACTCGACGCGGGCGCGACGGCCGCCCGTCTCCCCGACGGCAGGATCGCGGTCTTCGCCACCCGCACCACTTTGGGCACCGCGCCCCAGGAGTACGGGCGCCACCTCGTGTACGCCGTCCAGGCCGCGCCCGACGGCGCGTTCGGCCCGTGGCGGTCCCTGGACACCCCGGACACCGGTGACATGTCCGGCACTTCGGCGATCAGTGCGCCGTCCGTCGCCGTGGACCGCGCGGGCCGGATGACGGTGTACGTACGCGATTCCGGGCGCACCCTCGCCGCCCGCGCGCAGGCGGTCCCGGGCGGCGCCTTCGGGGAGTGGCGGACGCTGGGCGGCGGCGGTCTGCAGGGCGATCCGGTCACCGCGACCGACGGGGCGGGCCGGCTCCACCTCTACGCGGCCACGGCCACGACCGTGCTGGCCTGGGTGCAGCCGGCACCGGGCGCCCCGCTGCGCGGCCCCTCGGCGACGGGGTTGCCGGCGACCACCGGTCCGCTCTCGGCGAGCGCACGGCAAGAGGGCGTACGCCTGTACTTCCGCCGGCCCGGCAGCGGCACGGTCGCCACGAGCCTGGCCACCGCGGGCGGGCCCGCGCCGGTGCTCTCCCCCGTCACCGAGGCCGGCGGGCAGGGCGGCTACGGCGCCGTCGGCGTCGCGGGCCCCCTGCTCGCGGGCCGCGCGGGCACGGGCACCGTCGGCGTGTCGGGGCCCGGTGGCGACACCGTCTGGCACGAGTCCCGGATGCTCTACACGGGCGCGCCGGCCGCGGTGGCCCAACCCGACGGCACGGCCCTCGCCGCGACCCTCGGCCTGGACGCCGCCCTGCACATCACGACGGCTCCCGCGGCCGGTTCCGAGCCGCTGGGCACGCTCCCGCCCTCCTCCCCCTGGCACCGGGCGGTGCCGTCCCCCGCGCTCGTACAGGCCGGGCGCGCGGGCTCCGGGTGGCAGCGCTGAGCGGTGCGGGCGAGGATGGCGCGGACCAACGCACGCCGGGCAGGCCCCGGCCGGGCCCCGGCGTGCGACCCCGGCCGCCTTCCGGCCTTCCGGCCAACCAACCCCTCCGACCTTCTCACCTTCTGACCTTCTGACTTTCCGACCTTTTGGCTTTCCGGCCTGGGCCTTTTGACACCCGGCCCGTGGGGCCGCCGGCGATCGGGGTGCCCATGACCGCAGGCTCCCGCGTGCGCGTGCGGCGCGGTGGGCGGCCGAGGACGGCGCGGGCGGCGGCCTGCGCCGCCGTGCTGGCGGCCCTGGTCGCCCTCGCGACCGGGTGCCGCGAGGAGGCCGTACCGGCCTGGGGGTATCCGGAGCTCGGGGCGCGCCTGGGGTCGCTGTCCCGGGCCGTGGAGGAGGGCTGCGCCGGCGCGGCCCCGGCCGGCTGCGGCGGCAACCTCGACCGGCTCGACGCCCTGGCCGGGCGCGCCTTCGCCGAGGTCCTGGACCGCAGGCTCCTCGACCAGGGGTGCCTACGCGCCCGCGAGGAGGTGCGGCGGGCGCGCCGGGCGCGGCTGGCCGCCGCCGAGCGGGCGCGGGCGGGCCGTGATCCGCGCCACGCCGGCCTCGGGCGGGCGGTGGCGGTCGAGCACGTCGCATACCGGCGGTTGCTGGCCGCGCTGGAGCGGGTGCGTGCCGCGCCGCCGCCCGGTGAGGGCGCCGATCCCCTGTGACCGCCGCCCTGTGACCACCCCCCCCGGGCCGGGATGCGGTCCTACCGCTGCCGAGGCGGAGACGGGGGCGGGGGTGGGGGTGGGGTGGGCAGGGGGGTGCCGTCGAGTGCCACGAGGGTCAGGACGGTGAGGGAGCCCGTCCAGGCGAGGGGGGCGACGGAGGAGGGCCGGCCCTGCTTGTCGACCTTCTCCGGCAGCTCGCCGAGCGGGTTCCTCTTGGACAGGACCCAGTCCAGGACGGGTTCGGCCTTCCGCGTCCTGCCCGTCGCGGCCCACGCGAGCGCGAAGAACGCCGTACTGGGTGTCCAGGCGTTCGCGCCCCAGGGCGCGGCGGGGTCGTTTCCGGGGGTCAGTCCCCCGTTGGGCAGGAGCAGTGCCCGCCAGGTGCTCGCCAGGGCCCGGGGCAGGTCGGCGGGGGCGGTGTTGAAGGGGGGTGCCATGAACGCCACCGCGCTGTCGCGGCCGTGGCGTCCGTCGGCGGTGCGCGGGTAGCCCAGGGGGGCGAAGCGTTTGAGGATTGCTGCGGTGAGGCGGCGCGCGGCCGACGTCCAGCGTGCCGCGTCCTGGGGGCGGCCGCTGCGGCGGGCGAGGTCGGCGGCGGCGTTGAGGCCGGCGAGCAGGGGGGCGGCGGTGCCGATGTTGGTGGTGGTCGTCCCCAGTTCCCAGTAGTCGGGGGAGGCGGGGGGCAGTCCGTCGGGGCGCAGGGAGTCCGCCGTGCGGTCGGCCGCCGTGCGGATCATCGGGTAGAGGGCGGCCAGACGGGCCGTGCGGGTGGGGCGGGGGGCGGTGCGGTACCACTGCCAGGTGGCCCAGGGGACCCAGCCGTTGGCGTCGAGTTGCCACGCTCTGGCGTCGGGCGGGCCGGATCCGTCGAGTTTCGTGCGGGCCTGCCAGGTGCCGTCGGGGCGCTGGGTCGCGGCGCTGTGGCGCAGGATCCGGTAGGCCTCGGCGTCGTGGCCGGTGTGTGCGAACGCGGCGCAGGCGAAGCTGGAGTCGCGCGGCCAGGAGTACTTCCAGCCCGGGCTCCAGCCCGCCGCCACGGCGCCGTTGGGGCGCAGCAGGGCGCGCAGGGACAGCAGGGCCCGCTCGGCGGCCGCGCTCTCGGCGGCGGTTCGGCCCGGGACGCGGCCGGAGGCCAGCCAGGCGCGGCTGTCCTGGATCTGCCGGCGGGCCGGCGCGTGGCCGGGGGCGACCTCGGTGGGGGCGGTGGCGCCGGCCGGCAGGTACATCCAGCGGCCGGATGCCAGGCGCAGGACGTTGCTGCCCCGGACGTAGCGTGCGCCCCGGGCGAGGGAGGGGGGCACGCCCGCGGTGGCGGTGGTGTTGGTCAGGAGTCCGGCGGTGGGGGTGGTGAGCGCCGACCAGGGCCCGTGGGCGTCCTGGTCGCCGGCGCGGATCCGCTTTGCGGGCGGCGCGGCGGTAAGGGCGTGCGGGGTGCGGGTGTCGCCGGTGCGGCGTCCGGCGGGTGGGCCGGCGGCGCACAGGGCGACGGCGACGGCCGCGAGAGCCGTCGCGAGCAGTGCCCGCCGGCTGAGCAGGAGACGGGGCATCGCCTTTTTCCCTCCGCCGGGCCCGCGGACGGGCGCACACCCGCCCCGTGCCATCGTGGAAGAGGGGGGCGCGGGCCGCCACGGAGCGTGCGCCGCCCGGGTGAGCCGGACCGCGGGGCGAGGGGCGCGCGGGCCGGTAGCCGTCCTGGCGCACCCGGGATGCCGGGGGCGACGAGCCGTGCACACCATGGGGGTTCGCGGGCCGTGCGGTCACCGCGGTCGGCGGGGCTCGCGCAACGGCCGTCCCCGGCGGCCGGCCCCTGCTGCGAAGGGGTGGTGAAGTGGGCGCTGCCGAGGGCGAGGACCGGGCCGGCGGCCGGGGGACGGGATCAGGTTCGGGGACGGGGACGGGGACGGGGACGGGTTCAGGAGCTGGGGCGGGTTCGGGTTCGGATTCCGGGGCGGGTTCGGGATCGCGTTCGGGTTCGGGGGCTGGGGCAGGATCGGGTTCCGGGGCGGGGGCGGGTTCGGGATCGGGTTCGGGTTTGGGGGCTGGGGCTGGGGGTCGCGGCCGCGGCTTGTCGCCCGGGCGGTTCCTTTCGGCGGCCGGGGTGGTGCTCGTCGCGGCGGCCGGGGCCCTGATCGGTGTGGGGTGTTTCCTCGGTCTGTACCTGCGGCCCACCTCCGACGACTGGTGCGCGGCGTGGAAGGCCCGCGACATGGGGGTCTTCGGCATCACCGCCGACTTCTACCTGACCCAGAACGGCAGGGTCGCCAACGCCTTCTTGAGCGGTGTCGTCTACGGGCAGGGCCCGGTCGGGACCAAGGTCCTGCCGACGCTCATCGTGGTGTTCTTCACCGCCGCGCTGATCCTGCTGGGGCGTCACCTCGTCCACTTCCTCGGCGGCCGGCCCCCGGTGCTGGTCCTGACCGCGTGCGCGCTGGTCCTCCAGGCGCTGCTGTACTTCGCGGGCACCCGCAGCTACCAGGTGCTGCTGTGGGCGCCCGCCACGATCTCCCACACCCTTCCGAGCGTCATCGGCCTGTGGGCGCTGCTGGGGGCGGTGGCGACCGTCCGCGAGGCCCGTCCCGCCGTCCGCAGGACCGGCTTCGCCGCCGCGTTCTTGATCGGCTGCGCTCTGGGCACCCTGAGCGAGCCGTTCGCGCTCGTCAGCGGGTTGCTGGCCGTCCTGGTCGCGCTGGTGTGTCTGCCCCGGCTGGGGCTGGCGGCGAACTGGCGCCCCTTCACCTGGTGCCTGCTGTGGTGCGCGGGGCTGCTGTGCGGCCTGGTCGTGCTCTCCACCTCCCCCGGCGCGCGGTGGCGCCGGGAGCAGCAGCCGGCCAAGGAGTCCATGCTCTCCGCGGGCGAGCTCAAGGGCACCTACCAGGGCTGGCTGCACCTGTGGGACTCCGTCACCGGCCAGTGGGCCTACCTCGCGGCCGCCGCGGTCGGTGTCCTGCTGGGCCTGGCGTGCGCGGCGGGCCGGGCCGCAGCGTGCCCGAGTGCGGTGGGCCCGGGTGCGGTGGGCCCGGGTGCGGTGGGCCCGGGTGCGGTGGGCGGGGGTCGGGCCGGGCGGGCCGGGCGGGCCGTGCCGCGCGCGACGCTGGTGGCCCTGCTGCTGCTGCCGGTGCCGGTGGTGGTGCTGGGCTCGTTCGCGGTGGTGGCGGGCCTGCGCAGCGGCTACGGGCCGAGCGGGTGGACGTACGCCCGGACCTGGACGAGTTTCCTCGTACCGATGGAGCTGGCGCTGTGCGGGTACGGGGCGCTGCTGGGGGCGTGGGGCGGGCGGTGGCTCTCGGGCCGGCGCGCCGCCGGGGCGGCGGTGGCGGGCGCGGCGGTGGTGGTGGGCTGCCTGACGCTGGCCTCGGTGGCGGTGCTCGTCCCCGCCGTGCAGCAGCTCACCACCCGGACGGTCACCCGTGCGGTGGCCTTCGACGCCCAGGACTTCCGTATCCGCGCCGAGGCGGCGCGCGGCGTCGCGGACGTGGGTTACCGGCCCCTGTACATCGGCGCGCTGGCGGAGCCGTTCTTCACGGGGAGCTACGAGCGGGACTGGGTCGCGGCCTGCGTGTCGAAGTGGTACGGCGTGGAGCGGATCCACCGCCGGTGACGGCGGCGGGCCCGCGGCGGTTCACGCGGCGGCGGGGCGGGGGCGGGTGGTGCGCTGCTGGTGGACGCGGAGTTGGAGGGTGGCGAGGTCCAGGAGCGGGGTGGGGACGGACAGGGCGCGGGCGCGGTCGGTCAGGTCGCCGAGGACGTGTTCGACCTCGGTGGGTGCTCCGGCGCTCAGGTCGCGGTAGAGCGAGGGGGTCAGGGGGGAGCCGGGGGTGGTCAGGACGCGGGTGGTCGCGGCGCGTTCGGCGTCGGGCAGGGGGTGTCCGGCGGCGGCCGAGACGGCGGCGGCCTCGGCGAGGACCGCCGGGCCCAGGGCCGGGCCGCCGGGGACGGCGTTGAACTCGCCGACGGCGCCGCGGGCGAGGCAGGTCGCGGCGGCCAGGCTCGCGATGAACACCCACTTGTGCCACATGGCGGCGATGACGTCGGGTACGGGCGGGGAGTCGATGCCGGCCGCGGCCAGGCGGGCGCGGATCGCTTCGGTCCGCGGGGAGGGCCGCCCGTCGCGTTCGCCGAGGGCGAGTTCGGCCGGCGGGGCCATCCGTACGATGTCGCCGTGCTCGTCCAAGGTGGTGACCACCTTGGCGACTCCGCCCAGGACGGCTTCGCCGCCGAACCGGGCGGTGAGGTGGTCCAGGTGGGCCAGGCCGTTGAGGAGCGGGACGATCGCCGTGCCGGGGCCGACGGCGGGGGCCAGGTCGGCGGTGGCCGCCGCCAGGGCGGTGGACTTCACCGACAGCAGGATGAGGTCGTAGCCGCCGGTCAGGGTGTCGGCGGTGACCAGTCGGGGGGTGAGGTGCAGGTCCTCCCCCATGCCGCGCACCCGCAGTCCCCGCTCGCGCAGGGCGGCGGCCCGGGCGGGGCGCACCAGGAAGGTGAGGTCCGCTCCGGTGTGGGCCAGGCGGGCGCCGAAGTATCCGCCGGCGGCGCCGGCTCCGACGGTCAGGATCCTCATGCGGGGGTGCCTTTCGTCAGGTGCAGCGGTCGTAGGAGCCGGTGCGGTCGGTGGAGGGCGCTGGTGACCGGGTCGTCGTCGGCGGCGGGCGGCGGCAGGCCGGGGCCGGGGGTGATCAGCAGGTCGGCGGCCTCGACGGGCCGCTCGCAGGCGGTGCAGCGGCCGTCGGGGGCGACGGGGGCGTCGTCGGCGGCGTGGCGGAAGATCCGCCGCACCCCGCCGGGGGCGGGGTGGTGGTCCTCGCCCCAGGCCGACAGGGCGCGGACGGCGGGCCACAGCGCGATGCCCCGGGGGGTGAGTTCGTAATGGGGGCGCGGGCCGCTCGCCGGCACCCGGGACAGCACACCGGCCGCGGTGAGGGAGGCGAGGCGGTCGGTCAGGACGGCGCGGGGAGTACCCAGGTGGGCGGCGAAGTCCTTGAAGCGGCGGACGCCGAAGAAGGCGTCGCGGACGATCAGGAGGGTCCAGCGCTCGCCGACGACTTCCATGGCGCGCGAGAGCGCGCAGGCCTGGCTCGGGTAATCGCGGGGCAGGGTCACCGGCCCACCCTAACCAGCCGGTTCGGTGACCGAACTGTTTTTTCGGGTTCCGGTCGCGGGGCGCGGGGGGCGGGGCGCGGGGCGGCGTGCGGGGCGGGCGTTCGCTCTTCGGCGGGGGGGGTCAGGGCAGGGCGTCGGTCACGGCGTCGGTGAGCATCATCCACAGGGGCTGGGCGCCCGTGCCGAAGGCGGAGGCCAGGAGGTAGCCGATGGAGGCGTCCGCCGGGCGGACGTCTCGGCCGTCCTGCCAGCGGGCCCGGGGGTGCTCGTCGCCGTCGCAGGAGAAGTCGCCGAGGTGGACGCCCTCGCGGGTGAGGCGGCTGGTGGTGAGGGAGTCGGGGACCAGACGGTAGCGCGCCCCGTCGTACGTCGCCTCCACCCGGTAGGAGCGCCTGCTCAGGCGGCCCTTGGCCGGGCGCAGGTCGGCGCGGTGGCCGTCGATGTGCAGGGTGAGGTTATCCGGGTCGCGGGTGCCGATGGCGACGGCCGGGTCCGGCGGGGAGGCGGCGTCGCGCCTGAGGGTCGCCGACGGGATCGCCCCGCCCTGGACGTCGATCCGGTCCTGGCCCTGGCGGCGGACGGTGATCTCGCCGAAGAGGGTGTCCGGGACGGGGGTGCCGGCGGTGTCGTTCACGGGTTCGTCCGCTTCGCTCGGTGGTCGGGGCGGGGGGCGGATGGTCTCGGCGTACGGCACGGACTTCGAAGATCATCCGCTCGCATTGTGCACCACCGCCCCGCCCGGCGGGACGCGGGACGGGACGGGACGAGGCGGCGGCCCGGGGTCAGGCGGTGGCCGGGGGTCAGGCGGTGGCCGGGGCGGGTTCCTCCAGGCCTTCCAGGCTGTCCATGAACGAGCTGACGGAGAACACCGCGCGGCCGGGGCCGGCCGGGCCGTAGCCGGGCGGGGAGCTGAGGCCGTACTCCTCCAGGGTCGCCCGGTAGGCCTCCAGGAGGCGGATGTGGTACTCCAGGGGCGCGCCCAGCGGGTTGGCCTTGCCCAGCGGGGTCGTCGGTTCCGGGCACCAGGTGGTGAAGCGCGGCACGACGCCGTGGGACATGAAGTACCGCAGGCCCTCGGTGGTGGAGTCGATGGCCTCGCCGACCTCGGTGAAGCCGTACGGTTCGGCCATCTCGATGCCGGCCACGAAGTTGGGGATGACGTTGCGGGGGCCGAACACCTCGGCGGAGTCCAGGATCCTGCGGTGCCACTCGTCGCGGCCCACGTAGCGTTCCTTGCCGGGGCAGTGGAGCTGGAACAGGCGCCGGTCCCACACCTCGAAGTTGGGGTGGTAGATGCGGATGCCGTAGTCGTGGAAGCGCTGCACGTCGGCGCGGGGCAGGGCCTGGGCGACGACCTTGCCGGTCCAGCGGCCGGGGAAGCGCTCCTCGATGGCCTTGGCGTAGTGGCCGTAGAAGTCGGCCTCGTCGCGGCCGGCGACGCGGGAGGTGATCGAGCCGCCCGTGAGGGTGTAGGCGCGGGAGGCGCCCGCGGTGTCGTAGCGGTCGATGATCTCCAGGGCCTCCAGTACCTCCTCGACCGGCTTGACGCCGGTGTAGGGGCGGCCGGCGGCCTTGTGCTGGCGCCAGTTGTGGTTGATGTCGCAGAACTGGCACTCCTCCTTCGCGCCGAAGTACTGGCAGACCCGGAAGACCGTCAGGTAGATGAGGTAGCCCCACTGGATGGTCGGGGCGACCTCCATCACCGACTTCCCGTTGGACAGGGTGTGCCGGTAGTACTCCGGCATCGGCGGCAGGCCGACGTCGGCGATCCGTACGCCGTCCAGGTAGAGGCCGAGCGTGCCGTCCTCGCCGCCGCGCACGACGTACGGGGAGTCGGGGTTGACCCGTACCGAGACCACGGTGCGGCGCAGGTCGTAGGGGCCGCCGGTGAGGACGATCTCCTCGGGGGGCCGGTTCAGGGCGGCGGCGCCGAGCTCGGGCAGGGTGCGGTGGTCGAAGGAGAAGATGAAGTACGACTTCGGCTTGACGTCGGTGCCGGCCCCGTCGGCGGTGCCGCTGAGCGCGGACTCGTCGAAGGCCATGCCGCCGCGCAGGAGGTCTTCCTTGACGACCGCTTCCCTGGGTACCTGCGGGAAGCGCTCCATCAGGTCCTCGACCAGCGCGGTACGGCGGACGTTGTCCATGTGCTGCTCCATCCCTGGCTCCTGTCGGGGCGTTCAGCAGCCTAACTCGCCGCTCCCCGGCGCCCTCGGGCGCCCGCCACCGGGGCCCGGGCCGGCGAGGGCGGGGCCGGGGGCGGTGGCGGGCGGGGGCCCGGGCAGGGCGGGGCGGGGCAGGGCAGGCCCAGTGGGGCAGGGCGGGGCGGGCCCGGGCAGGGCAGGCCCGGGTGGGGCAGGCCCGGGTGGGGCAGGGCGGGGGCGGGCCCGGGGCAGGGCGGGGGCGGGCCCGGGGCAGGGCAGCCCAGGCGGGGACGGGGCGGGGGCGGGGCCGGGGGGCGGGGCGGGCCGGGGCGGGCGACGATGAGAGGTGTGGAGGAAGCCCAGGTGCCGCCCGCGGCGGTGTGGCCGCGGGAGCTGACCGTGGTGGGCGCCCGCCGGGCGCCCGCCGGGCGGCTGCGCCGCTGCCGGTGGACCGGGCCGCCCGCAACCGGTACCCGTACCCGCGCCGGTACGTGCCCCCGTACGGGCGCGGGCGCGGCGGGCGCGGGCCGCGGTCCGTGGGGGCGGGTGCCCGATGGGTGAGGGACTGCCGCTGGAGGAGCTGGTCAGCGGCGCCGCGCAGGACGCCGGCGGATGGCTGGGCGCGCTGCCGGTGGCGCTGGTGGCCACCAGCGGCGAGGGGACGATCGTGCGGTGGAACCACGGGGCGCAGGAGCTGCTGGGCTACGCCCCGCCGCAGGTGCTGGGGCGGCACATCTCCGATCTGCTGCATCCGGGGGCGGACCGGAGTTTGGGCCGGTCCTTGTGGGAGACGGCCGCCACCGGGCGGGGGGTGATGGGGACGGTCACCGCCTGGCACCGGGACGGGCATCCGCTGGAGCTGGAGATCTGGGCGTGTCCGGTGCCCGACCGGCGTCGGGGGGCCTCGGCGGTGCTGGTGTTCGCGGCGGACGCGCACGCGGCGCGGCGGATCCGGGGGTCTTCGGCGGTGTGGGACGGGTTGTTCGCCCGCTCGCCGGTCGGGATCGGCGTGCTCGATACGCAGCTGCGGTTCCTGCAGGTCAATCCGGCGCTGGAGGCGATGAACGGGCTTGCGGAGTCCGCGCACGTGGGGCGGCGGCTGGCGGAGGTGCTGCCGGAGGTGAACGCGGGTGAGATGGAGGAGGCGATGCGGCGGGTCCTGGACAGCGGTGAGCCGGTCCTGGACCGGCGCCGCACGGGCCGTACGCCCGCGGATCCGGAGCACGACCGGGTGTGGTCGTGCTCGTACGTGCGGGTGGAGGACCCCGGGGGCCGGCCGATCGGGGTGATCGCCTCGCTCCTGGACATCACCGATCAGCAGCGCGACCACACCGACGCGGAGGCGGGCCGGCGCCGGCTGGCGCTGCTCAGTGAGGCCAGCTCGCGCATCGGGGCCAGTTTCGATCTGGAGCGCACGGCGCAGGAGCTGGCGGATCTGGCCGTGCCGCATTTGGCGGACGCCGTCACGGTCGATGTCCTGGACGGTCTGGCGCGGGGGGACGAGCCGGGGGCGGGGCTGTCGGGGGGCGTGTGGCTGCGGCGGCTGGGGAAGGCGCCGCTGACCGGTTCGGCCGTCACCCGTGTGCTGGCGCCGCTCGGGCGGACCCTGTCCTTCCCCGCCGCCGCCCCGTACACGCAGGCGCTGGCGTCCCGGCAGCCGTACCTGATCGCGCGGTTGGACGAGCAGGCCGTGGCGGCGGCCGCCCGGCACTCCCCCAAGCCCGCCCAGCTGGTGTCGACGGGCGTGCACTCGTTCATGATGATCCCGCTGGTGGCCCGGGACGTGGTGCTGGGCGTCGCGACGTTCTTCCGGACCCGTGCGGTGGGACCGTTCGGGTCGGAGGACGTGACGTTGGCCGGCGAGTTGGCGGCCCGGGCGGCGATCAGCATCGACAACGCGCGGTTGTACCACCACGAGCACGAGACGGCGGTCGTGCTGCAGCGCAGCATGCTCCCCCAGCACATCACGCCGCCGGCCGGGATCGAGATCGCGCACCGCTACCTGCCGGCCAGTGACGTCAACGAGGTGGGGGGCGACTGGTACGACGTGCTGGCCCTGACGGGCGGGCGGGCCGCGCTGCTGATCGGGGACGTGATGGGGCACGGCATCGCGGCGGCCGCGGTGATGGGGCGGCTGTCGGCGACGGTGCGGGCGCTGGCGCGTTTGGACATGCCGCCGGCGGCGCTGCTGCGTCAGCTGGAGGCGACGCTCGCCGATCTGGCGGAGCCGATGCTGGCGACGTTCTTGTACGTGGTGTGTGATCCGGTGACGGGGCGGTGTTCGGTGACGCGGGCCGGGCATCCGCCGCCGGCGGTGGCGGCGCCGGACGGGAGCGTGCGGCTGGTCACGACGCCACCGGGGGTGCCGCTGGGGGTGGGTGGGATCACGTTCACCACGACGGAGTTCACGCTGGTGCCGGGGAGTGTGCTGGTGCTGTACACCGACGGGCTGATCGAGGCGCGCAGCCGGGACATCGATGAGCGTCTGGCGGAGCTGACGGCGCTGCTGGGTGAGCCGCAGCAGCCGCTGGACCACTTGTGCGACTCGTTGATCACGCATCTGGTACCGGCGTCGGCCGACGACGACATCGCGCTGCTGGTGGCCCGGGTGGGCTCGGGCGGCGGCCGCCCCCCGAGCCGGTAGCCGCGGGCACCGGCGGGGGGGCGGGGGCGTTGACGCGGGGCCGGCCGGGCGCGGCCGGGCCGGGGCCGGGCGCGGTGCGGGCGGAGCCCCGGTGTCTCGGGCGGAAGCGGGGCTCCGGGGGTGGGCGGGTTCGCGGCAGGGGCGGCTGCGGGGGCGGCCGGCTGCGGTGGGCCGTGGTCGCGGCGGGCCGGTGTCCGAAGGTCCGGCCGCGGGCCCCGCTCCCCCGGCTTTGCGCCGGGGCGGGCTCGGCCCCGGCGGACCGGTCCGTGCGCCGCGCCCCGTCGGGCGGGGTCACCAGTGCTGTGACCGGCACGGTCCACCGGGTCGCGACGCCCGGCACGGCACCTCATCCCCCGGACTTCGCCCGGGGGGACCCCTCAGATCGTCGGACCGCGCACGTACGTGCCGTACGAGCTGCGGCCCTCCGCCGTGCGATGCACCGCACCGGACGCCGCAACCCGGCACACTTTTCCGGCCACAGCGCTAGTCGTCCGCGGCGAGGATCAGGTCGGCGGCGTAGTGCGGGCAGGTGGCGGTGTGCCAGGTGACCGACAAACGGCCCTGCTCAGCGCACAGGGTCCGCACGGTCCCATCGGCGGGAGTGGCCTTGCAGAAGGTACAGACGACGGTCTCGGACCTGACGAGATCAAACATGGTGGAGGTCCGTTCTCTCAGTGGCGTTCACCCGGACTCTCCAGATCTATCAAATCCGGGCGCCCCGGGCCCCCATACCCGCCAGTACACCACCGCAGCGCCCTCCTTTTTCTTCGCGTGGTGACGATCCGTTACGGCGCGTCGCACCTCGCGCGGGTGGCCGCCGGGGTTTCGAAGCCCTCCGGGCGGGGGCCTGCGCCGCGCCGCCGCACCGGTGCCGGAGTGCCGCACCGGTGCCGGCGGTTGCGGTGGAGGGCGCGGTGCGGTGGAGGGGCGGCGTACCCGAGACCGCTCGGGTGCCCGGTCGGTGGCGGCGCGGCCGGCCGGCCCTCAGGCCGGGTTGCGGGGCCCGCCGCCGGGCCGGTCGCCGGGCCGGTCGCCGGGCCGGTCGCCGGGGCGGTCGGTGGGGCGGTCGGTGGGGCGGTCGGTGGGCCGGTCGGTGAGTAGGAGGTGCTTTTGCGGTTTGCCCATCGCGTTGCGGGGCACGGCGGTGACGAAGCGGACCTCGCGGGGGCGTTTGTGCGCCGAGAGGTGGGCGGCGACGAACTCGGTGAGTTCGGCTCCCGAGACCCCGTCGGCGACGACGAAGGCCACGATCTTCTGGCCGAGGTCGGTGTCGGGGACGCCGACCACGGCGGCCTCGCTCACCCGGGGGTGGTCCAGCAGCGCGTTCTCGACCTCGCCGGCGCCGATGCGGTAACCGCCGGACTTGATCAGGTCGGTGGAGGCCCGGCCCACGATCCGGTGGACGCCGTCCGCCTCGACGGCGGCGATGTCCCCGGTACGGAACCAGCCGTCCTCGGTGTAGGCGGCGGCCGTGGCGTCGGGGCGGCCCAGGTAGCCGGAGAACAGGGTGGGGCCGGTGAGTTGGAGTTCCCCGATCTCCGCGCCGGGCTCGGCCGCCAGGCGGGTGCGGATTCCGGGCAGGGGGGTGCCGACGGTTTGGGGGCGGACCTCGCCGCCCGCGCGGCCGCTGACGGTGATCAGGGTCTCGGTCATCCCGTAGCGTTCGACGACGCGGTGGCCGCTGAGGCGTTCCAGGTCGCGGAAGACGGGTGCGGGCAGGGCCGCGCTGCCCGATACCAGGAGGCGGGCGGTGGACAGGGCGCCGGCCAGGGCCGGTTCGGCCGCGATGCGCGACCACACGGTGGGTACCCCGAAGTACAGGCTGCCCTCGGCTTCGGCGTAGGCGCGCGGGGTGGGGCGGCCGGTGTGGACGAGGCGGCTGCCGGTGCGCAGGGCGCCCAGGACGCCCAGGACCAGGCCGTGGACGTGGAACAGGGGCAGTCCGTGGACCAGGGTGTCCTGGGCGTTCCACTGCCAGGCCTGGGCGAGGGCGTCCAGGTCGGCGGTGAGGGCGGCGGTGCTCAGGACCACGCCCTTGGGGGCGCCGGTGGTTCCGGAGGTGTAGAGGATCAGTGCGGGGTCGGCGGGGTCGGGGGCCGGGCCGGGATCGCGGGAGGAGCGGCGGGCGAAGTCGACGGGCAGGATCGCGGCCCCCGAGTCGCGCAGGATGTGATCGCGTTCGGCGGGGCCGGCGTCGGGGGGCAGCGGTACGCAGGGCACGCCGGCCAGCAGGGCGCCGACCACCGCCGCGACGGTCTCCAGGGAGGCCGTGGCGGTCACGGCGAAGGCGGGGGCGCCGGCGATGTCGGCGGCCACCTGGCGGGCCGCGCCGAGGAGTTCCTCGTAGGAGGCGCGGCGGCCGGCGACGGTGAGGGCGTCGGCGCGGTCCCCGTGGACACCGGTGAGGGCGCTCAGCATGACGGCAACTCCCGTGGGGGTGACGGCGGGTGGACGCCGTCAGCCTACGGGGAGCCGACCGGCCCGCACCGGCACGGCACGGCGGCGGGTTCCGGGGGGCGGTGGTTCGTCCGGCGCCGGGCGGATGCCCCTATGATGCGGCGGAACCGGGGCGCGGCAGCGCAACGGGGCGGTTACGCCATCGCACGGCACGGGTCCGTACGGCAGGGCACGGGCACGGGTTCGCACGGGCACGGCACGGCGCTGCACGGGTACGGGTTCGCGCGGCACGGTTTCGCAGGTGGGTTCGGGCGGGGGGAAATGCGGGTGGAAACGGCACGGTTGGCGTCGATGGTCGCCGCGACGGTCACCATGGGTCTGATGAGCGGGCTCTTCTACGCTTTCGCGGTGTCGGTGATGCCGGGGTTGGCGCGCGCCGGGGACCTTGCGGTCATCGAGGTGATGCGGCGGATCAACGTGGCGATCCTCAACGGCTGGTTCCTGGTCGGCTACCTGGGGGCGCTGCTGTTCACGGCGCTTGCGGTGGGGTTGCACCTGGGGGACGGCCGGCGCGGTCCGCTGGGTCCGCTGGTGGGGGCGCTGGTGTGCTACGTCGCGGTGATGGCCGTCACCGGGCGGGTGAACATCCCGCTGAACAACGCGTTGGAGCGGGCCGGGGCCGCGGAGCCGGTCGCCGATCCGGCGGCGGTCCGTTCCGCCTTCGAGGGGCCGTGGGTGCGTGCGAACGTGTGGCGGGCGGTGCTGTGCGCGGTGGCGCTGGGTCTGCTCGCCTGGGCGCTGGTCCTGCACCCGAACCGTTGAAACCCCCGCCGGGGGGAGCGTGTTCGCCGCCCGCCTAGGGTGGGGGCATGTTCAGCTCGTCACCCCATCTGGCGCCGGTCACCGCGGACAACTTCGACGCGGTGTGCGCGGTGCGGGTCCATCCCTTCCAGGAGCACCTCGTCTCCCCCGTCGTGAAGTCGCTGGCGGAGGCCTACGTCCACGGGGAGGCCGCGTGGCCGCGGGCGGTGGTCGACGGTGGGGAGGTCGTCGGGTTCGTGATGGCTTTCATGGACATCGTCTGGGACCCGGAGCGGGATGCGCGGGAGCGGCGTTCGGGGATCTGGCGGCTGAACATCGGCGCGGGTCACCAGGGCAAGGGTTACGGCCGGTTCGCGGTCGGGGCGGTCGCCGAGGAGATCCGCCGCCGGGGCGCGGACCGCGCGTACGTGACCTGGCATCCGGGCGAGGACGGCCCCCAGCCGTTCTACCTGGGGTTGGGGTTCCGCCTGACCGGTGAGAGCAGCGGCGGCCAGACGGTGGGCGTACTGCCCCTGCCCTGACGGACGGCCGCGCCGCCGAGGGCGTGACGCGGGTTCCCCACCCGGGCCGCGGTCCCGCCCGCGCCCCTGCCCTGACGGACGGCTGTGCCGGCGGGGGCGTGACGCGGGGTCCCCGCCCGGGCCGCGGTCCCGCCCTGGCCCTCGGCCGCCGGCCCTCGGGCTGCGGACCCGGCCCGGCCCTTTCGGTTCCCCCTGCTTCGGTCGCCCGGCCCGCGCGAGCCCCGGCCGACCGCCCGAACCGGGCGATGATCCCGCCACGCCGCGGCAGCAGTCCCCGCACGGCCCCCAGACTCAGGCCGAGCCGAGCCCCGGGGCCGCAGCCCGCCCCGGCCTCGGTCCCAGGCCTCGGGTTTCGGGCGCCTGGTCCTCCAGCGCCCGGCACCCCCGGTTCCCCGGTCCGGGTCGGGGTCGGGGCGGCCCCCGGTCCCAGGCCCCCCAGGCCCGGCTTCGGCCGCCCGCTCCTTGCCCTCCGGTCCCCGGCCCGACTCCTCGGTCCCGTCCTCGGTCCTGGTCGGGGTCCGGGCGGGCGGAGGCGGCCGGTGTGCCCGCATCACCACCGGCCCGCACCGCCGCTGCGGCCCCGGACGGCCCCCGACCCCCGATCCAAGCCGCCCCGCCCCGACCATGGGCCGCAGTCCCCGGCCTTGGCCCCGGCCTTGGCCCCGGCCTCGGATCCCTGCCCCCGGTCCGGGCCGGGTCCGGGCGGCCGGTGTGCCCGTATCACCACCGGTCCGGGCCGGTGGTGCGGCCCGGACGGGCCCCCGACCCCGGCCCGGGCGGTTCCGCCCTTGGGGTTCCGGTCCACCGTGGGGTCCCGGGCCTCGGCTCCGGGCCCGGGCCCGGGCGGGCGGGCGGGCGGTGTGCCCGTACGGCCGGCCGGGGCGGGGGCGGCGGCCGGGGTCCGCGGTTCGTCGTGCGGTGCCGGTGGTCGGGGTTGTGGGCGCCGGCGTCCCGACCGTGGCGCGCCGGTGGCTTCCCGCGGGGGGCCGGATCCTTGTGCCTGCCGCCCGGCGGCATCCCCCGCGCCCGCGCGGACCGTTCCGGCCTCGTCGAGAATTCTTGCCGCCGGGCCGATGAGTTTTCCGGGCGTGCGCGGTCCGTCCTCGTGACAGCACGCGCCCCACCGCCGGCCGGCCGGCCGCGATACAGATGGGAACACCAGGACATGAGCGCAGCCGTGAAGGGCCCCGCCGGCTACTTCCCCTCCATCGAGAAGAGGTACGGCCACCCGATCGCCCACTGGCAGGACCTCATCCGCTCCTCGCCGCTGAGCGGGCACATGGAACTGGTCGGCTGGCTCAAGTCGCAACACGCACTGGGCCACGGCCACGCCAACGCCCTGGTCGCCCACACCCGCGCGCAGGACTTCGCCGCACGCTGAGCCCCCGGCCCCGGGTGGCGACAGGTGTCGGGGCGCGTGTCCGCGTACCGGCCGCGGCGCGACCCGGCGCGCGAGCTCACGGCCCCGGTGCGGCGGGCACGTGTGGGGGCCCGCGCGCGCCGGTCCGCGCGCGGCCCCGGGGCTTGCGGCTCCTACGGCCCCGGCCCGGCCCGGGCGGTGAGGGTCGGGTGCCGTGCGGTGGGGTTCCGCCCCGGCGCGTACCGGGCGCACGGCGGCCCTGTCCCCGTACCGGGGGCCGGTCGCGGGGTGTTGGCCCGTGGCGCGGGGTTTCGCGCGGGTCGTTCCGGGGCGGGGGTGGTGGGGGGCGAGGAATATGATCACATGGGCGTATGACGAGGAATCTGTACCTGTTCTGCTCCGCCGCGGAGCCCGTTTTCGATGTGGCCCATGTGATCGAGGACGCCCAGTCACGGGGGTGGGACGTGTGCCTGGGGCTGACGCCGACGGCGGCGCGGTGGGTGGCCGAGAGCCTCGACGGGTTGGCCGCGCTGACCGGTCGGCCGGTGCGCTGGCAGTACAAGTTGCCCGGGGAGCCCGATGTGTGGCCGGACGCGGACGCCCTGTTGTTCGCTCCGCTCACGTTCAACTCGGTGAACTCCTGGGCGCTGGGTCTGACGGGGCGGTTCACCGCGGGGGTCGCGGCGGAGGCGTTGGGCCGGGGCACGCCGGTGGTGGCGATGCCGTGCGTGAACGCCGCGCTCGCCGCGCATCCGCAGTTCGAGCAGTCCTTGTCGGTGCTGCGGGGGGCGGGGGTGGAACTGCTGTGGGGTGAGGGCGGGTTCGTTCCCGGACCGGCGGGAGCGGACGCGCCGGCGCGTTTTTTGTGGCAGGCCGCGCTGGACGCGGTGGACCGCGCGGCCGCCGCCCGGTCCTGAACCCGCTGCCCTCCTCGGGCGGGTTATTCGCCGGTGGTGGCGTCGATGGCCTCGCGGAGCAGGTCGGCGGGGCCGTTGTGGCGGGCGTGCTCCTCGATCATGTGGGTCAGGATGTGGCGCGGGGAGTACGCGTGGTCGGTGGGGCGGCCGCGGGTGTCCAGGGAGCCGGCGGCTTCGACGGCGGCGCGGGAGCGGGAGCGGGCGCGGGCGTCCTCCCACAGGGCCGGGGCGTGGGCGGGGTCGGCGTCCTGGACGTCGAACTCGCTGCGCCGGCCGGCCTCGTCCCGCGGGTGGTGGCCGCGGGCGTCCTGGCCGTGCGAGGCGGTGCGCAACCGGCCGCGTTCGACCTCGGTGAGGTGGCGCAGGAGTCCCAGGAGGGTCAGTGAGGACGGGGGACGGCCGGGCGGCGCGGTTGTTCGGGGTTCAGGCCCGCGCATTTCGTCATCAGGGTGTCGCGCCGGGGTCGCAGGACGCCGGTGAGCATCTCGTACTCGTCGCCGGTCGTGGCGGGGCGCGTGCGCCGGTCGCCGTTCCCGGGGTGGTCCTCGTCACCGTGGCGTTCGCGGGTGAAGTGGCGGTGGCGGGCGTGGGAGGCGGGGATGCGGGCGCGTTCGGCGGGGGTGAGGGCGGCCGGTTCGGCGAGGGTGGGTTCGGTGGTGGCGCCGGCGCCGGGCAGCAGGTTGAGGTGGACGCCAATGACCCGGGCGGGGTGGCGCAGGCCCAGTTCGCGGGAGACGGCCGCTCCCCAGTCGCCGCCCTGGACGCCGTAGGAGGGGTAGTGGAGGCGTTCCATGAGGGGGGCGAAGGCGCGGGCGACGCGGGTGAACTCCCAGCCCTTTTCGGTGGTGGGGCCCGACAGGGTGAAGCCGGGGATGCTGGGCAGGACCAGGTGGAAGGCGTCGGCGGGGTCGCCGCCGTGCGCGCGGGGTCGGTCAGGGGGCCGGCGACGTGCTGGAACTCCACGAACGAGCCGGGCCGGCCGTGGGTCATCAGCAGGGGTGCGGTGTGCGGTTCGGGTGAGCGCAGGTGCGCGAAGTGCACCCGGGTGCCGTCGATGACGGTGGTGTACTGCGGCCACTGGTTCAGCCGTGCCTGGGCGGCGTTCCAGTCGTACTCCTCGCGCCAGTAGCGGGTCAACTCCCCTACCCGGGCCAGGGGCATCCCGTACGCCCGTCCCGCGCCGGGCAGTTCGTCGGGCCGGCGGGTGCGGCGCAGCCGCTCGGCGAGGTCGTCGAGGTCCGCCTGCGCCACGTCGAGCCGAAACCGCGTCACTTCCCCGCCCGGATCGTCACCCATGGCCCTCACGACGCCAGGTCGGGCCGGGGCGGCCGGGGACGGGGCGGCGGGTCGGCCGCGGACCGGGCTCGGGAGGCGGGGACAGGGCGGGAGCGTCGGCGGGGCGGCGGGTCGACCGAGGGCCGGGAGGCGGGGCCGGGGCGGTCGGTGGCCGGGAGGCGGGGCCGGGGCGGGGCGGGCTCGGGCGAGGCGGGTTCGGGCTGCCGGGGGCCGGGCTCGGGCCGCCGAGGCCGGGGGCGGGGGCGTAGGGCCGGGGACGGGGGCGTAGGGCCGGGGACGGGTCGGCTGCCGGGGACGGGGGCGTAGGGCCGGGGACGGGTCGGCTGCCGGGGGCCGGGGGTGGTGTTGGGGTCCGGGTGCGGGTGCGGGAGAGGAAAGGGGATCATGCGGTCATAGGGGGTGCTGCGGTTGCTTAAAAGTACTGGGCGACTGGTTTCTTTCATCGGGGCCGGGCTAGATTGGCCCCCGTAACGGGCCGCCGCCGGGGCGGCTTTGCCGGGCTCCGCGCGTACTGCCGGGGGCTTTGACCGACCGGGGGGCGCGCGTGGCGAGGGTCAGGCAGGAACGGGCCGAGGTCACCCGGCAGGCGATCCTCGACGGGGCCGCGGCCGCTTTCGACCGGGCCGGTTTCGAGGGCACGAGTCTGAGTGACGTCGTGCGCAACGCCGGGGTCACCAAGGGCGCCCTGTACTTCCACTTCCCGTCCAAGGAAGCCCTCGCCCGGACCCTGATGGACGAGCAGTTCCGTATCTCCGAGGGCCTTCCGGCCGTCGAGGACCCCGGTCTGCAGACCGTCATCGACCTCTCCCACCAGATGGCCCACGGCCTGCGCGAGAACGTGCGGATCCGCGCGGGTATCCGCCTGGTCGTGGAGTTCGGTTCCTTCACCGACCCCGACCCGGCCCCGTACAACGCCTGGATCGACACCTGCCGGGGCTGTCTGGTCCCGGCCCAACGCGACGGGGACGTGCTGGGCTCGCTGGACGTGCACGACCTGTCGGTGTTCCTCGTCGGTGCGTTCACCGGTGTCCAGGTCACCTCGCACGTGCGCAGTGGCCGCGCGGACCTGCACACCCGTATCAGCGACCTGTGGACCTTCCTGCTGCCGGGCATCGTGCCCGCCGACCGCGTCCACCGCTTCGAGGTGGCCGGCTCCCCCGCCCTGCGGGCGGCCGTCGCGGACGCGGACGGCGCCGGGGTCCTGGCCACCGGCTGACGGCGGGCCCAGGGCGGTCTCGCACACGCCGTGGCGAACCACGGGGGTGCTCGCCACGGCGTGGGCGAGACCGCCCTGTCACCACCTCCACGACCCCGGACCCCGACCCGACCCCGACCCGACCTCGACCGGACCCCGGCTCCGGCACCCGCCGCGCGCAGCGCGACGGGCGTCCTCGCGGGCGGGCGGGGGCGCCGGCGGGCGAACCCCCCGCTTGCGCAAGGGGGTTGGCGCCAAGGGGCGGATCCCGGCGCCGAGGCCGCCCCGGCGGGGCGCACGGGGGGCGGGGCCGGGCGGGGGCGGCCCGCCCCACACCCGCATCCGCATCCGCATCCGCGCCCGCACCTGCCCGCGCCCGCATCCGCGCCCGCACGTGCCCGCGCCCCCGTACCCGTGCTCGTCCCCGTATGCGTACCGGTGCTCGTCCCCGTACCCGTACCGGTGCTCGTCTCCGTACCCGTACCGGTGCTCGTCTCCGTACCCGTACCGGTGCTCGTCTCCGTACCCGTGTGCGCCTTCGCGCTCGTACCTGCCTGCGCGTCGCGCCTGCCTGCGTCCGCGCACCGGTGCGCGTACGTGCGCTCGCGTGCTCGTAGCCGTACTTCCGTTCGCCCGCGTACGTGCGCCGCAACGGGTTCTGGCCGCGCGCCGGTTGGGGTGTCGGTGTTCGACCGGAACGGGGCGCGGGGTGGGGCGGGGGTCGGGGGTTTCGGCCACTGTTTTCAGCCAGTGTTTTCTTCGGTACGGTTTCCTGTTTTCCGGCGGGCCCGGTGGGCGGCCGCGCTGGCGCGGTTTCCGCAGATTTGCGGGCTGCAAAAGCGGCGGGACTGATTGCGGGAGACGTCGACGAATACTTCGGCGCAGCGGTGTCCGACGCAGATGTGCAGGCGGCTGGTTCCGGTGGCGGTGACGACGGCGAGCAGGCCCATGGCGGCGTTGACCGCGTACTGGTCCACGGGTGGGGATGCGGGGTCGGCGACGTGCAGGTGCCAGGGTCCTGCGTCGTGGCGGGTGTAGTGCGGCAGGCTGCGGTGACCGGCGAGGATCTGGTTGAGGAGGGTGACGGCGGTGGTCTCGTCCCCGGCGGCGAAGACCTCCCGCAGGGCGGGGCGCAGGGCGCGGGCGCGTTCGAGGTCGCGGGTGGTGGGCACGGTTTCGAGGCGGATGCCGTGGGTGACGAGGAGGTCCGCGAGGGCGGCCACGTCCGGCATTTTTTCCGTTTCGCGCACGATGTTATAGGTATTGACCAAATCTTCGGCCCATGCCACTGGATCTTCGAGGTAACTAGCAAACATCACCATGGCTCCGTATTATTGGTCTCGCTTCCCGTTCCGAGGTGGAGGGCCAATGGATTCCCAAGAGGCATTACCCGCTCCCGTCCCCGCGACTGAAGGATATTCCCCGCCACCGGGATTCCGTCAGGAGTGGCTGCTCGGACTTCGCATGGCGGTCCCGCTGGCTGTCGCGGTGTTCGGGTTCGCGGTGTCCTTCGGGGTGGTGGCGCGCGCCGCGGGCATGGGAATCGTGGCGCCGATCGCGATGTCGCTCACGACGTTCGCGGGGTCCGCGCAGTTCGCGGCCGCCTCCGTGCTGGGGACCGGTGGCGGGATCGCGGCGGCGATCGTGGCGGCGGTGCTGCTGAACTCCCGTTACCTGCCGATCGGGATCAGTGTGGCGCCGGTGATGACGGGGGGTGTGCTGAAACGGTTCGCCTCCGCGCAGCTGGTCGTCGACGAGTCGTGGGCGGTGGGCCATCTGGGTGAGGGGCGCTATTCCCGCGGCCGGCTGCTGGGCGCGGGGGTGCTGGTCTACTGCGCGTGGGTGGGCGGGACGGCCGTGGGGGTGCTGGGTGCCCAGTACCTGGGCGATCCGTTGCGGTTCGGGCTGGACGTGGTGTCGCCGGTGTTGTTCCTGGCGCTCCTCAAGGGGCAGATCAGTGACCGGCGTTCGCTGGTCTGCGCGATCCTGGGCGTGGCGATCGCGCTGTCGCTGATGCCGTTCGCGTCGCCGGGTGTTCCGTTGATCGCGGCGACCGCCGCCTGTCTGCTGGGGCTGAGGAAGCGATGAGCGGGGTATGGCTGGCGGTCCTGCTGGTGGGTGCCGTCTCGATGGGGCTCAAAGCGGCCGGGCCGGTGCTGCTGGGCGGGCAGGAGCTGCCCGACCGGATGCGCAGTGTCGTCGCGTTGATGGCTCCCACCCTGCTGGCCGCGTTGATCGCCACGCAGATGTTCGGCGACGGGCAGGGGCTTGCGGTCGATGCCCGCGCGGTGGGGCTGGCCGTCGGCGCGTTCGGTGTCTGGCGCAAGTGGCCCACGCTCCTCGTGGTATTCCTGGGCGCGCTGGCCACCGCGTTGACCCGGCTGGCCGCCGGATGAGAAGGGACACTCCCATGACCGGGAACCACACCACCGGCCGGGTATGGCCGACCGCCGCCCTGTGGGACGCGGGCCTGCGCCTGGGCCACACCCTGGCCCTGCCTCCGCTGCCGCTGCGGCCGGCCGCGCCCGGGATGCGGTTGTCGGGGCCGGTGCGGACCGTGCCCCACACCCACGGCGTCGCCTCCATCCTGGAGGCCCTCGACGCCGCCGCGCCCGGTGACGTCCTGCTGATCGACAACCAGGGCCGTACCGACGAGGCGTGCGTGGGTGACCTCGTCGCCATCGAGGCCCGCCTCGCCAAGATCGCCGGGATCCTGGTCTGGGGCTGCCACCGCGACAGCGACGACCTCGCCGTCATCGGCCTGCCCGTCTTCAGCCTCGGCCCCTGCCCGGCCTCGCCCACCCCCCGCCCCGCACCCACCGAAACGGACACGGGCACGCGCACGGATGGTACGGGCGCGGGTGGGGCGGGGGGTGGCGGGGAGGCGTTCAAGGCCACCGACGGCGACATCGCCGTCGCGGACTCCGACGGCCTCGTCATCATCCCCGCCGCCGCCCACCACGACATCCTCGACGCGGCCCGCACCATCGTTAAGGCCGAACAGCACCAGGCCAACCAAGCCCTCGGCGGCATCAGCCTCCGCGAACAACTGCGCTGGCACGACTACCAGGAACAACGCCGCACCGACCCCGCCTACACCTTCCGCGCCCACCTCACCCGCATCAACGGCGCACTCGAATAACCCCTGGACAGGCCCCGCCGCACGGGCGCCGGGGGGTACGGGGCGCGGGCGCGGGCCGCGGTGGGGGCACTAGCCCTGCGGGGCACGGGTCCTGCGGGGCACGGGCGCGGGCCGCGGTGGTGGCGCGGGCCCTGCGGGGCGCGGGTCCTGCGGGGCACGGGCGCGGGCCCTGCGGGTACGGGTCCTGCGGGGCACGGGCGCGGGCCCTGCGGGTACGGGTCCTGCGGGGCACGGGCGCGGGCCCTGCGGGTACGGGTCCTGCGGGGTACGGGTCGCGGGTCCTGCGGTGGGGCGCGCGCGGGCGCTGCCGCACGGGCACAGGGTGTACGGGCCGCGGGGGATACGGCGTACGGTCGGCCCCGTCCGGACGGGATCGACCGGCGGCCCCCGGGTGCCGCCAATCGGTGTACCAGACGAACGTGGACAGCCGAACGGGACAGCCGGGGGGAAACTCGGCCCCACCCCGGACCCGGCCCGCCCGAAGGCCCGGATCGAAGGCCCGGCAGCCCTACGCCTCGGCCGGGCTCGGGCCCGGAAAATCGCCAGCCGACCCGGGGGCCGGAAAACAGCAACCCCTCCACCCACGACCGGAAACCCGGCAACCCCGCCGACCCGCTTGGCCCGGGGGCCGGGCGCCGGCCCGGGGACCGGAAAACAGCAGCCCCCCCCCCGCCCGCGGCCGGAACCCGGCAACCCCGCGGGCCCGGGCCCGGCAGCCCGGCCGCCCTGGTTGGCCGGGGGCCGAAGAACCTCCAGCCCCCCGCCCTGGTTGGCCGGGAGCCGGGAACCGCCGGCCCGGGGGCCGGGAAACAGCAGCCCCTCCGCCCGATGCCGGGAACCCGGCAACCCCGCGGGCCCGGGCCCGGCAACCCCGCCGGCCCGGGCCCGGGGAACCGGCCGGCCCGCTTGGCCCGAGGGCCGAAGAACCGCCGGCCCGCCGATCCGGAACCCCGCCGCCCCGCCGCCCCGGGAACCGGCGGGCCCCGCCGCCCGCCGGGGTCACCGGCCGGTTGTCACAGGTGGGCGCGGGTGAAGGCGACCTGCCGGCGGAAGACCTCCACCCGTTCCTCCACCCCCGTCATGCTGTGCCCGAAGTCGTGTTCGTGGAACTCCACCACCACCCCCCGCTCCCCCAGCCGCCGCGCGTACGCGCGGGCCTGCCCGATCGGGCAACGCGCGTCGTTGACACCCGCGCTGATGAACACCGGCACCCGTACCCGGTCCACGTACGTCGACGGCGACGCGTCCCGGTACCGCTCGGGAACCTCCGCGGGCGAGCCGCCGAACAGGCTCCGATCCAGCGCCTTGATGTCCTCCATCACCCCCTCGTGCGCCGCCGCGCAGTCCGCGACCGGCGCCCCCGCCAGCGCCAACGCCCAATCCTTTGGCCGTGTCCCCACCGCCAGCAGCGCCAGATACCCGCCCCAGGACGAGCCCGCCACCACCAGCCGCCGCGGATCGGCGACCTTCTCCTCGATCACCCACCGCCGTACCGCGTCCACGTCCTCCAGCTCCGTGTGCCCCACCCGCTCCCGCAACGCCGCCGTCCACGCCCGCCCGTACCCGGTCGAACCGCGGTAGTTGACCCGCACCACCGCGAAGCCCTCGTCCGTCCACGCCGCGACCTGCGGATCGAAACCGTCACGGTCGTGGTCGTCGGGACCCCCGTGCAGCAAGAACACCGTCGGGTACGGGCCCTCCCCCACCGCCGGCACACTGAGCAGCGCGTGGACCGGCCCGCCCGGCCCCTGCACCCACACCTGCCGCGAGCGCCCCGCCCGCGGCGCCGCCCCACCCGCCGGGAACCCCGGGTCCTCCTCGCCCAGCGCCGTGAACACCGGCGGGTGCGCCGAGTCCGACCACAGCATCCACACCCCGCCCCCGGGCCGTGTCCGCGCGTGCTCCACCGTCCCCGGCGCCACCTCCAACTCCACCAACTCACGCGAAGCCGGCGTGAACCGGTACATCCGCGAACGCGCCCGATGGTCATGGACCACCAGCAGCGACGCCCCGTCCTGCGCCCACTCCACCACCGTCTCCCCCGCCAGCCCCAACTCGTAGCGCTCCCACACCCCGGACGCCACGTCGTAGATCGCCGGCTCCCACCCGTCGCCGCGCCCCTCCAGCACCAGCAACCGGTTGTCACCCGGCACCGGCGAGAAACCCACCGCCTCGCCCTCCAGATCCACCACCGGCGACCCGTCGGCCACCGACACCACCCGCAGCCCCGGATCGAAGAGATCACCGCGCTCACTGTGCGCGATCACCGCCAGCGTCAGATCACGCGAGAGATCCACCGCGTACGCCGGCTCCTGGTGCCCGTACAACACGCGGGCCCGCCCGTCCGGACCCACCAGCGACACCGTCGTTCCCTCCTCCCCCGAACGCCCCACCAGAGCGTGTCCGCGCACCCCGATCGCCAGCCCCGCCTGCCAGTACGGCTTCGCCCCCACGATCGCCGGCGTGTCCGGGCCGCCCCCGAACGGCTGACGCATCCACTGACCGAGCTCGTCCCCCCCGGTATCAGCGAACCACCACACCGCCTCACCCGACGCCTCGATCGCGCAATGCGCCACCCCCGACGCCCCATCGGTGACCTGACGCACCGTGCCAGCCCCACGATCCCAGCAGTACACCTGCGCCCGCCCCGATGCGTCCCCCACGAACACACACCGCTCCGGCGCGCTCTTCGCCCACGCCGGCAACGTGAAACGCGCCGCCCGAAACCGCCGCTCCCACAACGGCACCCCACCCCCGCCCACACCCTCCGACACCCGAACACCACCCGCATCAGAAACCGACCCGGACACCCCGAACACCACCCCTCCACCACACCGAAACCAACACCGACACCAACACCAACACCAACACCGACAACCGGACGAGAAACCCACCGCAACCAGGGACAACCACCAACACCCGAACCCCGAACCCCACCCCCACCTCCACCCCCAGGACCACCCACCCCTCACCCCGCCACCCGAACCACCCCCACAACCACACCCCGCCCCCACCCCGGACGAAACCCCGAACCCGGACACGCACCCGGACCCCACCCGGCCCCGGCACACGCTCCAACCCCGAGCCCGGGCGCGCGCTCCAACCCCGAGCCCCGGCGCGCGCTCCAACCCCGGGCCCGGGCACGGGGACGGGGACGGGCACGGGGACGGCCCGGGCACGGGTACGGGCACGGGCACGGGGACGGCCCGGATACGGGGACGGCCCGGATACGGGGACGGCCGCCGACCTGCCCCGGCCCGAACACCGGCACAAGGACGGGTCCGGGCGCCGGTCCGAGCACGAGTCCCGGTCCGCATACGGGCCCGGACACTGGGACGGGCAGTGGTCCCGACACGGACTTCGGACCGCACAGGGACACGAGCACCGGCCCAAGCCCGGACGCCGGCACGACTACGGATCCCAGCACGGATCCTGGCCCCGGTACGGGTCCTGGCCCCGGCGGTGGCCGGTGCACGGACGCGGACTTCGCAACGGACAGGGACACGAGCACAGGCCCAGGTCCGGACGTCGGCACGACTACGGGTCCTGGCCCGTACACGGACACGGGGCCGGACACGGACACGGGGCCGGGCACGGACACGGACAGCGGTCCGGGCGCCGACCCCGGCACGGACAGGGACACCAGCACCGGCCCGCACAGCAGCGCGGCGGCTACCGCTCCGGACACGGGTCCGAGCCCGGGCCCCGGCCCGGACAGCTCAGGCTCGGACGCGAGTCCGGGTACGAGCCCTGTCCCGGACGCTCGCACGGGGCCGCTTCCCGCTCGCGACGCACGTCCTGATGCGGGCCCGGGCCCCACCACGGCCCCCGAGCCGAACTCCGGCACGGGCAACGACTCGGACGCACACGCCCGCCCGGGCACCAACCCCGACGGTGACAGAAACACGGACACCGGCCCGGACACCCACACGCCCCCGAGTCCGAGTCCGGGTCCCGACGCGAAGCCGCGCACACGTCCTGTTCCGAAAACGGAAACAGGCACGGGCACGGACACAAACGCCTGCACGAACACTGTCCCGCCCCCGGACCCTTGCCCAAGGACAGACCAAAGGCCGGACACAAACCCCGACACGAACCTGAACACGGGCCCCGACACGGGCCTCAGCACGGGCCATGATCCGAGCACGGGTCCTGCCCCGGACGCCCGCACGGAAACCGACTCAGAAACGGACGCCTGCACGGGACCGAAACCGGGACCGAAACCGGGACCGGGACGGAGGCCGAAACCGGGACCGGAGCGGGCACCGGAGCCGGAACCGGGACGAGGGCCAGAACCGGGACCGGGGTCGGCACCGGGGTCGGGACGCGGGCCGGAACCGGGTCCGGGGTCGCTACGGGGGCCGGGGCCAGAGCCGGAACCGGGACGCGGGCCGGAACCGGGACCGGGGTCGGCACCGGGGTCGGGACGCGGGCCAGAACCGGGTCCGGGGCCGCTACGGGGGCCGGGGCCAGAGCCGGAACCGGGACGCGGGCCGCTACGGGGGCCGGGGCCAGAGCCGGAACCGGGGCCAGAACCGGGGCCGGGACCGGGGCCAGAGCCGCTACGGGGGCCGGGGCCGGAACCGGTTGGGTGTGCCTGCCCGGAGGAGCACACGGCACCAGCCGCCACCCGCGCGGGAACACCTACGGCAACCGGTAGAGCACCAGGATCGGCGCAACCGCGAACGACTGACCAGGGTGTCACGGACCCGCGCACCACCACCTCACCGGCCACACAGACGCCCAGGGAAAACGACACCCGGAGCCGACCGGACCGAACACCCCGAACAAGCCGCCCGAAACCGGCCACCCCGAAACGAACCAACCCCAAACGGGCCCGCCCGAAACCACCCACCCCGAACCGATCCGGCCGAAACGTTCCGCCTCGCGAACGAGGCCGCCCCGGACCGGGCCGCCCCTGGCCGGGCCGCCCCTGGCCGGGCCGCCCCGAGACCGGCCGCCCCGAAACCGGCCGCCCCGGAGCGGGCCGGGCCGCCGGGGCCGGGTGGGGACATGTCAGTGGCAGCCGCAACTGGCCGCGGTCACCCGGTTCATCCGACGCCGCGGACGCTCCTCCACCGCCGTACCCGCCCCCGCCAACGGCGCACCCCCGTCCGCCCACGAAAGCGTACTGGTCGCGCACTCCAACACGATCTGGAACTCCGTCAACGGCAACGAACCCAACACCAGATGCACCGACACCGCCGCCTTGCCCGTACTGGCCGCGTTCGACTCGCAATTGAACGGCAACCGCGGAGCGGCCCGGTTCAACCCGAACTCCACACCGAACACCCGCCCGTGCCCCGCATCCGAAGCGAACAACTCCCGCAACGCGTCCGCCGCCTGCGCCGAACCCGCCTCCGCCGCCTTCAAATCCCGCACCACACCGTCCTCGACGGTCAACACCAACGGGTAATGCGACAACGGCGACAACCGCTCGAACAACTCCTGGCAGCGCCCCGCACCCGCCGACCGCGCCGTCACCAACGGCCAGCCCTTCACCGCGATCTGCCCCGACACCACCGTGCCCACCGAGTCCGCCGCCAGCCGCTCACGACCCGCCGACACCGAGCGCACCGCACCCGGCGAGAACACACCCGGCTCCGAAAACGACCACCGCGGCCCCGGGAACGCCAACTTCGCCACCGACGACGTCAACGGATCCTCCAACACCAACGCCCGCCCGTCGGAACCCAACGCCTCCACCAGCGAACGCCCCGCGCCCGCGATCACCGACGGATCCGCCTTCTCCAAAGACTCCACCACCGCCCGCGCCTGATCCAGCGCCAACGCCCCCGACCCCACCCGCACCACCGCGACCGTCCGCGAAGGACCCACCTCCACCGCCGGCGCACCCCACAAACCCTCATCCGCCGCGACCACCAGCACATCACTGCCCGCCGGCACCCGCGAACGCAACACCTCAGTCAACGACTCACCCACACCCGCCACCACCACCACACCCTCCCCATAACGGGAAGACGACTCGATCCGGAAGGAAGCGGCGAACTTGTTTTCCAACACGAGAACAAAATGGTTACGGCCGCTCCCGTACTGGCGATAGGCCTCAGGACGAACGATAATCACCGTGGACACTCCCAGATCGATGTGCGGTGTCTCAGCGAGGCGGGTCGAGCTACCATCTCGACCCGCCTCGCATTCGGACTCCTTGACGCCCACCCCAATTCCCTACGGGCGGAACGCGGGGTGACAGTCCATCACCCACAACCCGGCTCAGCCCAGAAGGGTGCCCAGGTAGTTGCTGTTCTTACGAACCTTGATCGTCTTCTTCACGGCCCACACCTCCCCCCCCGGCACTCGAAACCAGTCCCGACTGCTGCCCGGCTCAGCCCAGAAGGGTGCCCAGGTAGTTGCTGTTCTTACGAACCTTGATCGTCTTC
>NZ_JBSGQV010000010.1:0-176688 GCF_053606025.1 Streptomyces sp. NPDC055254 | reverse complement strand
CAGTCCCGACTGCTGCCCGGCTCAGCCCAGAAGGGTGCCCAGGTAGTTGCTGTTCTTACGAACCTTGATCGTCTTCTTCACGGCCCACACCTCCCTCCCTTGTGGATTCGGTCTCCCGCGGACGCGCCGCGTCCGCACCACCCGGACCGGCGGCACACTCACACCGGACGTCCGGGCCGGCCCGCGAGCCCCGGCCGCACCCGGCCGCCGCGCCCCGGGACACGAACCCGGAGGGGGCCGGGGCGGCCCGCGAAAAAGACGGGGCCCCGCGCACACCGAAAGCTGTCAGAAAGTCGGCCGGCAGCCGGCCCTCAGGCCGCCGCCATCCTCACCCGCGCCGCACCGCCCTTGTCACCCAGCACCACCTCACCCGACTCCGTATACACGGTCGTATCGGGCGAAATGATGTCGAGATGGAACTGCGTGAACGGCGTCAGACCCAACCCCCAGTGCAGACAGCCCCGCTCACCCCCGTACACCTCGTTCATCGCATGGTTACCGGGAAGAATGTCCAAACTCGTGTTCAACGCGTGCCCGATCTCCCACACCAGCGCATACCGCGAATCGATCTCGAACATCGACTCGAAGACACGGGCCACGTCCGCACCCTCACGACGGAACGGCCGCAACGAGGTGATCACACCCTTCGACACCTCACACACCACCGCCTCGTCCCGCAACGCCGCCAACCGACCCGCCAACCGCGCCTGATCCTTCCGCGTGAACGACGGCGTCCCACTGTGCAGGATCGGGAACCCCCGAAACGCGATCGACCCCTCCAACGGCAGATGCAACGACTCGTCGAACTCCACGATCTGCATCGGCAGCACACTGATCTCCCCCGACGGAACGATCTGCTGCTCACCCCACTCCAACGGACCCGCCTGCTGATTCCACACCAGCCCGTCCGCCAAATGATCCAAAACCGCCCGCGTCCCATGACGCTCGTCGACATACACCAACGAATCCGTCGACTCCGCCAACTCGAAGAACCGATCCGAGAACTCACCCTGCTCACGCGCCGACGTGTTCTCGATCACCGTGATGAAATGCCGAATAATATCCAAATCCGTCGGCGTCGAGTTGCACGCCATCCCCATCAACTTCCGATCCGGCCCCAACACCTCCTCCGACGGAGACTCGAAGAACCGGAACGGCGAAATCACCAACGAATGCGACCGCAACGGAACCGTCCCGTCCCGCAACAACGCCTCAAAATCATCACCAGGACTCAAAATGATCGTCCGGTACTCCGCATACGGAGCCTCCCGCACAACCTCCAACTCGTGCTCGATCTCCCGATTCGTGATCAGACAGAAAACACTCCCCTCCGCCTCACCGAACTGACTGAACCGAGCAGGATTAATCTTGATCGCCATAACCCGCAAACCCCTCGACCGACCAACACCCGAACACCCGAACACTCGCAACACACCACACCACCCCACCCCGAAAACCCGCAACAACACACCCCGCCCTGACCAAAACACCCCCATGTTTAAACCCCACCACCCCACCACCAGAAACAAACCAGCCACCCCACCCAAAACCCCCCACCACCCCCCACCAACCACCCCCCAACCCACCCCCCACCAGCACCCAAACCCCAACCCACCCCCCAACCCCCCACCACCCCAACCCCCCACCCCACCACCCCCCACCACCACCCAACCCCCCACCCCCAACACACCCCCGAAACAACCCACCACCCCCAAACCAGCCACCACCCCCCACCCCCCACCCACCCAAAACCCCCACCCCCCACCAAACCACCCCACCCAACCCCCACGTGAACCACATCACACCCCCACCCCCCACCACCCAACCCACGGGACTCGTTGCTCCGTCCGGGGCCGACACTGAAATGAGCTACGTCCAAGGCCGCAGCGCAGGTCGCGGGCACTCCACGCCTCCCCTCCCGCAACGGGCCATGCCCCGACGCTTCGAGACGGAGGGTCGCGGGGGCGACGAATCCGGGGCGCGCAGCCACCGGAGGCGGGAACGCGCCGTCACGCGGCCGACCCACACCGGTACCGGCCCCGATACCAGGGCTCCCGGTCACCAAAACCACGTGCGTCACACATGTCACTCGCCTCACGCCGGATCAGCTCGACGACCCACGAATACCGGTCGAACGCCGCAGAGTTCACCAACCCGGCGCACGCTCTCGCCGTATACGACGCCGGGCCGACAGAGGCTGGCCGGTCCACGACGACGCGCACGGTCACCTGCTTGGTCTGGAGTCTGGAGTCTGGCGTCTCACGAACAGCTCGCCGGATTCAGGCTCAGGCTCGTTGTGGGGCATCCACTGGTCGAGGACCTTCTTCTGCCGGGAGTGACCGCGGTCGCGTCGTGCTCGCTCTCCGGCCGACGTCCAGGCCGAGGAAGACGTCGATGTCGCAGGTGTCGATCACGTGCGGGCCCCTCCGTCACGGCCCTGTTCTCCCGAAGCTACGGCGAAGTGACAAGTAGCTCTCTGTAATCAGAGTGACGTTCGGTCAGGGAGAGCAAGGCGGGGTCCGGGGACTTCGCCGGCCTGGAGGGCAGCGAAGTCGGCGTGGGCCTGTTCAACGGTTTCGGGGTACGCCTCGCGCTTGGCGTGTTCGGCGAGCGCCCGGTAGATGCTGGCGAGGGAGGGGCTCTGTCCCTTGCGCTTGCCAGTGGGGATGATCAGGTCGGGCTGGATCTGCTCGACGGACTCGCGCCTGCGCGGCGCCGGAGCACGGTGTGGAGCATGTCGTCGGTGATGACCGGTGGCCGGCCGCCGTGCTTGCCCTTGCGGGCCGCGGTATCGAGCCCTTCGAGTGTGGACTCGCGGATGTTCTCACGCTCGGTCTCCGCCATCGCGGCGAAGAATGCGAACAGCAGCTTGCCGGGGCCGGTGGGGTCGTAGATGCCGGGCAGGGGGCCGGCGAGCATCTCAAGGACCAGGCCGTGGGCGGTGAGGTGGTCTGCGAGGGCGGTGAGTTCGGCGGCGTCGCGGCCGAGCCGCTTCATCTCGTACACGGTGAAGATGACGCGGCAGTGCGGGGCGTGTGCCTTGACCTCCCGTGCGGTCCGCAGCGCCTCCTCGAACCGGGAGCGGACCCGTACCCGGGTGCTGATCTTCTCGCTGAAGATCTTGTCCCTCGGGATGCCGTGCTTGCTCAGCGCGTCGAGCTGGGAGTCGAGTTCCTGCCCGAGCGTCGAGCAGCGGGCGTAGCCGATGCGGATGTCCGCGCTGGACAGGTCCGGGTCGATCGGCGCCGGCGGCGGGGTGCCCGGCCGCCACGGCCGGCCCGGGCCGCGGTCGGCCGGGGTGGGCACCCGCAGCGCCTTCTTCAGCCGGGGCACCTGGGTGAAGCGGCGGGTGTGGTGGGCGGAGGCGACCGCGCCGCCGCGCGAGCGGCACGGCGAGCCGGGCTGCGCGTCACACTTCGGACAGGCGAGAAACAGGGGTGTGGTGAGTTACGAGTTGGGTTCCGCTGCCAGCGCCTCCCGCGCATCGGCGAACCTCACGGGGCCGCGCGGATCGGCGTCGGGCCCCGGCCTGGCTACGATTCCAGGAACCCGAGCGCCCGTGCGACGAAGTCGTCGTGGTACTGGAAGATGCCCCCATGTCCGGCATCCGGGTAGAGGGGGACGAGTTCGCCCCGGGGTAGCCGCGTGGCCAGGTCGAGTGTGTTCACGCTCGGCACCATCCGGTCGCTCTCGCCGTTGGCCACCAGGACCGGCTGGCCGATGTGTGTCAGGTCGGCCGGCGGCTGGAGGCCCCATCGGCGGATGGCCTTCAGTTGGGTGCGAAACGACCTCGGCGAGATGGCTTTGTCGCGGTCTTCTGTGCGTTCCTTCAGCCGTTCCAGGAAGGCGCGCGCTTCCCTTCGGCCGTGCTCGGTGTCGGTGAAGAAGAGGAACTGCTTGGGGTCCTTGCGGGTCAGGAAGCCCTTCAGGGTGTCCTGGAGGGTGAGTGCGGTGACCTTGTCGATGCCGGGGCCTCCGGCGGGGCCTGTGCCCGCGAGGATGACCTTGCGCACCAGCCGCGGTTCCTGAGTCGCGATGACCTGGGCGATGAAGCCGCCCATCGACAGGCCGAGCAGGTCGACCTGCTCGAAGCCCAGCGCGCGGATGAACAGCACCGCGTCGCGGGCCATCACTTCGATGGTGTCGGGCGTGGAGCCGCCAGACGCACCGACTCCACGGTTGTCGAAGGTGACGACCCGGCGCCTGGCTGCGAGTCCGTCGACGACGCGGGGGTCCCAGTTGTCCAGGACCGCGGCGAGGTGGTGGAGCAGGATCAGCGGTACGCCGTCTGATTCCGGACCGAGCTGCCGGTAGACGAAGTCGATGCCGCGCACGGACACCGAACGAGTCGGTGCCTCTTTGTACGACGACGGGGCGGGCGTGGGGGAACTGCGCGGCGCGTTCATGATCGGCTCCTGTGCGGATGGGGGTGGCTGGGAGCCGGAGTGCTCTCGTTGCCAAGACGTACCGGTGGCGCGGTGAGGGCTCTCACCTCATCGAGACGACGACCTTGCCGGCTTTGGCGCGGCCCTTCTCGGCGTACTCCATCGCCTCGCGGGTCTGGTCGAAGGAGAAGACGCGGTCGACGACGGGACGGATCTCTCCGGCGTCGACGAGCCGGGTGAGTTCGCGCAGCTGGTCGCCGGCGGCCTTCATGAACAGGAAGGAATAGGTGACGCCCTGGTGCTTGGCGTGGCGCCGGGTCTTCCAGCTCATTGCGTTCATCGCCTGTTGCAGGACCAGGTTCGCGCCCAGCTCGCGGGCGAAGTTCGCGTCGGGAGGCCCCGCGATGCTGATGACCTTCCCGCCGGGCTTGAGGACCCGCAGGGACTTCTCCAGGGTCTCGCCGCCGAGGGTGTCCAGGACGACGTCATAGCCGTCCAGGACCTCCTCGAAGTCCTGTGTCCGGTAGTCGACGACGACGTCCGCGCCGAGCTCCTTGACCAGGCCGGCGCTGGCCGCGCTGGCGGTGGTGGCCACGTGCGCGCCCAGATGCCTGGCCAGCTGGAGGGCGATGGTGCCCACTCCGCCGGAGCCCGCGTGGATCAGGACCTTCTGCCCCGGCTGGACCTGTGCCCTCTCGACCAGTGCCTGCCACGATGTCAGGGCGACCAGGGGAAGGGAGGCGGCCTCCTCCATGGTGAGGGTGACCGGCTTGGGTGCCAGGTCGTTCTGGTGGACGGCGATGAGTTCGGTGAAGGTGCCGATGCGGTCCTTGTCGGGCCGGGCGTAGACCTCGTCGCCCACGGCGAAGCGGGTGACGTCCGCACCCACCTCGACCACCACCCCGGCGAGGTCGTTGCCCAGAGCGAGGGGGAGCCGGTACGGCAGGATCGCCTTGAAGTCGCCGTGGCGGATCTTGAAGTCGAGCGGGTTGACGCTCGCCGCGTGGACCCGGACCAGGACGTCCTCGGTGCCCACCTGCGGGTCTGGCATCTCGGCGATGCGACCGCCGTTCTGGTCGCCGTACCGCTCGATCATGAAGGCCTTCATCGTCGTCTCCGTTTCCCGTCGTCCGCATGGGACGTGGCCACTGTGCGTGCCGGGCTTTTACCAGCTCGCCACACTTTGTGATGCTTGTTTCGCGTTCCCGGACCCCCGCCGCCGCGGCGGCCGCCACCGGCGCCGTTTCCGTCGCTGGATATCGAGCGCAGGTGGGGCGATACGCGCCTCAGGCCGCGTTCGGCGATGCGGCCAGGCTCTGCTTCACCTGCCGGGTGATCTCGTCGGCGAGGATCTCGGGCAGTCCCGCTTCGATGCCGTCCAGGGCCTGTGCGGCGACCTCGGCGGGGTCGGCCTTCTGGTCGGCGGGGACGCTCGCGGCCATGCCGGTGTCCATGTATCCGACGTGCAGCGCCGAGACGGCTATGCCGCGGGGTGCCAACTCCTCCCGGACCGCGCCGGTCAGCGCCCACGCTGCGGCCTTGGCTGCCGCATAGGCTCCGAGGTCGGCCGGGTGCAGCCAGGACAGGACGGACAGGACGTTGAGCACGGCACCGCCGCGGTTGGACTCGATGACGGGGGCGAAGGCCCGCGTCACGGCGAGCGGGCCGAAGAAGTTCGTGTCCATCTCCAGGCGCACCGCGTCAGGGCCGCCCGCGATCAGCGGGGTTCCGGTCGAGATGCCGGCGTTGTTCACCAGCAGCGTCGCATCGGACGCGGTGCGGGCCGCCGCCCGGATCGACTCCTCGTCCGTCACGTCGAGCCGCAGCGGGATGACTCCCGGCAGGTCCACCGTCTCGGGGCGCCGGGCCGCCGCGTACACCGTCGCTCCGCGCTCGACGAGCTGGGCGGCCAGATACCGTCCGAGCCCACGGTTGGCGCCGGTGACCACCGCGACCGCGTTCTTCAGTTCCATGTCCACTCCCACCGTTACGGCCGTCGGCGAGTGGCCGGCGGCGCTAAGTTAGATTGCATCCACAATCTAAGCACTGGTCTAGGATAGATGCCAGTCGACATCCAATCGGGAGGTGGCCCATGGGCCGCGTATCACAGGCGCAGGCAGAGGAGAACCGCCGGCGGGTCGTGGAAACCGCGTCTCGCCTGTTTCGGGAACAGGGAACTCACGCCAGCGTCGCCGACATCATGAAGGCGGCCGGACTGACCCATGGCGGCTTCTACAAGCAGTTCACCTCTAAAGAGGCACTCCTCGACGAAGCCACCGCCCACGCCTTCAACGAACTCACCCGGCATCACAAAGACGAATTCGAGCAGCACGGCGGACAGCGCGCCGCCGCCCAGCGGGCACTGATCGACGCCTACCTCTCCCCGGGACACCGCGACAGCCCGGCGGACGGGTGTCCCGTCGCCGCACTCGTCACCGACATGGCGCGCGAGGGCGAAGGCCAGGAAGCCCGCCGGATCTACACCGAAGGCGTGGGCGATTTCGCCGAGTGGCTCACCACTGAGGACCAGGACGGCATCACCCGGCTGTGCACCATGCTCGGTGCGCTCGTCCTGGCCCGGGCCACCAACGGCTCCCCGCTCTCCGAGGAGATCCTCGCCACCGCGCGCGCGGCACTGACGGCATCCGGCTGATCCGTTCCACAGTCCGCCCCGCACAACCGGATGGAGTGGCAATGCACTCCACCGGATCCCACCCCCGGGCGACGTCGGAGGTACCGGCTTTCAGGTTGCCGACCTGGCCGAGCCGCCCGCCGCCGACCGGGCGGTTCCCGTCTCGGGCGGGGTTCGGGGGCCGGGCACCATGGACGCCGGGCGGCGAGGGCGAGGTGTGAGTTCATGTCCAGCTCGAACCGGCCGTAGGGGTTCACGTGGGTCCAGAACAGCGGGGACAGGGCCCGCCGGTCGGCGTCAGTGAGCCGCTTCTGCCACTTCTCCTCGCTCAGGATGTCCTGGAGGAGCGGGTGTTGACGTGCACCAACGCGGACTGGAGCAGGTGCAGGGCGAGCATCGAGACCTCCTGGGACTCCTTGTCGGAGCCGGTCAGGTCGCCATCCTCGCCGTAGAACAGGTCGTGGTTGGCGGAGTTCCAGTTCTCCACGATCTGGAGGCCGTCGTTGATCTCGCGGCGCAGGTCGGCGTCGGCGAGGTAGTCGCAGATGAACGCCGTACGCACTGCCCGCCCGAGTTCCTCGATCGCGCGGTAGGTGGGGTGCTTGGGCCCGCCGCGGGTGAAGCGGCGTAGAACCTGCTCGGCCTCAGCGGTGCCCAGACGTAGGGCGGTGGTGTATTTGACGATTGGTCGTACTGCTGGCGGATCAGGTCCCAGTCGATCGTCTTGGTCGACAGCACCGCGCCAGGTGCGGCCACTTCTCGTCCTGACCGGCCGCCGGCGGGTACAGCCGCGCTGAGCCGACGTTCTTCAGCCTCGGGAGCAGGTTGAAGCCAAGAATGTGGGCGAAGGCTAACCCGACGATCGAGGCGCCGTGCGTGTCGGTGTACTGCCGGTCGATCTCCACGTCCGTGCAGTGCCGCAGCACGCCCTCGATCATCGCGGCGACCTCGGAGGCCGAGCAGGACTTGAGCTGGCTGTAGACGCACAGCGACTTCTTCTCGACGTGCCAGTAGATCATCACCCTGGGCCCGCGGTACCGCTGGTGCCACTCGGTCATGAAGTTGCTGGACCAGGAGCCGAACTTCTTGGAGTCGCTCGCGCACGCGGTGCCCTCGCCCCACCACGCCGCATCGCGGGCGGCGAAGGTGGCGTTGACCAGCCGCACCAGCGCCGCGCGCAGGTTGGTCCGGTTGACGAACAGGTGCCGTACCCGGCGCAGGACGGCCTCGCTCTCGCCGTGCTTGCCGGTGACCGCGACCCGCTTGATGCCCATGTTCGTGCCCCCCGCCCGTGGTGCCCAGCTCCAGCGCGGTGTCGAAGCGGGTCAAAGCCTCGCGCAGCCGCTTCTGTAGGGCCTCGATGAACTTCTCTGGGCCCTGCGGCTGATGGATCGCGTCGTAGTGCACATCGCGGTTGTCCTCGAAGTCCGGCAGCAGATCGTCCTCCGGGTTCCGCCACCGGTTCGCCCCCGGCCCCCAGATCTCCCGCCGCCGCAGAGCGTCCCGCAGCGACACGAGGACGCACAGCTCGGACGGGATGCGCTCGATCCGACCGCGCTCATCCACGACCGCCTTGCGCCACTCCTCGCGCACCACCCCGCCCAGCGGGATCTTCTCCGCCTCGTCGAAGAACGCCCCCTCCTTGCCGATGGGCTGATCCAGATACCGCTTGAGCAGGTCGATCGCGTCTTCTGCACGAGCTGGATGAACAGCTCCACCAGCGAGTCGGTGATCTCCGTCTCCCGCACATGGCACAGCGTCGACAGCAGCGTGTACCGCACCGGTCCGGCCGCCGCCCGAAGGTCCGAGGGGTACTCCTTCGCCGCCCGCGCCCGCCAGGCCGCCACCGGCTCCTCCGACACGTCCGCGAACAGCTCCGGCGGAAGCTGGAGCCCGCGCACCCGCTGGAGTTTGTTCACCTCCGCCAGCAGGCTGTCCAGCCCCAGCACGCCCGGGTCCGCCTTCAGCTCGGTAAAGAAGGTGCCCCCACCGCCCGCGCTCTCCTCGTCCGCATCGGCGTCCTCGGCGATCAGGTCATCCAGCCGGGACCGGGTCGCCGCCGACAGCCGGCCCACGGTGGCCGCGCAGAACCGTTCCTCGAAGGCGCTGACCGCCTTGCCCACCAGCCGGGCGATCTGCCCTGGGGCCGGCGGCTCCAGCCGGTCCTTACGGCAGCGGCGCGCCGGTCCCGGTTCAGCTCCACTCCGCACAGCTCGACCGCCAGCCACTCGGCGAGCTGGGCCTGGTCGTCCTCGGAGCACTCACGGAAGCCGAACGCGTCTCGGATCTCCATCCGGTGCCGCTTGATCGCCCGCCCCGACCAGTCGTACGCGGCCCACTCCTCCGCGGCCACCTTCACCCGCTGTGCGACGTACGACACCGCCGACACCGGGATCTCCCCGGCGTCCTCCGGGAACCAGGCCTCCACCTCGAAGAACTTCAGCAACAGCGCGGACCCCAACCGGTTTGCTCCCGACTTGTTCCGCAGCCGCGGGGAGCCGCGTTGACTTCGGCAAGACGCGCGGGAAGGCGTTCATTCGGACATCGCGGACCGGGCGAAGCGCTCCCACGCCCGGCGAAACCCGTCCGGGCCCAGTCGCTCACCCGTAGCCGTTCGGGGTCAGGACCCCGAAGTGTCCCGGCCGCCCCGGCCGGGTGAGCGCGTCATACCGTCGAGTGCCTCGCGGTGGGAGGCAGTCTCGTCCTGCCATGCCTGGGGGTCGAGCCCGCCGCTGTGCACCATGTGGACGACGAAGGCGGCGGCGTTGCCCGCTGCGGTCTTCTGTGCTGCCGCGGTCTTATGGGCGCACCAGTCGGACACGCCCTTGACGAGGATCCACTCGGTGCGTCCTCGCGCCGCGGCCGCGTACAGGCCTCCGCCCTCCATTTCGACGGCGAGCGCGTCCGGTTCCTGCTTCAACAGGGCATCCCGGTGAGGCGCGAAGTCGACAAGGGCGCCCGAGGACAGCACCAGCCCGGTGTGGACGGCCGCGCCGGTCCAGTCGACGCGCGCGGTGCGGAGTCGATCGAGCAACAGCACGGACGGGGGCACCTTGTCGCCCCGCAGCGTCACGATGCTCCGCTCCCCGTCACCTCCCACCCGGCGGTGGTCCATCTCCCGAATCTGCTCGGCGACCACGATGTCACCCAGGGCTTGGCGACCGCGCGGGGAGGTTTCGCCGTCGAGGGTGAAACCGGGTTTCAGGCCGCCGCAGATGCCGACCATGATCAGGAAGTGCGGGCGCAGTCGTGTCAGCAGTGCCGGCACCACCAGCGCCGAACCGGACGGTCCCAGTGACGACTGCCCGCACCGGGCGACGTGGATGGCCACCTCGCTGATGCACCCCTGCTCGAACACGGTCTGGTCGCCGAGGAAGCGCGCCTTCGGGGTGGCGCCGTTGACCGCGGCGACCGCGGCGAACACCGCCTCCTGCTCGACATCGGTGGCGACGAGCAGCAACAGCTTCGTTCGCTGGTCCATGGTTCTCCTGAGGACGACGTGGGGAGCGCGCCGGGTACGTCGCGCCCTGACCGACTGCAGGGCGGCGACGGCGCCTACTAGGACTCCGGTCAGAGCCATCACACTGATCAGCCACCCGAAGACGATCGACTGGAGCGTGTCGGGAGCCAGCCCCGGGGGGTCGTTGAGGAGCAGCCGCTGGCTCAGCCAGCGCAACGCCCGCGGATAGTCGGACGGCCGGCCGTCGCAGCGCTCGGCGCACGCCGTGCGTTCCCAGCCGGCCACGAGTACCGGCCCGGCCAGCAGTACGGCTACCACCGCCGTGGCGTACCAGAGGGCGAACGAACCGGACACGACCCGCCGGTCCGCCGGATCGTCGCCGGCGGCCACCGGGAGCAGCACCAGCACATCGGTCGGACCGCCGGTCACGCGTGGGGCCCGGTTCCGGGAGTTCAGGCGTTCGCGTACCGCCGTCGTGGTGACTCCACGGAGCGGCACCAGGAGTGTCTCGATCGCGCCGCCCCGCTCCACGCCGAAACCGAGGTCCGCCGCCACGGCCCTGGCATGGCCGCCGACCAGCACTCCCAGTCGACCGGTGGCGCGCCGCAGCAGTTCGTCCGTACGCTGCGGATCTTCCAGGTGAATCAGCGGAAGGGTCCAGTACGCACCGTCCGGCGGCGGCCCGACCGGGCCGGCCTCACGGGAGCGGACGGTACGCCACATCGCCCAGGCGGCGGTCGCGCAGACCCCGGTCGTCCACACGGCGGTGTACAGCACCGTGGCGAGTACCAGTACGAGGACGGCTGTCCGGGCCGGGGTGAAGGGCAGCAGGACCGCGATGACGGCCCAGGCCACGGCGAGCGGGACGATGAAGACCAGCCGCTCCCACTGTCGGTCGGCGAGCCTCAGCAGGGCGTGGCCGACCGACAGCGCCGGTGTCGCGCGGAAGGGTGCCGCCGGCGGCTCCAACAGGGCGAAGCCGTACCGGTCCAGCCAGACCAGCCGCCCGTCCAGAGCCGCCGCACGCAGCATCACCGCCAAGGGGCCGCGCGACCTCGTCAGGCCCGAGGTCCCGCGTTCTCGCAACGCGGCGATCGAGACGGCTCCGTGCTCCGCCGCGCGCACCGCCCGGGCGGCGTCGAGGCACTGGGCGAAGGACGGCGACACCGCCTCCGAGGCATCGCCCACCGAGCACCTCCCCTCTGCGACTGCGGACCGCCGACGAGCGGCCTGCCGAAGTTAGCCGAATCGAGTGATCTACGCCACAGTAGCGTCTACTGTGACAGTGCGTCATCCGGCGCAGGGGACAGGGGACTTCCGCGCGGGGGCGACCACTGCCGTGCCGACACGCCCACCGGTCGTGGGCGCGGTCGTGGGCACGGTCGTGCCGCCGGATGGCCGTTCGGTCGAGCGGCGGCGCCCGGAGCGCCGCGGGGGGAGTGGTGCATGAGCCCTGAGGCATCCGACGGCAGGGAACGGGCGTTCCCTTTCTACGTGGTGTGCGACGTCTCGCAGTCGATGTGGAAGGAGGGCGTCTATCATCCCGCGGGGGACGTGGGGCGGGTGCCGGGGCGCACCCCCTACGACGCGCTCTGCGAGGCCGTGCCGGACCTGCTGTGGAAACTGCAGCTGGACGCCACGGCCTGTGATGCCGCGCACATCAGCGTCGTCACGTTCGCCGAAAGTCCGCGCACGGTGGTGCCCCTGGCACGGCCGGACACCGTGAAGCGCATCGACTCGCTGCCGAAGGGCAGCCAGACCGACTACGCCAAGGTCCTGGTCCACCTGGCGCGCCAGGTCGAGCAGGACTGCCGTGAGCTGGAGCAGGAGTACGCCCTCAAGCGCCCGACGGTCTTCTTCCTCACCGACGGCGATCCGTACGTGGGTTCCGCACGTCAGCCGGACGAGGCCTGGCTGCCGTACCGCGCGCAACTGGTCGGCCTGAAATGGGCCCCCCAGGTGGCTGCCTTCGGCTTCGGGAACGTTCGCCCCGCGACGCTGGTCCGTCTGGCCACCCCGGCGATGGGCGACGGCCATCAGTCGCGGCCGATGGCGTTCCGGTCCACCGCGCAGGTGCCGGTCAGTGATCTGCTGGAGGCGCTGATCGACACCCTCTTCATCAGCATCAGTGCCTCCGTTTCGGAGGACAAGCTCGACCTGCGTGTTCCGGAGGGCATGCAATGGCTGGCCTGATCATCGCTCTCCTGGCCTCTGTCGGTGCGGTGCTGCTGTTCTTCACGGCCGTGAGCATCGCCACCAGCGTGCGCCGTAGGGGCGTACTGCCGTCCCGGCTTCGGGGAGCGCTGACCGGGATGCCCCTGGTCGGCGCCCACTGGCGCCGTACCCGGCGCCGGCGCCGCACGAGCGGAGGCGGGAGCCCCGCCCCGCACCCCGGCCGGTCGGACAGGCAGGAGGAACACCGCCCCGCGACCTGCCCCCAGGCACAACCGATGACGGGTCCGGGGCAGCGCGGGGAGATGGGACCGTGGTCAGCCGGAATCGGTCAACCGGCGGCACTCCCCCTGGCGTCCGCTCGCCGCTCCTGGCTGTCGGCCGGGGTGTCACGGGACCGGGAACATCAGCCGTCGACGTGTGCCGTCGGACAACCTGCCGGCGGCGAGGCGGACCGTCCGGCTGTCGGCCCTGACAGCGGGAAGCACCACAGCTCCGAATCGGCCGTCCCGGGCCGGGGGCTGCGCAAGCACCGCAAGGATGCCGACGGTGCCCGTCCCGGCCCGACTGCCGGCGCGCCCGGGGCGAAGGCCGACGCCGACCCGTCGCCTCTGGTGGCGGGGCGTCCGCCCCGCCCCGTACCGGTATGGCTGTCGAGCACGGCCACGCACGCCCGTGCCGCCATGGCCGCCGACGGCGGCGCCGTGCACGGGATCACCGTGCGCGCCGCGACCGTCCGAGGCCGCAGCCACATGCAGACCGGCGAGGAGCGCCACGATGCCTACGTGGTCCGCACTGACCCCTCCCTACCGTGGATCGTCGCGGTCGTCGCGGACGGCGTCAGTTCCTCGGTGAATGCCGGTGAGGCAGCCGCCGAGGCCGTTGCCCACGCCGGCCAGCTCGTCCTCGACCGGCTCCGCTGCGCCGGTCCTCCGGACGGCGCCCACTGGTGGACCGGGGTGTTCGAGCGGACCGCCGCCGCCGTCGCCGCACACACCGAAGGGCTGCCCCGGCTCGAACCGCCCGCTGCACGACGCCGCATGATGGAGCCCGGCCCGGCGGCCACCACCCTCGCCGTGTTGGTGGCGCCCGCCGACCCGACGCATGACCCCCGGGTCTTCTCCGCCGTCGTGGGAGACAGCCGGATCCTACGGCTGCACCACGGCACGTGGAGTGCCGTGCTCGACGCGCGGGCCTTGACGGCCGGATCCGACCGGGTGCACACCCTGCCGCGCCACCCCGAGGCGATGCGTGCCACCGAGTCGGTGTGGCGCCAGGGCGAGGTCCTGGTGCTCGCGACCGACGGCTTCGCCGACGCCATCGGCCCCGAGTCGCCTCTGGCGCTGGCCCTCGCGGACCGGTGGAGGCAGCCGCCGTCGCTCTCCGGCTTCCTGCGGGACGTCGACTTTCGCAAGGCCACCTACAACGACGACCGGACCGTCGTTGCCCTCTGGCAGGGGAATGCGGACACCGCCGTCGCCTGACGCCCGGTGCGCCGCTCCGTCCCCGCGACCAGCCACCATCCACGGACCGACGAAGGAGGTGCCGCCGTGCCGGACCCGGTCACGATCCCGGTCACCGAACTGCAGTTGGGGCCCACGGCCTTCCGCGGTGCCGGACAGGCCAGATCGCTCGACCTGTGCCAGGCACCCGGCCACCCCATGGTGCTGATCAAGTGGTACACCGCTCAGGCACGCAACGTGCTCGACCCGGACGCCTTGGCCGCCCTCGTGGAGTGGCGGTTGCGTTTGAAACCCTCCGACCGCGCTGAGCTGGACCGGCGTTGCGCCTGGCCGCGGGCCGCCGTCACCGACGACGACGGGGTGTGCGGCGTCCTGATCGCACCCGCGGGTGAGGACTTCGGCGACACCCTGCGCCGAGGCGGTCGTTCTGTTGCTCGCCCCCGGGCGATCGACGACCTGGCTCGTACCCGCAAGGCCGCCGTTCGCGTCGGACTGCCCTACTACGAGGCGCCGCTGAAACTGGCCGTGCTGGCCCGGCTCGTCGAGACCACCCAGTGGCTGCATTCCCACGGTTTCGCGGTGGGCGACCTGCAACCGAAGAACGCCCTCTTCGCGATCGAAGGCGGTATCCGGGTTCACCTCATCGACTGCGACTCGTGCGTCATCCTGGACGGCACTCCCCCGGTGTTCCCACCGGCCGACCCGGAAAGCTGGAAATTGCCGGGAGCGGACGGTTTCAGCGAGGTCACCGACTACGGCAAGCTCGCCTGGTCGGTCGTGCGCTGCGTGCAGGAGAACCTGGAGGCCACCACCATCGACGAGGCCGGACTGCGGACCGTGATCGACTCCCCGACCCTGGAAACCATCGCGGACTGCAGCCGCGGCGAAGTCCTCCCGAACGCCGCCGGGGTCTGGGCGTCCCGGGCCCGGGCATGGCCCCGGCTGGTCACCCCGTCCGGGTTGTACGTCACGGTGGACGGGAGCCTGCTGCGCCGCTGGGACCCCTCGTCCCCCGTTCCGGATCCCGCTTCCTCCCCGCCTGCTCCGGGTTCCGCCGACGCCTCCGCGCCCCACTCGGCAGCCGCCTCCCCGGACGTGGCCGGAGGCCGTGCCGCGGACCCGGACCCGGACCCGGACCTGGACCCGGTGCAGGTGCCGGACCCTCCAACGGAAGCCGGGTTCGTCCCGTCCGGGCCCGCGGGAGCGGCCGCGGGGAACCGCCGCACCCCGCCCCCCGGCCGCAAGGACGACATCGTCGACCGCGTCATGTGCGTCCTGGCCGTCGTGCTGGGCCTGGCAGCGCTCGTCCTCGCCGGCTACGGCGCGTACGCGGGCGCGACCTGGCTCGTAGGCCTTTTCTGAACGAGGACGGGGGCGGCTCGCGCCGAGACGGGGTGGGAAGCGGTCGCCGCCCGCCCCGCCCCCGGAGGCCGTACCCGCCCACGTCTTCGGCCCACTTGGAGGGAGACCCCCCATGACCCGCACGGCGAATCCGCTGGTGATCGGAGTGGACGGCCGCTACACCACACTGGAGCCCGGCCGCTCGTACCGCATCGGCACGGCCCCCCATTGCGACATTCGGCTCCCGGATCCCGGGCCGGCGGACGAGGTGGGAACGCTCCTGCACCGGCTGCACTGGACCCTCGGTGGTCTGCCGTCCGACGCCCGCGTATGGCTGGGCGGCGCCGAGGTCGTCGGCCGGGTCGTCCACCTGCGGAACGTCCCCGACGGTACGACCCTGCTCGTACGTACCCCGAGCGGGGAGGCGAGGATCGACATCGGACGAACCGGAGCCACGCGCCGGGCGCCCGCTTCCGCAGTCCCCCCGGCCCGCACGGCCCCGCCCCCTCCCGCAGACGGGGGCCCCGGGTCCGGCCGCACGGACGGCGCTGACGGGGTGGTGACCCGGCGGCTGCACCGCATCGGGCCCACCACCCTCATCGGCCGTGCGGACACGGGGGGACCGAGTGACGCCCCGGGACGCATCGCCGTCCCGGGCCTGGGCGTTGCCGTCCGACACGCGACGCTCACCCGCCGGGCGCAAGGGGAGTACCACCTGGCCGACCACGGACGCGGACGCGGCACGTTCGCCGGCGGGAGTGCGGTGCTGTGGGCGCGCATCACCCCCGGCACCGCCTTCACCGTCGGTCGCAGCCGGTTCACCCTGGTCGAGGACGGCGTACTGCGGGAAGACCGGTACGGAACGCCCGCCGCGCTGGCCGTCGAAGGACTCCGGGCCGTTCACGGCAGCGTCACCGCGTTGGACGGTCTCACGTTCACGTTGGAAGCGGGCCAGGTGCTCGCTGTCCTCGGCCCCTCGGGCGCCGGTAAGACCACGCTGTTCCGGGCGCTGCTCGGAGAGGTGACGGTGACGGGCGGTCGGGCCACCCTGCAAGGGCTCGACAGCCGCACCCACGCGGCCCAGGTCCGGCTGCTCCTCGGCCTGGTCCCCCAGGACGACGACCTGCACCGCACCATCACCGTCCGCCAAGTGCTGGACTACGCGGCCCGGCTCCGGATGGCGTCGGACGTCACGGCCGCCGACCGCAGGACGCGCGTCGAGGCGGTGTGCGCTGAACTGGACATCGCCGACCGCATGGACACCCGGGTCGAGCTCCTCTCCGGCGGTCAGCGCAAGAGGGTGTCGCTCGCCCTGGAGATCCTCGACGAACCCTCGCTGCTGATGCTCGACGAACCGACGTCCGGTCTCGACCCCGGGGCCGCCAGAGAGGTGATGCGCCTCCTGCGCGGCGTGGCCGACCGAGGCTGCACCATCATCCTCGTCACCCACTCCACCGACCAGCTCCATGGCGTCGACCAGCTCCTGCTGCTGGCACCCGGCGGGCGGCCCCTGTACTTCGGCCCGCCCCGTGAGGTCCTCGGCTCCATGGACGCGCCCGACTTCCCGACCCTGATGGACCGTTCCCGCGCCGTCGGGCCCGCCCGGCCCGTCCGATCCGGATCCGGTCCGGTCGGCGCCGCGCGGCCCGGGACCTCGGGGGGCCGTCGCCGCAGTGACGAGGCTCCCCCGGCGCCCGCCCACACACGCCCCCGCCCCAGGAGGCACCGCCCGACCCGCCGGACGGCGATCCTCGCCCGCAGGGAGCTGTCGTTGTTGGCCGCCCGAGGGCCGGCAGGTCTGCTGGGACTCACCGGCCTCGCGGTGGTCTGCGGCGCCTTCGCGGCCCTGGTCGCCTCGGACCGGGGGCTCGGCGGTGGTCCGGGAAGCAACCCCGAGGCCCTCCAGGTCGTCAACCTCCTGGTCATCGGCGCCGTCCTGTGCGGTCAGGCCCTCTCGTACGGGAACGTGGTCGCCGACTTCCCGATCGTACGCCGCGAGTTCCGCACCGGCGTGTCACCGGGACCCGTGCTGGCCGCCAAGGCCCTGGTGTACGCGGGGGTCGGCACGATCCAGGCGGTGGTCTCCGCATCCGTGTACCTGGTCTTCAGGCCCGGACCCGCCGCGGCGTTCGGCCTGCCCTCGGCGATGCTCCTCGTGCTGCCGCTGATCGCCACCGTGGTCTGTTCGATGGCGCTCGGCCTGCTCGTGTCCGTCTGTGCCTCCCGGTTGGAACGGGCGGTGACCTTGGTGACGTTCGCCTCGGTCTGCCAGGTCGCGCTCAACGGGGTGCCCTTCGCACTGACCTCCGGGCCGCTGCACCTGGCGTCCCTGGTCGTACCCGCCCGCTGGGGGCAGGCCGCGCTGGGCTCCCTGGCCGATGTGGGGCGCCTGGCCCCGCAAGCGGCCAGTGACCCCCTGTGGGCCCACCGGGCCGGCCGGGCCGCGCTGGACAACGGCATGCTCGCCCTCCTGACGGCCCTCTTCCTCATGGCCGCTTGGCTGGTGCTGCGCCGCCGGCTCCGACCGGTCTGAAGCCGACCGTATGCCCGGGGCGGCCGCGGGGAAGGGATACCACGGCCGCCCGGGGCACGCGCGTACCGGTCGGCACGGACAGACGCAGCGACGGCGACGGCGACGGATAGAGGGGGGTGGGGACGTGTCGGAACCCGGATCCATATCCACGGAGCAGCTGCTGCTCCTCGAGTACGACCGGCTCAAGGACGAGCAGCGGGCCCGCATCGGCTTCCGGGACAACCTGCTGTACGCGACCCTGGCCTCCGTTGCGGGCATCCTCGTCCTGCACGTCCAGTCCAAGACTCCCGCAACGCTTCTGCTCCTCCCGCCCATCACTGTCCTGCTGGGCTGGACCTACCTGGTCAACGACGAGAAGATCTCGGCCATCGGCCGCTATGTGCGCACCCGTATCGCGCCTCGTTTCGCGACCGGGGGCGAGGGCGGCCAGGAGGTGTTCGGGTGGGAGGTCGCCCACCGCGACGACCCCCGGCGACGGTCGCGCAAGCGGCTGCAACTGGCCGTGGACCTGTTGTGTTTCTGCGGGCCGCCGATCGGGGCCGTCGCCGCCTACTGGACCGCGGGCCGCACTTCGCCGGTCCTGGCCGCCGTGTCCGTCGCCGAGCTGCTGGCCACCGTCCTGCTGGCCTGGCAGATCGTGGCCTACGCGGACCTGACCGCCACCGGCTGACTTCCCGGGCGCCTACCGGCCCTGCCCGGCGAATGCGCGGTCGGCTCCGCCCGCCCGCACGTGGCCGGCGCGCCCTCCGCGGGTCGTTGGCCCGTGTGAGTGACACGCAGGAATGGGCCGGGAGCGGGCCCGGTTTGGGTTCGGGGAAGGCTTTTCCCTGCCGAAGGAGTACGCCGTGGCCCTGGACCGTACAGCACGTGAGCAGTTCCTCGCCGAGCCGCACGTGGCCGCGATCGCCGTCAGCTCGGGCGCTGATGAGGAGCGCGCGCCGCTGACCGTGCCGATCTGGTACCAGTACGCACCCGGTGGTGACATCTGGATCATGACCGGCCGGGACTCGCGCAAGGCTCAGCTGATCAAGGCGGCCGGCCGGTTCAGCCTGCTGGTCGACCGTGTGGATCCGACGATCCGGTACGTGTCGGTCGAAGGCCCGGTCGTGTCGACCGAAGCAGCGACGCGCGAGCACCTGGTCGAGGTCGCGTCACGGTACCTGCCGGCGGAGAAGGTGGACGGTTACGTCGAGTTCGCTTGGAAGGACCACGGCGAACAGGTGGTGATCCACATGCGTCCGGAGCGGTGGGTCAGTTCTGACCTGGGCACGGTCTGACCTGGGCACGGTCTGACCTGCCGGGGCGGGCGGTCGAGGGGTACTGCGCACGCACGTCCCTCGGACCCCCGGGCGAGTGGGACCGGCTCCTGCGCGCGTCCCACCCGCCCGGCCGCCAACCCGCCCGGACGCCCGGCCGCCCGGCCGCCCGGCACTGTGACTACTCGCTCGGGTCCGTATCGTCGACGAGCGCGTCTGCCAGCAGCCTCGCTGTCGCGGCGATCAGTTCGTTGTCGCGGGGTGCCGTCGCCTCCGGCTTGGTGGTGAGGATCGCCAGCACCACGGGCGGCCGCCCCGGCGGCCAGGCGATGCCGGCGTTGTTGTTGGTCCCGTACGACCCGGCGCCGGTCTTGTCCGCGACGACCCAGTCGCGGGGCAGGCCGGCACGGAGTCGTTCCCCGCTCGTGGTGTTGGCCAGCAGCCACCCGTTCAGCCGCTCCCGGTCTCCGGGGGTCAGGACGTCACCGAGCGCGAGTCGCGCGTACGTCCGTCCGATCGCGCGGGGGCTGGTGGTGTCGGTCGTGCGCCAGGGCTCGGCCGAGTTCAGTTCGGGCTCCCACCGGTCGAGGCGGGTCGTACGGTCACCCATTGAGCGGCAGAAGCGGGTGATCGCGGTGGGGCCGCCGAGCTCGCGGAGCAGGAGGTTGGCGGCGCAGTTGTCACTCTGGGCGATGGCCGCGGAGCAGAGTTCTGCCACGGTCAGGCCCGAGGCGATGTTCTCGGCCCGCCGTGTGATGTCTCCGCCGCCCGCTTCCGTGACGTCCTGCTGCGTGTAGTGGATGCGCTTGGCGAGGTAGGTGCCGTCGTGGTCGAGGTCCCGCAGCACGGCTGCGGCCGCGGCGGTCTTGAAGAGCGAGCACATGGGGAACAGTTCGTCGGCGCGGTGGAGCACCGTCCGGCCGGTGGCGGTGTCGCGCGCGTAGACGCCGAGCCGAGCCCCGTGCTCGTGCTCCAGTCGGCGCAACTGCGCCAGCGTACGCGCCTTTGCGCGCGATGACGCGGCGCGCGCCGTGCCCGTCGAGAGCGCCGCGGCGAGTGCCGCGCCGGCTCCGACGGTCAGTAATGCGCGACGGGAGGGTGCTGTTCCCTGAGTCTGCACGTCAGTCTCTCCTCTTTCTCTTCTGCCGCCTTGACCTGCCTGATGATGTGTCCTTGGACGCCGAACATGATCGCCGCGGTTCCCGAGTGTCTGTTCCCGTGCGTCTGTTCCCGGGCGTTTGTTCCCGGATGCCTGTCCACGGGTGCCGTTTTCGGGTGCCGTTTTCGGGTGCCGTGCCGGGTCGGCTCGCCGCGTACGGGACGGGAGCAGCGGCAGCGGGTCGGGTCACGCCTCGGGCCCGTAGCTGCCCTAGCTGTCCCTGATCGAGCGGGCATACGGCGGCACGCGGGCGCGGCGGCGGGGCCGGGGCGGGCGCGCCGGTCAGGATGGGGCAGGCAGACGAAGGAGAGCAGCGATGCCGACGCAGGGACGCGCCGATCAACCCGTCACCGAGCTGGACGCCCGTTACAGTTCCGCGCTCAACCCCCGCCCGGGCGCCGCGGACGTCACCGCCACCGAGTGGTCCGAGGCCCGGGCTCTGCTGGAGACAGCCGAGATCTTCTGGGTGTCGACCGTGCGACCCGAAGGCCGGCTGCACGTCACTCCGGTGATCGCCGCCTGGCACGACGGGGCGCTGTACTTCTCCACCGGCAAGGACGAGCAGAAGGCGAGGAACCTGGCTCATGACGGGCACTGCGCGCTGACGACGGGTGGCAACGCGCTCACCGCAGGGCTCGACCTGGTGGTCGAGGGCAGGGCGGAACGGGTTACCGATCCCGCGGTGCTGGAGGAGGTGATCGCGGCGTACGAGACGAAGTACGGGGCGCACATCACCTCGCCCGAGGGCACCTTCTACGGGCTCGGGGAGGAGTTGCGAACGGGGGCCGCGCTGGTGTTGGCGGTGGCACCGACGACGGCGTACGGCTTCGGTCGGGACAACGGGGTCTATACGCACACGCGGTGGGCGTTCTCGTAGGCGTCGATGACGTCCAGGCCACCAACGCCCGAGGCGTGTCCCTCGCGATCAAGTACGAGATCCCGCACATGCTCAGGGCTCAGCGCGGCGTCATCAGCTGCACCTCGTCGTCCGCGACCGAACAGGCGCGGCCGAACGGCGCTGCCCACACTGCGAGCAAGCGGGCGGTGCAGGGCATAGTGAAGTCCGCGGCGCTCGCCTACGGGCCCAAGGGGATCAGGCTCAACGCCCTGCTTCCGGGCACCACCGACACCCCTTTTGTCCGCCCGCCGGGAATCCCGGACGCGAAATGGGCCGAGTACAAGCAGGCATGGGGGCCGCTCAACGTGGACGGTCTCGAACGGATGGCCGACGCCGAGGAGATCGCGCGCGCAGTGCTCGGGCTCGCATCCGACGACTTCCCCCATATGACGGGTGCGTCGGTCACCGTGGACGGCGGAAGCCCCACGGGCCGGAGGATGATCCAGCCGAGCGGTACCCGAGATTGCGCTCTTGACCTTGCAGCGATTCACCGACGCGCCAAGGCCAGCTCATCCGATGGGAAACCGTTCGGACTGTGGTGCCGCTCGCCGGGACAACGCGATCGCGACCCGGTCGGGGTCGCGAGGACGGATCGTTGGACATGCTGCATAATTTTGGACTCTGAGTCCAACCTTGCAGCAACACGCACGATGGGGAACGCGCCGAGCGTCGCGGCCGGCAGCCCTCATCCGGCACCGAAGCCGTGTCCGGACCAACACCGCCACCGGCACCGCCGGCCAGGAACACTCCTGACCGCCTTACAGAAGAAACTGGAACGGGCCATGACCGCCGAACACCGTGCAGCCGCTCCCGTACCCGACCTGTACGACCGGTCCGGGAACCGCTACTCCCTGGACGACCCCCGCTGGCGAGGTGAGGACGGCAGCCCCCTCACCATCAGCTCGCAGCCAGGCCTGCGTCCTGACCAGATCGACACGACCGAACGGTCCATCTGGCGATACCACGCGGCACTGCCCGTCTCGGCCACCCACCGAGTGAGTTTGGGAGAAGGATGGACTCCGATGATCCCGGTCAACTGGGCCGGACGACGCGTCCACTTCAAGCTGGAGTGGTTCAACCCGACCTCCAGCTTCAAGGACCGAGGCGTATCGGTCATGATGTCCCACCTCGCAGCACACGGTGCCCTCCGAGTGCTTGAGGACAGTTCGGGAAACGGTGGTTCTGCGGTCGCCGCCTACGCCGCCGCTGCCGGCATCCGCGCCAAGATCATCGCCCCCGCCGTCACCTCAGCAGCCAAGATCCTCCAGGCCCGCGCTTTCGGCGCCGAGATCGAACTTGTGAGCGGCACCCGCGAGGAGGTCGCGGACGAGGCGATTCGCCAGTCGGCGCGACTTCCCTACGCCAGCCACAACTGGCACCCCATGTTCATCCAGGGCACGAAGACCATCGCCTACGAGATGTGGGAGTCTTTCGGCTTCACGGCGCCCGACAACGTCGTCCTGGTGGCTGGGGCAGGGAGCAACATCATCGGTTGCGACATCGCGTTCGGCGAGCTGCTCGCTGCCGGTCAGATCGACGAGCGCCCGCGCCTGTTCGTCGGGCAACCCGAGCTCTGGGCGACCATCGCCGACACGTTCAACGGCATCGACCCGGCCAGCCGCGGCGAGCGGGTACCGACGATCGCCGAAGGTGCGTCCATCGCCAACCCGGTTCGGCTGCCCGAGGCGGTGGACGCCATCAGCCGTTCCAACGGCGCCGCATACGCCGTCCCTGAGGCGGAGATCCACGCCGCGGTCCGCGCGCTGAGCGCGCGAGGCCTGTACGCCGAGCCGACGAGCAGCGTCGCCGCGGCAACCCTCGATCACTTCATCGCGACCGGAGACATCGCCCCGAACCAGACGACCGTGGTCGTGCTCACCGGTTCCGGGCTGAAGTCCGCCGAGAAGATGGCCTCGGTGTTCGACGGGCCCTCCCACTGACCTCCGGAAGAGTAAGGAGAGCGCGATGGCACCCCCCTCGCAGCCCCCGCACCGGGGCCCCACGACTGACGCCGACAGCCTGGACCCGTCAGCCGAGGCCCCCCATGACCGATCCGATGACGAACTCGCCGACGAGCACCTCCTACGGGAAGCAGAACGAATCGCGGTCGCCGTCGGGCGCATGTTTCCGGGATTGTGCGAGGTTGTCCTGCACGACCTGCGTCGCCCTCGCAACGCCATCCGCGTCATCGAAAACAACCTGTCCGGGCGACAAGTCGGCGACTCCGCCACCGAACTAGGACTACGGCGCATCGCAGACCCCAGCTACCCCAGCGTCATCCAGAACTACAGCAACCAGTTCCCCGACGGACGCCCGGCCAAGAGCACCTCGATCGGGGTCAAGAATGCCGACGGGCGCTACGTCGCGGCACTGTGCCTGAACCTCGACGTCAGCACGCTGTCCCCGCTGACGCTGACCCTGGCGAAACTCGTCGCCACAGACATCGAACACCGGGACGAGACCCTCGAAACACTGCGCGACCGCACCGAACGCGAACTCCGGACCGCCATCGACTCCTTCGCGGCACAGCGCTCCAGCACCCCACGCAGCCTCAACCGCGACCAAAAGCGCGAACTGGTCCGGCAACTGCACCGCGAAGGGTTCTTCGAGACCCGAAGTTCCGCACAACACATCGCCGACCGACTCGGCATCTCCCGAGCAACCGTCTACAACTACACGAAGTAGCCGGCCAATCCGCGGGGCGCCCGGAGCAGCGAATGGCCGGTTCAGGGCACAGGGTGATCACAGACGGTGAGGGATCCACTACTCTATGGCGGGCTCACGTTCGACCACGTCAAAGGAGATGCGCGTGGAGCGCAGCCGTACCGACCTGAGAATTCGTGCCGTCCTTGCCGCGATGGGCGTCGGCATCGCCCTCGTCGCCGCGCCCGCGGCCCAGGCCGCCCCCGCAGCGGCGTCCGCGTCCGCGGCCGTGGCGCCGGCACCCTGCACCGGGGAGTTCGAGGGCGACAAGCGGCTCGGGCCGCAGTACTTGCCCAAGCGGTGGCAACGGCCGGTCGGGCCGCTGGTCAAGCGCTACCAGCGCACCGGCAAGCTGTCGTCGGCCGACTTCCTGCAGAAGTACTGGGAGGGGCCGGCCGACACCGGTAGCTGGAAGTACCCGCCGAACGACGGGTTCGCCGAGGTCAACGGCCGGGTGGACAAGGCCGCCGAGGACCTGACGCCCGGCGAGCGCCTCGACCGCTTCGGGTCCGAGTACGGCTCCTACCTCGCCCCGGCCGGCGATACGTACCCCGAGCGCGCCCTGCCGCCGCAGAACCTCAACACCCGGGACGCGGCCTTCCCGTGCGACTACCACGTGTACGAGGTCGCCAAGCCGTTCAGGGTGTGGGAAGGCTCCATCGCCCCCTGGTTCGAGCAGCCGGGCGGCGGGCGGCAGATCAAGCTCGATCCGGTCTTCCTGAACCCCGGCGAGGGGCAGCGGCTGAACGTCAAGTGGCTGCTCGACAACGGCTACCTGGTCCCCTCCGCGTGAGACGTCGGCAGGAGCTCGAGCGGGCGCTCCGGGAAGCCGGGGTGCCCGCCGGGCACTACTGGATCGAGGGCGTCCACGAACCGGCGCCGCCCCCGCCCGACTTCGTCTACCTGCGGGCCCTGCCGGAGGGCGGCTGGGAGACCGGCGTGTACGAGCGCGGCGCGTACGAGCCCGTCGTCGTGCACGCCGACGAGGACGCGGCCTGCGCGCACCTGCGGCTGCTGCTGGGCGTGTGAGGCGGGGGTACGGGAGCGTTGGCGTCGCCCTGGCAAGGCGAATTCACCTGCCACTCGGATTCTCGGGGCTACGTGCTGAGGGGCACAGTCCGTCACCTGCCGCGGACGCCGCCGGCGTCCACCGTCCTCGACGTCACCAGCGGCGGGACATCGGCGCGCGGGCGGGCTCTGCTTTCCGTGCTCGGCATTCGAGTGACATGCCGTTTCTCGTGACCTCCTCGTGATGTTGATCCGGACGGCGCGCATCTTTCCTCGCGCGTCGTCCATGGATCTTCAGGAGTAGTCATGCGTATGCGCTCTGCCCTCACCGCCTCCGTCCTGGCCGCCGGCATCCTGCTGGGCGGCGCCGGTGCCGCCCTGGCCAACGACGGGGCGGAAGGCGAGTACTTCTCCAGCGGCCACGCGGGCTTCGCGGCCAGCTGCTCGTCGGCGGCCGCCGTGCCCGCCGTGTTCGGTCCCGTGTACACCTCGACCTGTTCGGCCGCGGGCGAGAAGGAGTACGCGGAGTTCGGTCACTTCGCCTCTCACTGACGCGCGGAGAGCAGTGCGGGGGCGGTCGGGCGTCATGCCGACCGCCCCCGCGGTGCGTGGTGACGGCGGTGGCGGTGAGAGCGGCGAGGACCGGGGCCGGCGTCGCGCCGCCGCTGTTCGTACGCCGCGGAACCCGCCCGGTGTCGCGGCCGCCGGGGCGCGGTCGGGCGCCGAGGGCCGGGGGCGGCTCCCGGGCGGGGGTGACCAGTACCGATACTGGGATGACCCCGGTCCGGCGGCGCCGCGCCGATGGAGACCCGATGCGCGACCCGATGCGAGAGTGGAAGAAGCGATGACCCTGACCGAAGGCCGGCGGGTACGACTGGCGACGGAGACCAAGCTGCTCGATTCGACGGCGCCGGTCGACGACTCCTCGATGCCCACGGTGTCCTTCGTCGGCTCCCTGTCCCTGGCCGCGGGCACCGAAGGCACGGTCGAGCGGGTGGTCGAGGACCGGCCCCAGAGCGAGGGGGTCCGGGAGTACCTACGGCTCACGTCCCTTCTCGATGCGTTCGGCCGTGACATGCCCGCGGAGAGCAAGCGTCGGCTGGAGGAACAGATCGCCGCGTTGGAGCCCGAGTGGACGGACTACGAGAAGCGGGGACCGAGCGTCACGGTCCGCGTCCGCCTCGACAACGGCTTCGTCCTCGACGGCGTACCGGACAGCTTCTTCGCCGCCCTCTGACGGGCCGGGGGCGAAGTTCGGCTGGCCGCGGGGGCTCGTCCGAACACGTCAGGGTGATGGCCCGCCGGGTGCCGTGTCGATTCGGGTCTCCAGCGGCACCTCACGAAGCACACGTCTGCATGCGCCTGACCCACCGCGCGACCGGCCGGCGCGTCGCGGGCCGTCTCCGGCTCGGCCCGGTGCCCTTCGCGGCGGAATCGTTGCGGGTTTCGGGCCGTACCCGGCCGCGCAGTAGCATCCCCGGATGCCGAACCGCAGACCGAACATCGAGACCTTGACGCCCGAGGCCGGCCGGATCGACGCCGCCGGGCTGCGGGCGTACGACCCCGACCTGCTCGCACGGTGCGCCGCCGAGCGGGCTCAGCCCTGGTGGCGCCGGACGGCCTGTGTGGACGCGCTGGCCGGTCGGGTGCCGGCGGCGCGGGTCGGCGAACTGCTCGCGCGCGTTCGCGACACCGATGACTCCGGGACGGTCCGCAAGGCATTGCTGGGGCTGCTCGCGGACCGGGAGGAGCTCCTCCCCTGGCTGCGTCACGAGGACCGGCGCCACGAGAGTGCGTACGGGATGGTGGACGCGGTCCTCCAGGCCCGCGGAGTCCTCGGGGACCGTACGGCCGCGCCCGAGTTGGCGACCCTCGCGTTCAGTCACTGGCGGACCCGGCGGGCGATCGGGGAGGCCGGGTTGGACGCGCTCGCGGATCGACACGGGGTGGGGGTCGTGCTGTCCGAGCTCGACGGGACGAGGCCGCAGGACCGGGCCGTCGTCGTCCGCATGCGGCACCGTGCCGGTGGGGACGTCAGCGACGCGCTCGCCGACCCCGACCCGCAGGTGGCCCACCTCGCGCAGTCCCTGCTGACCTGCCCGGTGCAGGTCAGCGCCTACCTCGCCGAGGCGCCGACGGCCGACGCGAAGCTGTGGGCCGCGTACGCCCTGCACCGCCTGACCGGTGACGTGGCGCAGACGCGGGCCGTGTACGAGGCACTGGGGCGCCCCCGGGTGGAGGTCGAGGGCCTGGACGAGGAACTCCGCCGGGCGATCGTGCACGAGTACGGCCACGCGTGCGAGAAGCAGAGCGACCCGCGCTGGCGGGTGGAGGCCCTGTGCACCGAGCCGCCGCAGCGGCCGGACGAGGAGCGGCAACTGGCCCTCGCCGCGGCCGCGCTGGCGGCCGCCGGATTGGCACCGCGCCCCGCGGTCTCCTGCGGTGACGCCCATCACCAGGGCGACGGCACGTACCACGTCATCGGGTACGGGGGCCTGGCCGGCGGGCGCGAGGTGCTCGTCAGCACGCTGGGGCGCTTCGCCGGCAGCCACGGGGACGACCCAGACGCTCGCGCCGCCCTCGAGGCGGCCGGCTTCCGCTGGATCGACGGGGCCACGGGGTCGATCCGCGTCACCGGCCTCGGCGTCTACTACTTCGGGGCACGGGAACCGCTCGACGTCTCGACGCTGCTGTTCTACTGGCAGGACTAGGACCTGTCCGGCGGATCATGCCGGGCGGCCCACCGGCGCTGGATCGCGGTATCGACCCGCCGTACAAGGAGCTGGGTGAAGCAGGTTGGGGTCGTCGATAAATCCCTCGACATGGGTCGCAGTGATCGGGGACGCTTCGCGCGATGCCCAGAATCGATGACACGCCGCCCGCGTGGGACGAGCGCACCCAGCTCACCACGTTCCTCGACTACGCACGTGGCACCGCTCGCGCCAAGTGCGAAGGCGTCTCTGCGGAGAACGCCCGCAAGGCGCTCCTGCCGGGCTCACCGCTGATGACCATGAGCGGAGTGATCAACCACCTCCGCTGGGTCGAGTACTACTGGTTCCAGGTGATCTTCCTCGGCGAGGAAGACCGGGCCCCCATGACCGACGAGGACCCCGACCGCGAGATGCGGATCGCCGTCGACTTCCCGCTCACGCAGCTGCTCGACGAATACGCCGAACAGAGCGCCCGCTACCGCGAACTGGTCGCCGGGAACGACCTGGACAAGCAAGCCCAGGGAACCATCCGTAACGGCCTCCACGTTGACCTGCGCTGGATCCTGCACCACCTCACCGAGGAGACGGCCCGCCACAACGGCCACCTGGACATCCTGCGCGAGATGCTCGACGGCACAACCGGCTACTAGATCCGGGAGAGATCATGGGCGGAGCCAGAGTCTGATCGAGGCGAGCATGACGGTGCCACGGAAGATGTAGGCGGGGCGTCGCCCCACTGGCCCGGGTGATGAGCAGGGCCAACGGGCGGCGTCCGCCCTTGCCGGCGAGGTGGATTTTGCAGGTCAGACCGCCCCGGGAGCGTCCCAGGGCCTCACGCCCCTCTGGGTCCACACGTATGCCACCCCCTTTTCGGGGTGGTCGTTCGGGGAAGTGTGTCGGGCTCCGGCCGCGTGCTGGTGGGCCCGGCAGGTGGTGGAATCGACGTTGACCGCCCACGAGCCGTCCGCGTCCTGGGCGGTGGAGTCGGCACCTGCCTGCAAGGCGTGCAAGATCCTCGACCAGGTGCCGTCGGCCGACCAGCGGCGGTGGCGTTCGTAGACCGTCTGCCAGGTTCCGTAGCGTTCGGGCAGGTCACGCCAGGGGATGCCGGTCCGGGTCCGGTAGAACACACCGTTGATCACGGTGCGGTGGTCGGCCCACCGTCCCCCCGGCCCGCCGGTCTCCGGAAGCAGCGGGGCTATCCGCTCCCACTGAGCATTCGTCAGTTCATGCCGACGCACCATGACGGCCTCCTGCCCGGAACGGCAACAGATCCACCATCCGGGCAAGAGCCATCAGACACTGCCTAGTGCTGTGAACTCCGCGAGCGCCGACACCGGCCGCGTGGGCCGGACGGAGGCCGTCCGCGCCACCTACCCGTCCTCCGGTTCGGGAGCCAACCCGGCTGCGATGAGGGCCGGTTCGCGGCTATCCGCTGGTACCAAGTTGCCAGAACAGCCGGTTCTCCAGGCATTCCGTCAGGTACGGAACGCCGTTGGTGTACCCGGAACCGTGCGCGTCGCCGAGCATGCGCGCGGCGAGGCCGCGGTGCGCCGACTTCCACCGCTGGTGCCCGCTTTCCAGGCGGCTGATGGCCACGTCGAGGCGGTTCCACTCCGACTGGTCGAAACGTCCCTCGTTCCGGAGGTCGAGGTAGGCGCGGGTGACGGTGTCGTGGCCGGAGTCTGCCACTTCTGCCCGGACGGCGGGCACACTTGCGAAGCCCGCCGACCGCAAGCGCGGTATGGGCGGGACACCGCACAGTCCCTCGAACCGTTTGTACTGTTCGGACTGAATGGCGCTGGCACCTTGGGTGTACTGCCGGATGGCGGAGAATTGCTCCGCGCGTATCGTGGCGACGATGCGGAAGAGCGTGGCGGCGCGTTCGAGCACGGCAACCGCCTGGTCCATTCGCTCTACGGATTCTTTCAGGCGTCCCGCGCGCAGGGCCCCGATGGCCTCCTTCATCGCTGCCGATATCGCGGCGAAATGCATTTCGTGGGTCTGCAGCACGCGGATGAAGAAGTACTCGTCATGCACGACGTAGACGGGCTGGACGGTGACGTCGAACCATCGGCCGGACTTCGTCGCCGGTGGCCGGGGCAGGTGATCGAGCAGGTCCTCCAGGCGTGACCGGGGTGCGTGGGCCAGGCGGGACGGCAGGTCTCCGGCCTCCGCCTGGCCGAGCCCCTTCGCCACGAGTCGCAGGGCGTGCCGCAGGCGCGTGCTCAGCGTCGCCCGGTCCGGCCGGCCCCGTTCGGGTCTCTCGGGCTCCTCGGGCGCCCCCGCTGCCGCTTCGATCTCGAAGCGGACGAGGTCGGCCATCAGCAGGGTCGACATCCGGTCCGCGCTCAGCGCGGCGTGCCGTCCGTCCGCGAGGAGTTCCAGGACCGGTAGCGCGAGGTAGGTGCGGTTCCAGAAGCGTCCCTCGTGTTTGTCGAGCGCGCAGTCGAGGAAAGCGCTGAGGAGCGGGCGGTGTGCGGTGTGCCGGCGTCTGATGTCGCTCAACCGGACGAGCGTTCGTTCGGGTAGGAAATGCTTTCCTGTGCGCCGTACGTGTTCCGTCACCGATCTGGCCAGGGATATACCGTCGAGTGTGTCCGGTATTCGGTCCGCGGCGGCCCAGTGTTTGATCTCCCGCAGGGTGGACGTACGCGATGTGCACGCGGCGCGGAGCGGGCACGCGCAGTCGCGAGCCGTTTTCCGTGTGCATTCTGCCGTGCCGGTACCGGAATTCGTCGCCATTCGTTTCTCCCATGCCGTCGTGTGGAGCCGGTGTCGATTTCCACTAGGCATGATCGAGAGACCGGACGTCATGTCTCGGGAATTCGTGTCTTGACAGCGGCCGGAATCCGCCTCGGCGCCTCACCGGTCTTCCCGGCCGCCGCCCACGGCCGCCCGGCCCCGCACGACACGGGTGCGGCGGGGGGCGGGCGGCGGGCGGTGGGCGGCGGGCGGCGGGCGGCGGGCGGTCGTGACGGTGACGGTGACGGTGACGGTCTGGACATGGTCTAGACGGTGGTGGACACGATGATGTGCTCCCGACCGGTCGGGATCTCCTCTCCGGGCTCGGGGTCCTTTCCGGCGACGATCAGGGCGAGCAGGACGGCTGCCGCCTCGCTCTGCAGGATCCGGGCGGCCTGCCTGAGGCGGTGCGGGTCGGGAACGGGGATGGACAGGGCCACGCATTCCGCGTTGGGCCCGGAGGTGATCGGCACGGCCGCACAGACGGTGCCGATCGCGTACTCCTGCAGGTCGAGGAGCGGGGCGTTGGGGCGGCGGGTGTCGAGCTGGTGGAAGAGGTCCCGTCGGCTGGTGAGGGTGCGGGAGGTGAACCGGGCCATGGTGTGGCGGGCGAGGTGGTCCTCGCGTTCGGCGCGGTCGAGTTGGGCCAGCAGGGCCTTGCCGACGGCGGAGGCGTGGGCGGCGGCGCGGAAGTCGACCCATTCGTCGACCAGGGGGGTGCCCGGCCCGTCGGCGTACTGGGTGATGGAGACCTCGCCGTCGGTGTAGCGGGCGACGTAGACGGCGGCGCCGACCGCGTCCCGTACCCAGGCGAGGGTTTCGCGTACCTTCGCGCGCCCGTCCTCGTCGGCCCGCCGGGTCAGCAGGAGGGCGCCGCCGGCGACGTAGGCGTCGGGGCCGATGGCGGTGGCCAGGTTCGCGCGGATCAGCCGTTCCGTCGCCCGGGCGAGGACGAGCTGCGGCAGCCGCGTCTCGCGGGCGATCTGGGTGAGGTTGACGCCTCCCGAGTGGCGGTTGATGACCTCCAGGACGCGCAGGGCCTGGTGTACGGATTCCAGCGCGGCAGAAGCGGGCCGTACGGCGGCCGGGGACCTGCGGGCGGCCGGGGCCGGCGGGGGCGGCTCAAGGGCGTCGGGGGCCTGCGGAGTGGCCTCCGGCGTGAGCCCCGCGGGGTTGAGCCGCGCGTGGCGGGCGACGGCCGCCGCGAGCGGGGGGCCGGGGCTGCGGATCTCTCCCAGGTCGGGATGCTCCTCGACGGGCAGCGCGGCGATGGCGCGGCGCAGCCGGGCGGGGAGTCGGTACGGGGGCCGTCCGGCGCCCGCCGTCGCGGTGCTGAGGGCGGTGAGGGCGCTGAGGTCCTGGGTCGTGAGGGGGGGTGAGGTCCAGATGACGGAGGCCACCAGGGCGTCTTCGAGGTCTTCCGGGACGGCGGGCAGGGGCGGCAGGTGGTCGTCGGGGGGCAGGGTGCCGGCCTGGCGCTTCCAGTGGCGGGCGGTGTTGACCTCCGCGCGCGAGAGGTGGAGGAGGTAGAGGCAGTCGGCAGCGGTGCGGGATCCGGATCCGGCCGCGTACCGGAGCCAGAACTGCGCGTTCTCCGACCGGTCCGACAGGTGCAGGAGACATCCGAACAGCAGGGCCGAATCCGGGCCGTGGGGCCAGGAGGATGCGTCCAGGGCCAGTTCGGCGAAGGCCCGGCTCTCGACCAGGGCCCAAGTCAGGTCGTCGAGGCCGCGCGCGGCCCGGACGTGGCAGGCGGCGTCCAGGGCGAGGGCGTCGGCGGCGGCCGCCACGGCGTCGGTGGCCGCCGCCTGCGCGCCCGGTCCCGGGGCCGGCGGTGGCGGCTGAGGAGCGGGCGCGGTCGGCGACGATCCGGCGGGCGATCCGGCGCCGGGCCGCACCCTCGTCGTAGCCTGCGTACTCCTCCACCAGCACCTGCGCGTCCGCCAGCGCCGCGTCCAGTTCGCACAGCGCCATGTCGCGATCGCGGGTCATGTCGCTCACTGGTCCTTCTCCTCTCCGGGGATCCAGTCCACCCCGAGTTTTCGGGACAGGGTTCGGCGCGCGCCCCTGATGTGCGAGCGGACCGTGGCGGGGGCGATGCCCATCATCCGGGCGACCGTGTCGCAGTCGTTGCCGAGCACGAAGGTCAGCAGCACCACGTCGTACTGCTTCTCCGAGGGCAGTTCGGCGATCGCCGCGTACAGGCCGAGCTTCGATTCCTGGAGCTCCATGCGTTCGCGCGAGGAGCGGCGGAGCGCGGCGAACCAGGCCGTCTCGACCATGGCGACCTGCCGTCCGAGGACGGCGAGCCTGCGCTCCACGTGTTCGCGGAGCACGGTCCAGGCGAAGGAGTGCAGGCTCGCCTCGCGCAGGGCGTGGGTCCATACCTTGAGGAGGAAGGTGAAGACGTCGTCGACGACGCCTTCGGCGTCCTTGGCGTTGCCCAGTTGGAGGTGGGCGTAGCGCAGGTAACTCCGGTGCTGCTGGGAGTGGAAGGCGGTGTAGTCGACGGGCAGGACGCCCGCCAGTTCGCTGGAGACCGCCCGGTCACCGGACGGGTCGAACTCCTCGTTCATGTACTCCCCCACGGCTGCTCGTCCGCCCCCAGGGGGGCGGATGTCTCTCGCCGGAACACCCTGACCGTGTCGGGGGTCAGGACCCGTGTCGGGGTGGCGACTATCAGCGCGGGGGCAACGATCTCGACGACATTCACTTCGGCGCGGATCCTTCCAAGGGGCGTGGGGATGTGGGATGTGGGATCTGCCTGCCTGACTGCCCGTGAGGGCAGCCCTGGAGTGCGCCAGGCACCCCAGAACTCCACCCCATCGGAAAAAGTCCCCGATCGTGCAAGCGGGATGCGGAGACTTTTCGGGAAGAAGCGCATCCGATTCCGTGCGCGCCCCCTCGTGCACGCGCACGCTCCTTACGAGCGCCCGGGCCGGGGCCGGACGGGGTACGGCTCACCCGGTGCCGGGGCCACTCGCGCCGGTGTCGTCGCAGTCAGGCAGTCGTCGAAGGGCTTCGGGGTGTGACGATCAACTACGCTGGCCGCCGCCGTATGACAACCACCTGGGGGATGCAGTGTCCGTACCGGCCCCGCGAGTACCGGAGGCCCGGCCACCGCGAATATCTGAGGTCGACGCCCTGCGGGGCTTCGCACTCCTGGGCATCCTGCTGGTCAACGCCCTGATGATGGCCGGCCCGTACGCCCTGGGCACGGTTCGGGACCCGGACGCCTCCACGCCGGACCGGGCCGTCGAGGCATTCGTGCAGATCTTCGTGGTCGGCAAGTTCTACCTGATGTTCTCGTTCCTCTTCGGCTACAGCTTCACGCTCCAGGTGGCCTCGGCCGAACGCGCGGGCGTGCGGCCCGTGCCCCGGTTGCTGCGCCGCTCCCTCGGCCTGCTGGTGCTGGGCGTCCTGCACGCCGTCCTGCTGTTCACCGGTGACATCCTGATGACGTACGCCGTGCTCGGCCTGGTCCTGGTCGCCGCGCGCGGTTGCGCCCCGCACACGGCACGGCGCGCGGCGCTGATCGTCTTCGGCTGCGCGAGCGCGTTCATGCTCCTGCTCGGCTCCGCCTCCCTGCTCATGTCGGCCGCGGAGGCGGCGGACCTGGACGCCGAGCTCGCGGCCGGCTTCCCCGGCCTGGTCTCCGACTACCGGGGGGACGCCGGGTCCGTCGTACGGGCCAACCTCGACCAGTTGCCCGACGCGCTCCTCGCCATCCCTGTGGTGGGCGGCTTCGTGGTGCCGGCTTTCCTGGCCGGCGTGTACGGCGGCAAGCTGGGCCTCCTCACCGCGACGGCCCGCCACCGTGCCCGGATGCGTCGCATCCTGCTGCTCGGTGTGGCCGTCGGCCTGCCCGGGGCCGTGTTCGCGGGTCTGGCGACCAGTGGTCCGCTCGGGCCCCGGTGGGCGATCCTCGGCCAGTCGGTGGGAACGGTCAGCGCGGCCGCCCTCACCGCCGCGTACGTGTGCGGGATGCTCCTGCTCATGAACACCGCGCGCGGGGGGCGGGTGACGGCCCTTCTCGCGCCCGCCGGCCGGATGGCCCTGACGAACTACCTGAGCCAGTCCCTGGTCATGGCCCTCGTCTTCACCGGCTACGGCCTCGCGCTGTACGACCGCCTCGGCCCGGCCGTCGTCGTACTCGGCGCACTGACCCTGTACGCGGCGCAGCTCGCGCTCAGCAGGTACCTGATGGCGCGGTACCGGTACGGCCCGGTCGAATGGCTGCTCCGGGCCGTCACCTTGGCACGCCTCCCGCGCGACCGCATCGCCCCGCCCCGGGAGGCGGTACACGGCGCCGAGTGACCGGCCGGGGCCGGCGGCTCCCTACCGGCCGATCGTGGTGTTGCTGGTGACCGTGCCGTCCGCGCCGGAGACGGTGACCGCGTGCCGGACGCCGTCCGGGCCGAGGACCACGGCGCGCCAGGCGCTGCCGCCGCCCTCCTGCGCCACCACGCGCATCGACTCGACCTTTCCGCCCGTCACGGCGGCGGCGGCCTTCTCAGCCGCCGCACCGATCGCCAGGGCGGGGAGCGGCGCGGGAGCCGCCTGCCCGGCTCCGTCGGGGCGGGCCGCGTCGGGGCGGACGGTCTCGGCCCGGCCGTCGCCCTTCAGGAGCCGGCGCTGCTCCCGTTCGCCGGCCGCGTGCTCGCCGCGCTCCCCCGGGCCCACCGGGCCGGGCTCCTCGGGGCCTGCGGGGCCGCGCCCGAACCCGCCGTCGTGGCCGGGCACGGACCAGACCGCGCGCGGACCTCCGAAGGGACGGTCGTGATGGTGCTCGACCACGGCGACGGCCGTGGCCGCGCCGCCCGCGATCACCACGGCGGCGCCCGCCACCGCCCATCGGGCGCCCTTGCCGCGGGGTAGCAGGCGCCCCAGGGCCGCACGCTTGCGGGCGGTGGCCGCCGGGCTGGTCCCGGGCCGCTCGGACGGCTGCTCGGTCGGCGGGACGGACGGCGGGACGGACGCGGGGACGGAATCAGACATGCGAGTACTCCTCGGGACGGCCGGGCACTGCTCCCGGCTCGTTCCGGATCATGCTGAAAGGATGCTGAAGCCCACCTGAAGCCACCTGAAGACCCCTTCAGCAAGCGGCCGGCCGGGCCTGAGACCCTGTTCGGCATGCGCGTACTGGTGGTGGAGGACGAACGGCGGCTGGCCCTGGCCCTGCAGCGGGGGCTGGAGTCGGAAGGGTTCTCGGTCGACGTGGCCCACGACGGGCCCCAGGGACTGTGGATGGCGACCGAGCACGGCTACGACCTGATCGTGCTCGACATCATGCTCCCCGGTCTGAACGGCTACCGGGTCTGCGCCAAACTGCGCGCGATCGGCAACGAGTCGGGGATCTTGATGCTCACGGCGAAGGACGGCGAGTACGACGAGGCGGAGGCCCTGGACACCGGCGCCGACGACTTCCTGTCCAAACCGTTCTCCTACCTGGTCCTGGTCGCCCGGCTGCGCGCGCTCGCGCGGCGTACGGGCGGGCGGCGCCCGCAGGTGATGCGGTACGGCGACCTGCTCATCGACCCCGCCCGGCACTCCTGCTCGCGCGGCGGCGCGGAGATACGTCTGACGGCGCGTGAGTTCGCGGTCCTGGAATGCCTGGCCCGGCGCGCTGGCGAGGTGGTGCCCAAGCGGGACATCCTGGAGCAGGTGTGGGACAGCGCCTTCGACGGCGACGCCAATGTCGTCGAGGTCCACGTCAGCGCGGTGCGCCGCAAGATCGACGCTCCGTTCGGGCGGGCCGCGCTGGAGACCGTGCGGGGCGCCGGGTACCGGCTGGCGGTCGACGGTGGCTGAGTTCGGGAGACCTCGCTCCGTACGGGGCCCCGCGCCCGCGCGCGCCCCGCGCCGCCTCGACCGCCTGCGGCGCGGCCCCCGTACACAGCGGGCGCCGCAGAAGCCGCACGCGCCGCGGGACCCGCTGGGGCCGGGCCGGCGCCTCGTCGAGGCCCTCGCCTCCGTGACGGCCCCGGTCCTCGCGGCGCTCCTGGACCGGTGGCCGGTGCTGCGCCGTGCCTGGCCCACCACCGTCCGCGCGCGGGCCACGGCGGGTGCCTGCGCGGTGGTGGCCGTTGCGCTCGGGCTGGCCTCCTTCACCCTGCTCGGCCTCCTGGAGGCCAATCTGATCCGCGCCGCGCAGAGCGACGCACGCCGGCAGGCCGAGACCGTGGCGCAGCTCGCCGCGGCCGGGCGGCTGGACCGGGTGCGCTCCCCCGCCCGCGGGGTGGAGTTCATCCAGGTGGTGGGCGCCGACGGCCGGGTCCTGTTCGCCAGCCTCAACCTGGTCGGCGCGCCGCCGCTGCCGCCGCCCGGCCCGGGGACGGCGGGCACCCGTTTCCACACCTGGACGGTGCGCCCGCTCGAAGGCGAGCCCCGCCAGCGGGTGGTCCAGGTCGTCACGGACACCCCGGACGGCCCGGCCACCGTGTACGCGGGGGCCTCGCTGCGCGACGTGGACGCGGCCGACGACACCACCACGGCGGCCCTCGCGGTCGGCGTCCCCCTGCTCCTGGCCACCGTCGGGCTCGTGACCTGGCGGGTCACCGGCCGCGCGCTGAGACCGGTCGAGGCGATCCGCGCCGAGGTGGCCGGGATATCGGACCGCGACCTGCACCGCCGGGTGCCGGTACCGGCCACCCGCGACGAGGTGGCCCGCCTGGCGCAGACCATGAACGCCACCCTGGACCGGCTGGAGGCCTCCGGTGCCCGCCAGCGGCAGTTCATCGCCGACGCCTCCCACGAACTGCGCAGCCCCATCACCGTCGTGCGCACGCAGCTGGAGGTGGCCCTCGCCGTCCGGGACCCCGAGCTGTGGCCCGAACTGATCGGCGGGGCGCTGGAGGACGTCGAACGCCTCCAGCACCTCGCGGCCGATCTGCTCCTGCTCGCCCGCATCGACGCGGCGCAGCCGGTGGCGTCCGTCCGGCTGGACCTGACGGCCCTGGTGGGGGAGGCGGCGCAGACGCGGCCCGGGGACCGGGTTCCGGCGTACCTGACCCTCGAAGGCGGCGTGGAGGTCAGGGGCACCGGTCTGTGGCTGAGCCGCATCGTCACCAACCTCGTGGACAATGCCCGGCAGTACGCCGAGAGCCGGGTCGACGTCACCCTGCGCACCGCGGGCGGAGGGACGGGGGTGCGTACCGCCGTGCTGGAGGTCGTCGACGACGGCCCCGGCATCCCGGCGGCCGACCGGGAGCGGGTCTTCGAACGCTTCACCCGGCTCGACGACTCGCGCAGCCGCGACCATGGCGGGGCCGGCCTGGGTCTCGCCATCGCGCGGGATCTGGCCGCGCACCACGGCGGAACGCTGACGGCCCGTTCCTCGGCGCGCGGTGCGCGGCTGGTCCTGTGCCTGCCGACGGCTCCCGGGCCCGGCGAGGCGTAGGCTCGGACGCCGAACAGCCCTCGCCACCAGGGCAATCGCGCAGGACGATGCACCGACCGGGTTGCCGGAGGACCTGCCCCGCACCGAGACGCCGTGGGGCGCGCCGGAGCCCGGTCGCCGTAGTGGAGGCGACCACCCGGGCGGCGGGACTCGGGGTGCACCGCACCGGGCACCGGGTCGACGAGGCCGGACCCCACCTCGACGACAGCGGGTCAGCCGAGGTCGAGGGCGGGGTCGAGGACGAGGTCCGCCCGCTGGCGTCCCGGTGCGACGAGCCGGGCGTTGGCCTCGTCCGAGCGGTCCACCCACTCCCGCGCGTACCCCGGGTCCTTGCCGTGGCGCACGTGCCGTTCGACCAGGCGCCGGACGCGCAGGCCGTCGTCGGGCGCGAGGTACCAGGCCTCGTCGAGCAGCGGGCGTACCCGGGCCCACTCGCCGGCGTCGTGGAGCAGGTAGTTCCCCTCGGTGATCACCAGCGGTACGGCGGGGGCGACGCGGATGCTCCCGGCGATCGGCTCTTCGAGCGCGCGGTCGAAGGCGGGGGCGTAGACGGTGCCGGGCTCGGGATCGCGCAGCCGACGCAACAGCGCGGTGTACCCGGCCGCGTCGAAGGTGTCGGGGGCGCCCTTGCGGTCGGCCCGGCCGAGGCGGGCCAGTTCCGCCCCGGACAGGTGGAAGCCGTCCATCGGCACCACGGCGGCCAGTTCCGGGCCCAGTTCCCGGGCCAGCAGCTCGGCCAGGGTGGACTTGCCGGCGCCCGGCGGGCCCGCGATTCCGAGGATCCGCCGGCTACCCGGACCGTGTCCGCCGGCGGGGGTGGTCCGGTCGGCGAGCGCGCGGGCCCGTGCGATCAGTTCTGTCGTCTCCACCGTCCGTATCCTGCCCGAGGCGCCGGACGGAGGGCTCCGTCGGGGCGGCGCCGACCCGGATGCGTCGGACGACACCCACGTCCCGTTCCTGGTCGGAGATGGCACGATGTGCGTGCGCGGGGACCGGAACCTGCCTCGTACCGGGTCGGCGCCGCTCGACAGTCGAACAGATGGAACAAGGGGGGACAGAGCTGTGCCCGCTCCACGGATGAGCACCACACCACTGCCCGGCATCGGTGTCCAGTACGATCTCACCACGCGCGAACACCGGCACCTGTCGGTCATCGCGCACCGGGACGGTACCCGGACGGTGAACGTGTACCGGGCCGATGACCCCGACGCGTGCGCGCAGTCGCTGCACCTGACGGGTGGCGAGACGGCGTCGCTGATCGACGCCCTGATGCCCGCTCACCACAGTCCGAACGTGCTGCACACCACCGATCTCGGTCTGGTGGCCGAGCGGATCGAACTGTCCGCGCACTCGCACTGGAACGGCCGAGTGCTGGGTGACACGCGGATGCGCAGCGAGACGGGCGTCTCGGTGGTGGCCGTCCTGCGCCGGGCCGAGGCGCGCCCCTCGCCCGCGCCGGACTTCCGTCTCGCCGGTGGGGACACGCTCATCGTGATCGGTACCCGCGAGGGCGTCGACGCGGCCGCCGCGATACTCGGACGGGAGTGATCGGTCGTGCACTCCGCCGTCTTCCTGATCGAGTTCGGTGCCATCATCCTCGGTCTGGGCCTGCTGGGCCGGCTCGCCGGCCGTTTCCACTTCTCCCCGATCCCGCTGTACCTGCTGGCCGGTCTGGCCTTCGGAACGGGCGGGCTGCTGCCGTTGGGTGCCAGCGAGGAGTTCGTCGCGATCGGTGCCGAGATCGGCGTCATCCTGCTCCTGCTCATGCTGGGGTTGGAGTACACGGCGAGCGACCTGGTCTCCAACCTCAAGACGCAGTACCCGGCCGGGCTGGTCGACTTCACGCTGAACGCGGTACCCGGCGCGGTGGCAGCGCTCCTCATGGGCTGGGGTCCGGTCGCCGCGGTGGTGCTGGCCGGAGTCACCTGGATCTCCTCCTCGGGGGTCATCGCCAAGGTCATGGGCGATCTGGGCCGGCTCGGCAACCGCGAGACGCCGGTGATCCTGAGCGTCCTGGTCCTGGAGGACCTGGCCATGGCGGTCTACCTGCCGATCATCACCGCGCTGCTGGCCGGTGTCAGTCTCGCCGCGGGCAGTCTCACGCTGGCCATCGCGCTCGGGGTGGCGGGGGCGGTCCTGTTCGTCGCCGTCCGCTACGGCCGGCTGATCTCCCGGTTCGTCTCCAGCGACGACCCGGAGAAGCTGCTCCTCGTCGTCCTCGGGCTGACCCTGCTCGTCGCGGGCATCGCCCAGCAGTTGCAGGTCTCCGCGGCCGTCGGCGCGTTCCTGGTGGGCATCGCCCTGTCCGGGGAAGTGGCCGAGGGCGCCCACACGCTGCTCAGCCCGCTGCGCGACCTGTTCGCGGCCGTCTTCTTCGTCTTCTTCGGCCTGCACACCGACCCTTCGAGCATTCCGCCCGTCCTGCTGCCCGCCCTCGCGCTCGCCGTGGTCACGGCGGGTACGAAGATCGCGACCGGCTACTGGGCCGCGTGGCGGGCCGGGATCGGGGTCAAGGGCCGTTGGCGGGCCGGGGGCACGCTCGTGGCGCGCGGCGAGTTCTCGATCGTCATCGCAGGCCTCGCCGTGACGGCGGGCATCGAGCCCGCTCTGGGTCCGCTCGCCACCGCCTATGTCCTGCTCCTCGTCGTGATCGGGCCGCTCACCGCCCGCTACACCGAGCCCGTGGCGGCCTGGGTGTCCTCGCGGCGCGCGCGCTCCGCACCGGTACGGGCCGCCGTGCCCTCGCCGGCCGAGTCCCCGGAGGCGACCCGGGGCCGGGCGAGCGAGAACGAGGCGGTTCAGGGCCGGGCGGCCCCGGACCGGGACGTCCAGGACCAGGACCCTGTCGGACGCCCCTGACCTCCGGGGCGCCCGCGGGCGCCCCGGAGGTCAGGGGGTCAGGATCCGTCGGCGTGCACCGCGTAGACGTAGCGCGAGCCCGCGTACTCGCTCACGTTCCAGATGACCGAGTCGGAGTAGGCCCAACCGGTCGTGGCGGAGCTGTGGAAGCTGAGGTCCTCGCATCCCTTGGCGAGGCGGACCACGGTGGAGGGCGCGTCGGCGCCGGAAGTGACCGTGCGCAGGCTGCCGCCCCGGCTCGGGCCGTCGCTCGCCGAGAGGTAGTGCCGGCCCTCCCGCGAGACCACGCCCTGGATCTTGCCCTGCGCCACCGTGACGGCCTCGGACGCCGAGGTGGAGGCGATCTTGCGGTTCGTGTGGTCCAGCGGCCACCGGACGACCTTCGGCGTCGCGATCTTCTGGCCGTTGCCGTTCCATGTGAATCTCGGGTCGTAGTCGACCACCGGAGTGGTGAGGTCGTAGGCGTACTCGCTCACGGTGAGGCTGTCGGGGGTGGACGCGCGGTCGAGTCCGACGGCCGAGAAGCGCAGCAGGGTGCCGGTGTTGTCGTAGGCGCCGGTCTGCGGGAGGACGTAGCGGTAGTCGTAGGCGTGGTGGCGGCCGTCGGAGTGCAGCCCGCAGACGTCCGGCAGGCCGGTGCTGACCTGGAAGATCTTCTCCAGGTCGAACACCCGCAGGCCCTTGTAGGTGTCCACGACGTAGAGCAGGTTGCCGTACCACATGATGCCGCCCGCGTGGGTGCGGATCGGCTGGTAGGTGTACGTGCCGCCCGCGCCCCGGACGGGCTCGACGAGCAGTACGTGCCGGTACGTGGGTGCCGCGGCGGAGGTGTGGTCCACGAAGCTGAGCCGGATGCCCTTGTCGATCGCGAACTCGTGGACGTCGTCCTGGTCGGGGTCGGTCTCGAAGTACCAGGAGACCAGGACCACCCGCTTGCCGCCGGCGGGCCACAGGCCCGCGCCGAGGGCGTCGGCGCTGGTGGTGATGCCCTGCGGAATCCATTCGGCGGCGTCCCGGTCTCCGGGGTTCCAGGTGAAACCGTGCGAGAACCCGCCGACGCCGGCAGGCGCGCCGGTGAGCCGGGTCGCGTCGCGGTTGGCGTCGGCCAGCACGTCGGCGACCCGCACCGTGGGCAGGGCCGCGGCCAGGCCCTCGACGAGCTGTGTGAAGGAGCCGGAGGCGTTGGCGGTCCGCTCGGCCAGGGTGAACTGCCCGGCGGGCAGGGTGGCCGCCCGGGCCTGGGAGGGCAGGAGCGCGGCGCCGGCGCCGGTGACGAGCGGCGCGGCGGCCATGCCCTTGATGACGGTCCTGCGTGAAAGATCCATGGGAGGAGAATCTAGACGCCGTCCGCGGACGCCCGTAGCCCGAGTCCCTTTCCTGGCACGGCAGTTGTGGTAACGGATGTCGGCGCCGGGGTCTGTGACGCGCCGTCAGGCGATGCCCAGGACGACGGGACCGCCCGCCGCGTCGACCCGTCCCGTCCATCCCGGTGGCAGCCGCAGGGACCGCGACGGTGACACCCGGCCCGGGATCCGCCGGCGCCACAGGAGCCGGCCGTCCTGGCCGGCCGTCACCAGCGGGCCGGTGAGAGGTTCCCCGGACCGCAGCAGCAACGGACGCTTCCCCACGCCGGCCACCCGGTTCGGCGCGACCCACACCAGGGGGGCCCGTACGACCAGGGGTGGGCCGGGGTCCGGCCAGGGCGCTCCGGACAGGTGGGCCAGGACCGGGGCCGCGGCGGCGGCGCCCTCGGCGGCGGCCGTGGCGGCGGTCTCCACGCCGTGCAGGGCGTTGCCGACGGCGAAGACACCCGGCACCGAGGTGCGGAAGGACGCGTCGACGGAAGGGCCACGGGTGCCGGGGTCGAGTGCGACGCCGCCGCGGCGGGCCAGTTCGTGGTCGGGGATCCAGTCGCCGGTGAAGACCACCGTGTCGCAGGCGAGGAATCCGGACCGGCCGTCCGCGTGGCGCACGGTCACGCCCGACAGTCGGCCCCGGCCGCGCAGTTCGACGACCGTGGTGGCGGTGAGCAGCGGGACGCCGGGCAGTGCGGCGCCGCGCGGGTGCTCCGTGACCATCGCCACCACGTCCGCACCCGCCCGGCGCAGGGTCCGTACCGCGTGGCGGGCGACCGGCTCGGCGCCCACGACCACGGCGAGCCGGCCGACGGTCCGGCCGTACCCGTGGACCGTCTGCTGCAACTCCCCCGTCGTCAGCACCCCCTCCGGACGGGAGCCGGGCACCAGCCGGGCGCTGCGCGGGCGTTCCCGGGCGCCGGTGGCGAGGACGACGGTCCGGGCGGTGATCCGCTCCAGGCCTGCCGGGCTCGTGGTGTCCAGGGACAGCGGACCGGCCCAGCCGGTGGCGGTGACCCCCGTCCGGACCGCGGCCCCCGCGCCGACCGCCGTGTCCGTCCACCGCCGCGCGTACGCCGGTCCCCGTAGCCACGGTCCGACGAGCCAGGGGTGCGGCGGCGCGGCTCCCTCGGACCGGGGGGACAGCGGGGGCCGTCCGCCGAAGCCGCCGAAGCCCCGGTGGTGGCAGTGGCGCGGCATCCCGCCGGCCTCCTGCTCGCGTTCCAGGACCTCGACGCGCCCCGCGCCCGCGCCGGCGAGGCGGGCGGCGAGGGCCAGTCCGGCCGGGCCGGCCCCGACGACCAGGACGTCGACCGTACGGTTCATCCGCGAGCCTCCTCGAACAGCGCGCGGACGGCGGCGCCGCAGTGGAAGCCCTGGCAGCGGCCGGCCCGCGCCCGGGTGCGCCGCCGCAGGCCCTCCAGCGAGCCGGGGGGCACGGTGGCCGCGAGGGCGTCGCGGATCTCCCCGCGGGTGACCCGCTCGCAGTGGCAGACGATCCTCCCGTACTCCGGGTCGGCCGCGATCATCCGCGCGTCGCGGTACGGCCGCGGGAACGCTTCGCCCAGGTTCGGCATCCGTACCGGCTCCAGCTCCCGTGCGCCGGTGACCGGCAGTCCGCCGTCGGCGAGCAGCTCCACGACGTGGGCGGCGATCGCCATGGAGGCGGTCAGGCCCGTGGAGCGGATGCCGCCCACGGTGACGTACCGCTGCGCGGGGTGGGCCCGGATCGCGTAGTCGTCGTCGCCGGTGGCCGCCCGCAGCCCGGCGTACACCGCGGTGACCTCCTCCTCCAGCAGCGCCGGCAGGATGCGCCGGCCCTTCTCCCGCAGCTGCGCGATCCCTTCGGCGGTCGATCCGGTGGCCGTCCTGTCGTCCAGGTCCTCGGCGGTCGGCCCGAGCAGCACGTTCCCGTAGACCGTCGGCGACACCAGCACCCCCTTGCCGAGGGGGCCGGGCACGGGCAGCAGGATGTGCCGTACCAGGCCGCGGGCGAGTTCGTCGAAGACGATCAGCTGGCCGCGCCGGGGCGTCACGGTGAAGTCCTCGTGGCCCAGGAGGCGGTCGATCCGGTCGGCGTACAGGCCGGCCGCGTTGACCAGGTGGCGGGTGCGCAGCGGTCCCCGGCCCGTGGTCAGCTCGTGGGGCGTACCCGGGTCGCCCGGGACGACGGACTCGACGCGGCAGCGGAGGTGGAGGTCGACGCCGGCCCGCACGGCCTGCGTGGCGTACGCGAGCGTGGTCGTCCAGGGGCAGATGACGGACTCGCCCGGCACGTCGAGCGCGCCCAGCGCCCCGGGGCCCAGGTGCGGTTCGCGCGCTCGCACCTCCTCGGGCGGGACGATCCGGGCCGATCGGTATCCGTTGCGCACGGCCTTGTCGGCGAGGCCCGGCAGCGCGGCACGCTGTTCCTCGTCCCAGGCCACCAGGAGCGCCCCGAGCGGCTCCACCGGGATGCCGCTCTCGGCGGCGTACGCGGCGAGCCGCTGCCCGCCCGTCCGGACGAGCCGGGACTCCAGGGAGCCGGGTACGGCGTCGAAACCGGTGTGCAGGATGGCGGTGTTGGCCTTGGAGGTACCGTCGCCGACGTCGTCGGACGCGTCGAGCAGGGCGACGCGCAGCGGGAGCCGGGCCAGTTCCCGCGCGATGGCCGAGCCCACCACTCCGGCGCCGACGACCGTCACGTCGTACGCTCCGCCGGGCAGGGCGCCCGTGGTGGTGACGCTCATGCCGGGCCGTCGACGAGGGCCGACACCGCCGTCCGGAACCGGGCGCGGCGCTCCGCCGTCTGCTCGGCCCCGGCCTTGGGTTCGTAGACGGCGGACGGCTTCCACTGCGGGACGGCCTCGTGGACGCTGAGCGACGGATCGAGCCCGAGGCGGGCGACCGCCGCGATCCCGAGGGCGGTGACGTCCGGCAGTGCCGACACTTCGACGGGGATCCGGAGCAGATCGGCCTGGGCCTGCATGAGCAGCGCGGAGCGGGTCAGCCCGCCGTCGACACGCAGAGCGGCCAGCGGCGCGCCCAGGTCGGTGGCGGCGGCGTCGGCGAGCTCCGCCACTTGGGCGGCGATGCCGTCGCACAGGGCGTGCACCAGGTGGCCGGCCGTGGTGTCGAGGCCGAGCCCGGTGATCGAGCCGCGCAGGTCGCCGCGCCACCAGGGGGCGGCGAGCCCGGCCAGGGCGGGGACGAAGGTGACGCCGCCGGCGTCCGGGGTGCTCCCGCCCACGGTGTCGATGTCCTCGGCGCCGGATATCACGCCGAGGTCGGTCAGCCAGCGCACGGCGGAGGCGGCCGTGTACACCTGCCCGTCCAGGCAGTAGCTGGTTTCTCCGGCGAGCCGCCAGGCGACGCAGCCGACGAGCCCGGTGGCGCTGCGGCGGGGAAGCGGTCCGCTCTGCGCGAGGAGGAACGCGCCCGTGCCGTACGTGCACTTGGCGGTGCCGGGCTCGGTGACGCTCTGGGCGAGCAGCGCGGCCTGCTGGTCGACGAGCAGTCCGGTGAGCGGCAGCGCGGGCCCGAAGGCGGTCGTGGTCCCGACGCGGGTGTCCGCGTCGACGATCTCCGGGAGCCGCTCGCCGGTCAGGCCGAAGGCGTCGATCGCCGCGGCCGACCAGCCGACGGTGTCCAGATCGAGGAGCTGGGTGCGGCCGGCGGTCGCCGCGTCGGTGACGAACGCACCGGTGAGGCGGTGCACGAGCCATGCGTCGCTGGTCGTCACGACGCCGCGGCGGGTCAGGTGGCGGCGTATCCAGGCCATCTTGGGCGCGGCGAAGTACGGGTCCAGCGGCAGGCCGGTCGTCTCCCGCAACCACGCTGCGTGGGCGGCCAGTTCGTCGCAGAGCTGGGCGGCGCGCCGGTCCTGCCAGACGATCGCGTCGGTGAGCGGCTCGCCGGTGCCCGGATCCCAGGCGAGGACGGTTTCGCCCTGGTTGGCCAGCCCCACGGCCACGACCGGCTCGCCGGCCGCGGCGAGCGCGGCGCGCCCGGCGTCGACGACGGAGTCCAGCAGCCGGCGGGGGTCCACCTCCACCCGGCCGCCCGGCAGGTAGCGGGGCCGTACGGGCGCGGAAGCGGAGCCGATGACCCCGCGTACCGGGCAGACGACGAGCGCCTTGGTCCCCGAGGTGCCCTGGTCCACCGCGAGCACGGGACCCGTCATCACCGCTCCGTCCCTGGTGTCGGCACTGCTTGATCGTCGATCGGAAGCCTTCACCAGCGGAAGTCGCCCGTCAAGGTCCGTCCCGGCCGACGCGGGACGTACTGACGCCAACTCACCCGCGGTGCATGGCTTGATACTTGCGTTCGAACGGGATTCTGGATGCGGATGCTTTCCGTCGCCCTATAGTGATCGCCGATCAACGGGAAGGACGCCGACCGTGGGTCGACGGCGCGGCTGCAGCGCGGTAGCCGAACGCCCTGAGGAAGCGCCTCCACCCCGCACGCGATCCGAGGACCGATGACCACGACCACCGCAGGACGCGCCCGCCCGGGCCGCTCGTCGACCGGGACGGGGTGATGGCGGGCGGCGATTTCCGGCCCGTCTACCACCCCGCCGGTCACGACAACGAGCTGCGTGTCGCCGTGCAGGACCTGCGCACCGGCCGCTGGGTGTCGATGGCGCACTTACTCGGGCGCACGGACAGCTGGGGGCTGTGGACCCAGCGCACCCAGGTCCTGGCCGCGGTCGCCGCCGGATCCGATGTGGTCCAGGCCTGGCGGAGCGAGGAGCCGCACAGCCTCGCCGCGAGCGTGATGCACACCCGGGTCACCGTCGAACAGGCCGTCCGCGCCCACCGCGCCGGCCACCCCCGCACCCGTGAGCTGTGGCAGCAGGCCTGGGAGGCGTGCCGGGCCACCGCCGGCGCCGACCCCGCCGATCCCGTTCCGTGGGTCTGCCTGCTCGCCCTCGCCCTCCTCGACGAGGGCGCCCTGATGGACGAGCACCGCCTCCCGGCGCCGGGCCCGATGCTTCCCCCCGGGCCGTGGGGCATCCTCGCGGAGGCCGACCAGCGGGACCCGTACAACCGCGAGGCGTACCACCGGATGCTCCAGTTCCTGTACGCCCGCACGTCCGGTCCGCTCACCGAGGCCGCCAACTTCGCGCAGTGGGCGGCCCGTTCCGCCCCGCCCGGTTCCGCGGTCCACGTCCTGCCGCTCTACGTGCGGGTCGAGCGCTACCGTCGCGAACGCGGCCAGGAGCGGGCCCTCGACCTGCACTGGGTCGCCGAGGACGCCATCCGCGACGCGGCCCACGCCCTCGACGCCTGGTTCCGCCACGCGGCCCCGCGGCACGCCTCACCGCTCGACCTGAGCCACCTCGCCCATGCGCTGTGGGGAGGCCTCCAGTTCGAGGAGGCGGCCCGGGTCTTCGACGCGATCGGCCGCTACTGGACCACCCTGCCCTGGGCCTACCGGACCCGTGACCCGGCGGACCCCGCACTGGCCGAGGAGGTGTTCCTGCGCGCCAGATCCCGCAGCCTGGCCGACCGGGACTGAGTTCCGGTTCCCCCGCCCCCCGGCCGCACGCTCCGGGCGGCGCCCCCGCGGTGTCGCCCGCCACTCGGTCGTTCCGCCGTTCCCGCGCTCCACCCCGTCCCCGTGCTCCATCACCCCGGAGGTACGCCATGTCCCGCACCGCATGGGCCGCTCGCCAGGACCGCAAGTCCCCACCTCGGCAGGACGAGGAGGAACGGCTCAGAGAACTCGGCTACCAGCCGGTCCTCGCCCGCCGGATGGGCGGCTTCGGCAACTTCGCCATCAGCTTCTCGGTGATATCCGTCCTCTCCGGCTGCATGACCCTCTACGGCTTCGGTCTGGGTACCGGCGGCCCGGCCGTGATGCTGTGGGGCTGGGTCGGGGTCGGCCTCTTCGTCCTCTGCGTGGGCCTGGCCCTGGCCGAGGTGACCAGCGCGTACCCCACCTCGGGGGCGCTCTACTACATGGCCGACCGCCTCGGCGGCCGCCGCTGGGGCTGGTACACGGGCTGGCTGAACCTCCTCGGCCTGCTCGGCGCCATCGCCGGGATCGACTACGGCGCCGCCCTGTTCACCGGCGCCTTCCTCAACCTCCAGTTCGGTTTCGTACCCACCCCCGGTTCGACCTTCCTGATCTTCCTGGGCATCCTGCTGCTGCACGCCGTGCTCAACCTCTTCGGCGTGCGCCTGGTCAGTGTGCTGAACTCGATCAGCGTCTGGTGGCACCTGACCGGCGTCGCGGTCATCGTCGGCGCCCTGGCGTTCGTCCCCGACCGCCACCAGTCGCCCTCGTTCGTCTTCACCGAGTTCGTCAACGACACCGGCTGGGCCAACCCGTTCTACGTGGCGGCGGTCGGCCTCCTGCTCGCCCAGTACACCTTCTCCGGGTACGACGCCTCCGCGCACCTCTCGGAGGAGACCTCGAACGCCTCCGTCTCCGCCGCCAAGGGCATCGTCCGAGCCATCTGGGTCTCCTGGATCGCCGGGTTCGCCCTCCTCGCGGGTCTCACCTTCGCCATCCAGGACTACGCGGCCGTGCAGGGCACCGCCACCGGCGTCCCGCCCGCCCAGATCTTCCTCGACGCCCTGGGATCCGGCGGCGCCACCGCCCTGCTCCTGGTCGTGATCGTCGCGCAGCTCTTCTGCGGCAACGCCGAGGTCGCCGCCGCGAGCCGGATGGTCTTCGCGTTCAGCCGGGACAACGCCCTGCCCGGATCGTCCCTGTGGCGCAAGGTCAGCAGCCGGACCCAGACACCGGTGCCGGCCGTATGGCTCGCCGTCGCCGTCGCGGCCGTCCTCGCGCTGCCCTCGCTCTACTCCGCCACCGCCTACGGGGCCGTGACCGCCATCAACGTCATCGGCATCACTCCGGCCTACGCCATCCCGATCTACCTGCGGCTGCGCGCGGGTGACCGCTTCGAACCCGGCCCGTGGAGCCTGGGGCGCTGGAGCAGGCCGATCGGCTGGATCGCGGTCGTCTGGGTGGCCGTCGTGACCGTCCTGTTCTGTCTGCCGCAGAAGTCGCCGGTCACCGTCGACTCGATGAACTACGCGGTGATCGCCCTGGCGGTGGTACTGGTCCTGTCCAGCGTGTGGTGGTACGTCGCGCGTCGCTCGTACGGGACCCCGTCCGCGTACGGCAACGCCCGGGAGCAGGCGGAGATCGCCGAGGGCGTCGTCTGAGCCCCCACCCCGGGCCCGGCCGGCTGTCCCCGGAGGCCGGTCGGCCGGGGGGCCGCGCTACTGACACACCCGGGCGGGGCGTGGACAATCGTGCCAACTGGCATCGGGGGGGGACTGATGGGTCGGGCACTGCGCATCGCGATACCCGTTCTTCTGGCGGCGGCGGCACTCTGGTACGCCTCGTACGTCACCACGATCGCGCTCTGGGAGCTGCGGAAGCTGTTCTCCTGGCTGGCCGCGCCTCTGGTGGCCACCGGCGCCGTCGCCCTGCCGTGGCTGGTCGTCCAGCGGCTGCGGGAGGGCGGGACCGGGGGCGGCGGGGACACCGCGACGGCGTTCGGGTGCCTGGCCGCGGTCCTCGGCCTGGGCGTCTCAGTCGGGTGGCTGGTGTACGGCGCGTACCTCCAGGACCGGGCGTACATGCACGACGTGCGGATCGTGTCCGAGCCGCTGCCCGAGCTGGCGGCCCGGTCCCCCTACCTGGTCGGCGAGGCGCAGGCCGCCCCGCACCTGGGTGATGTCACCGGCGAGATCTTCGACGTCACCTACCTGCCCGACGCGGACCGGTTCTCGACCCTGGTCGAACGGCGCGGCTGGCTGGCGGGGTACGAGGTCGGGCTCGTGCAGGACATTCCGCTGGGCGGCAACGGCCGCGACCAGAAGCGCTGTTCGTTCGACGTGGAGACGGCGGACGCCCGGATCGGCGGCTGGTTCCACCACAACCTCGGCCGGAAGATCTCGGCGCAGCGGCGCTGGGTGCGCTTCGAGGCGTCCGACGCGTACGTGACCTGCTCGGGCGACACCCCGATCGTGGTCGTCCCCCTCAAGCGCCAGACCGGATTCATGGTGGTGACCGAACGCCCCGCCGGGGTCGCGCTCTACGACGGGCGGACCGGAAGGCTCACGATCACCACGGACACGGCCGCGGTGCCCGGCCCGTCCTATCCGCTGAGTCTCGCGTCCCGCCAGCGCGAGGCGACCGCCGCGGTCGGCAGCTTCACCGACTGGTGGTTCGAACGCAGCGGCTGGGACGCCTCCGAGGACGGCGCCAACGAGGGCAACGAGTCGGAGTTCACGCTGCGGTACCGGGCCGCGACCGGGGACAGCGCGTACGTCACTCCGCTCACCCCGCAGGGGGAGGCCAGCTCGGTCGTGGCCGTGTCGACCGTGCCCACCCGCCATCGGGGCGGCGGGCTCGCTCCGATGACCGTGCACCGGCTCAGTCCGACCTGGTCCTCGCCGGAGGCCCTGGTCGAACTGATCAAGGCCGAGTACCGGGACGTGTGCTGCTACAACGAGGACCGGGTCTTCGAGGTCGTGCCCACCGGCGGCAGCACCTGGACCGCCACGCTCGGCAGCGAGCAGAACATCCGGTACCGGGTGGAGGGCCGCGGCCAGGTGGCCGGCCGCGAGGCCACCTGCCTGAAGACCGCGGACGGAGCGCTCGTCCGGTGCGCCTACGCGGCGCCCGGCTCGCCCGAGGAGCAGGAACTCGCCCGCAGGGAACTGGAGAAGCAGAAGCCGAAGGAGGAAGCACCGGCCGGTCCGGGGCAGGTCGGCGACCTCACCGCCTACTCCCCCGAGCAACTGGCCGAACTGCAGCGGCGGCTGTCGGAGGAGGTCGTCCGCCGGCTGAAGAGCGGGCGGGACTGAGGCGGCGAAAGCCCGTCCGGGGGTTTCGGCCGGGCTCTGGCGGTCACACGCGGGGAAGTCACGGTCCGCGAGGAGAGGAGTACCTCATGGCAGCCATGGTCTTGCTGATCGCACCGATGTTGCTGGCCCTGCTGCTCGTCAACCGGCGGCACGGACAGCGCGCCCGGCACCGGGCCGGCCGCGTCTGATACGGAGCCCCGAGGGGACGAGAGGGAAGCGAGGTGGGTGCGTTGTCGCTCCGCGCGATGGGCTGGGCCAAGTCGTTCCCGGTCAGCCGAGGGGCGAGTGAAGCCCGACGGTGGACCCTGGAGCATCTGGATTCACTGAAGTGGAGCGCCGACGCTCCGGACACCGTCCACTCCATCCTGTTGACGGTGTCCGAATTGGTCACCAACGCGCACCTGCACGCGGGGAGCAGCGCCCAACTGGTGCTGACGTGGGACGGCCGGTGCCTGCACGTCAGCGTCGCCGACAGCGACCCGTTCCTCCCCGCTCCGCGTGACGCCTCCTCGGCGGCGACCTCGGGGCGGGGCCTCGCCATCATCGACGCGCTCGCCGACGCGTGGGACGCCCATGCCTTCCACGGCGGCAAGACGATCACGGCGTGCTTCCGTCCCCTGGACGACCCCGAGCCGCGCTGCGGCCCCGCGCGATCCGGCTGAGGCCCGCCGCGGGCCGTGGCGTCGCCGCCGTGCGCGTCGCCGACTACATTCGACGTCCATGGAGAACGTGCAGAGCATTCACGACGTACCCGTTCTGATGTGCCCCGCCGAGGGCGAGCCGATCAGCGGGGAACGCGACGTGCTGGACCTCGTAGGCAATGCTTCCTACCAGGGCGCCCAGTGGGTCGTCATTCCCGCCGAGCGGTTCGACGAGGCGTTCTTCCGGCTGCGCACGCGCGTCGCCGGCGACATCGTCCAGAAGTTCGTCAACTTCCGCATGGGCATGGCCGTGATCGGCGACATCTCCCGGCACACGGAAGCCAGTGAGTCCCTGCGGGACTTCGTCCGCGAGTGCAACCGCGGCCGCCAGACCTGGTTCCTCGCCGATGTCGAGGAACTGCGCGAACGGCTCGGGGGCTGAGCCGGGCGAGGCCGCCGGGCCGGTCGCGCGGGTCGGCGTCCGGGCAGGTGTCAGAGGGGGTCGGCGTCCAGGAAGGCAGCGGGGTCGGGGAGGGCGGCCTCCGAGGGGCCGTGGGGGGACTGCTCGGCCCAGATGACCTTGGCGTCCGGTGTGTACCGGGTGCCCCACCGCTCGCTGACCTGGGCCACCAGGAACAGTCCGCGTCCGCCCTCGTCCGTGGTGGCGGCGTACCGCAGGTGCGGGGCGGTGCTGCTGGCGTCCCAGACCTCGCAGGTCAGCGTGTGGTCGTACAGCAGCCGGACCCGGACCGGGGCGCTGCCGTGCCGTAGGGCGTTGGTGACCAGTTCGCTCAGGATGAGTTCCGTGGCGAAGGCGAGATCCGGCAGCTCCCAGGCGTCGAGCTGCTTCGCGGCGGCGTTGCGCACGGCTCCGACCGCGCTCGGCTCGTACGGCACGTCCCATTGGGCGACCCGGTCCGCGCCGAGGACGCGCGTGCGGGCCACGAGCAGTGCCACGTCGTCGGTCGGCTTGGCCGGGAGCAGGATGTCGAGCACGGCGTCGAGGCTCTCGTGCGGGTCCCGGCCGGGCCGCGACAGGGCGCCGCGCAGCAGCTCCAGGCCCTCGCCGATGTCCCGGCTGCGCTCCTCGACGAGGCCGTCCGTGTACAGGACGAGCTGGCTGCCCTCCTCCAGGTAGAACTCGGCGGTCTCGAACGGCATGCCGCCCAGCCCCAGCGGGGGCCCGGCGGGCAGTTCCAGGATCTCCGTCGTGCCGTCGGGCGCGACCACCAGGGGCGGCAGGTGCCCCGCCCGGGCCACCGCGCAGCGGCGGGAGACGGGGTCGTAGACGGCGTAGAGGCAGGTCGCGCCCAGGACACCGGCGTTCGCCTCGTCGTCGTCCCCGTCGTGGTCGTGGTCGATGCGCTGTACGAGGTCGTCCAGCCTGGCCAGGATCTCGTCAGGAGGCAGGTCGAGGGAGGAGAAGTTGTGGACGGCCGTACGCAGCCGGCCCATGGTGGCCGCGGCGTGCAGGCCGTGCCCGACGACGTCTCCCACGACCAGCGCGACCCGGCTGCCCGGCAGCGGGATGACGTCGAACCAGTCGCCGCCCACCCCGGACTGGGCGGGCAGGTAGAAGTGGGCCACGTCCACGGCGCTCTGCTCGGGCAGGGCGCGCGGCAGCAGGCTGCGCTGGAGGGTCTCGGCGAGGGCGTGCTCACGGGTGTAGCGGCGGGCGTTGTCCATGCTGACCGCGGCGCGGGCGACCAGTTCCTCGGCCAGGGACAGCTCGTCCTCGTCGAAGGGCTCGGGCTTCTGCGACCGCCAGAAGTTGACCACTCCCAGGACGACGCCACGGGCCGTGAGGGGGGCGGCGATGAGCGAGTGGATCCCGTACTCGACGATGGCCCGGGCGCGCGGCGGGTCCTGCGCGTGCCAGCCGGGGTCGTCGGACAGGTCGGGCACCAGTTCCGCCCGGCCGGTGCCGTAGCCCCGCGCCTGCGGGGTGGACGGCAGGAAGTCGATCAGTCGGCCCCGGGGGTAGAGGGGGTGGTCGGAGGTGATGCCGCTGACGGCGGTGCGCCGCATGTCGGCGCCGGGGCCCGGTTCGTCGCCGTCGAGCACCTGTTCGGCCAGGTCGACCGTGACGTAGTCGGCGAACCGGGGGACGGCGACGGCGGCCAGCTCCTCGGCCGTGCGCACCACGTCCAGGCTGGTGCCGACCTCGCCGCCCGCGTCGTACAGCAGCTTGAGGCGTCTGCGGGCCGTCTCGGCCCGGCTGGTCAGGATCTGCATCTCGGTGGAGTCGCGGATGGTGATCGCGCTGCCTTCGGGGCGGCCCCGGGGGTGGGTGGGCCGCTGGTTGACCACGAGCAGCCGGTCTCCGGCCTCCACTACCTCGTCGGTGGCCTCCCGGCCGGACAGCAGGAGGTCCGCCATCCGCCGGTCCAGGCCGGGGACGTCGTCGATGTGCCGCCCGTCGGCGTCCTCGGGGAGGTCGAGCAGCCGCTTGGCCTCGTCGTTCGCCAGCAGCAGCCGCCCGTCGCCGTCGGTGATCAGCACTCCTTCGCGGACGGCGTGGAGCACCGCGTCGTGGTGCTCGTACATCCGGGTCATCTCCTGCGTGCCCAGGCCGTGGGTCTGGCGCCGCAGCCGCCGGCTGATCAGCGCGGTCCCGGCGGTGGCGAGGGCCAGGCAGGTGGCGGTGGCGAGGATGATGACCGGGAGCTGGCGGTCGACGACACCGGTCACGCTCTCCACGGTGAGGCCCGCCGACACCAGGGCGACCACCTTGCCGTCGGCCGAGGTGACCGGCACCACGGCCTGGATCTCCTTGCCGAGCGGACCGTCCACGCTCTCGGTGTGGACCTCTCCGGCGAGCGAGGGCTCGATGGTGCCGACGAAGCGCTTGCCGATGCGGTCCGGCTGGGGGTGGCTGTACCGGATGCCGTTGGTGTCCATCACGACGATGAAGTCCACCCCGGCGTCCTTGCGGGTCCGCTCGGCGAGGGGTTGCAGGACCGCGGACGGGTCGGACGTCCTCAGTGCTTCTTCAAGCCCCAGGGAGTGGGCGAAGGTCTGGGCGACGGACACCGAGCGGTTGCGTGCCTCGCGGTCGATGTCGTGCCGCGACTGCAGGACGAGGGCCAACAGGGCGGCGGCGGCGAGCAACACCACGATCGCCACCTGGAGGACGAAAACCTGTCCGGCGACGCTTCTGAATCTGTTGCTCAGGGGTGACCGCACCGACGTGCCCGGCACGGGTGGCAAGGAAGGGTCACGCCCCCAGTTGTAGCACTTCCGGGCGTCTGTGGCTCCCGTCGGGAACACGGCGCACCGGAAGGATCACCCGATGTACACGTCGGCGGGGGCGTGCGAGGACTCCGGCCGCGGGGCCTGAGCGGGCCGCGGCGTCCCGGAGGGCTGCGGGGTCGCCGTGGCCTCCGGCTCGCAGGTGACCTCGTCGCGCGGTGTGTAGTGGGTCTTGAACTCCTCGCTCCTGACCTCCCGGCCGCCTTGGACGAAGACGCGGCCCACGGTCACGTCGAATCCTTCGAGCGGGGTCTGGACCTCGCAGGTCGGTCCGCCGGCCGTCCGCTTGCCGGGCGGCGTGACATTGGTGCGCGGACCCTTGGTGGCCCGGATCTCGTCGTACTTCTTCGTGCCGAGGAGGGTGATGGTCAGCGAGGTGTCGGTGGATTCGGCCCGCACGTAGAGGGCGTGGCCGGAGTCGTTGATCCAGCGCAGGTCGAGGGAGCCCCAGGCGACGGTGGCTTCGCGGCCTTCGGGGTAGCGCTCGATGTAGAACGAGTGGGCGCCGTACTCGACGGGTTTGACGCCGGCGAAGAAGACCGCGTTGAACATGGTGGTGGCCACCGCGGAGACGCCCCCGCCGGGCGATTTCACGTACTGGCCGTCATTGATCATGATGCCGTCGACGAAACCGTTCTCCGGGGTGCGCTCACCGACGGTCCGGTTGAAGCTCCACTCCTGACCGGGGAGGACCACGGAGCCGTTGATGAGCTGCACGGCGCGGCCGATGTTGGTGCTGCGGTACGGGGCGGCCGGGAACTCGACGGTGAAGGAGGAGACCTTCTCCTTGATGCCGAGCCGGTGCGCCTCGGCGCTCGTGAGGCCCGGCTGGACGGCCGCGGTGGCGACCTCGCCGGTGCGGGCGGCGCCCGAGCGGGTGAGCAGGGGCAGTACCGCCCGGCCCAGCGCCGCCTCGGTGACCTTGCGTCCCGCGCGGCTGGACTCGCCCGGCACCACGCGGCCCTGCGCGTCGAGCTCGAAGGCGGCCTCGCGCGGCTCCTCGGCGATCTGCTCGACCGGGCGGGCCACGGCGGGGTCGGCGAGCAGCCCCTTGGAGTCGAGGTCCGGCACGAGTCGGCCGTGGTCGTCGGGGCGCATCGTCAGGTGTGCGCCGAGGACGGCGGGCGGTATGGACAGCCGGTCGCCGGCCATGGTGAGCGTGACGGGGCCCGACATCGCCGGCCGCCCGAACTGCCGCATGGCGCGTCCGGTCTCGTCGGCTCCCACGCGCGGCGGCGTGCGGTCGACCGGCATCACGACGGGCCCGGGGGCCGCGTCCGTACGCAGGTACGCGGCGCGGAGGGTGTCCAGGGCCCGGTCCTCGACCAGGGCGACGCCGGGCTTCGGGGGGACGGCCTTCGCCGCGCCGTCGTCGAACGCGACGGATCCGTCGCGGGCCGGCTGAGCCGTGCGCGCGCCGATGCGGTCCAGCGCCGCCCGGGCGGCGCTCTCGTCGACGCGGATCACGGGCTCGACGTCCGCGTCCCCGGAGGCGAAGAGCCTGCTGATGACGGCGACGGGGCCGTATCCGGCGTGGACCGCGCGGTCCACGGTGGCGGTGGTGTCGAGGGACAGTCCGAGTGCGGCCGGGTCGGCCTTCTCCACGTGGTCGCCGATCTTCATCGCGACCGGCGCCGCCGCGGCCGGGCCGAGCTCCCGGTTCAGCGTCCGGAGCGCTTGCGACCGGGTCATGCCGCCGATGTCCACGCCCCGGACCCGGGTGCCGGAGTCGATGTCCCCGCCGACCACCAGCCCGGTGACGTAGAGGCCGCCCAGCCCGAGTACGAGCGCTCCGCCCGACACCGGCAGGGCGATCCGCCAGTTGCCCGTCCAGCTGCCCGCACGTCCCATGTCTCTCCCTGTGGCGTCCGCCGGGGAGCCGGCCGAGCCGGGCTGCCAGAGCAGCCGATATACGACAATTCCGTGACATCATGATTCCTCCAGATCATGATCATTGGGCATGAATGTAATGGTTCTCACGATCCGCATCCGCCCCGCGCGGGTCATGATCCGTTTCACGTGCCCCGCCGTGCACGAGGGCGAGACCCGGATCGTCGTCGAGAGCGAGCGGTACGACGTACTGGTGCGGGGGGCGGCGCCCGGCACGGCGGAACTGCAAACGCTTCCGTACGACACCGGCCCCCGGGGGACCCGTACCCGCAGGCCGCGCCGGCCCTCGTGGAGACGGCCGGTGATCCGGTGACCGCGGCGGAGCTGCCCACCGCCTTCGCGATCGGCGGGCACGGCATCGGGGCCCAGGGTGCCCTGGCCGATCATGATCCGGCCGAGCAGGTCCCGCGCCTCGGCGGCGCTGCGGGGCTGCTTGGCCTCGTCGGGCTCCGGGATCAGGACGACGCCGGGGGCGGTGGGTGCGGCGGACGGGAAGCCCGGCCCGGACGGGGACGGGGTGGGGCGTGCGCCGCGTCCCTTCGCCGCTCCGCCGCCCGAACAGCCGAGGAGTACGAGCATGCCCGCCACCACGCAGCCGCAGGCGCGCGGCACGGAGCTCCGTCTACGTGTCACCGCTTCCCCCACGAGGCGATCGCACCCCACTGTCGGTGCGTGCAACTGGCATACGACAAAGGGGGGTTGAGGACTCGGCCGGCGGCGCTCCGCGGCATCGATCGGAGGCATGCGGTCCGCTCGACCGTACGGGAACGCCGGTCGCGGTGAGGGGGTGCGTCCGGGTCGGCGCGGTCGGCGTGTCGCGGCAGACCGGGTCGCAGGCCGGTGCCGGGGGCCGCAGCATGGAAGGAGGACCGGGACCGGATCGGCCGGGGCCCGTCCGGTGGGCGCATACCGTACGGCTGAGGAGGCCGCTGATGGCCGCTGAGGAAGCCGCGGGCCCCTTGCCGGCCGGCGGCCTGCTGGACGTGCTGGGCGTGGCTGCCGTCGTCCTGGACGAGGAGGGCCGCATCCGGCTGTGGAGCCCGCAGGCAGAGGCACTGTTCGGCTACACGGCGGACGAGGCCCTGGGCGGGTTCGCGGCCCGGCTGCTGGTGGACGAGCCGGACCGGGACATGGTGCTGGACCTCTTCGCGCGGGTGATGTCGGGCAACGGCCCGTGGGCGGGCGCCTTCCCCGTCCGGCACCGCAGCGGCGGAACGGTGCTGGTGGAGTTCCGCAACATGCGGCTCCAGGCCGACAACGGCCGTCTCTTCGCCCTCGGACTCGCCACCGAGCAGGCCACGCTGCACCGGGTGGAACGGGACCTGGCCCTCTCCCTGCGCCTGGTCGACCAGTCCCCCATCGGCCTGGCCGTGCATGACACCGAGCTGCGCTACGTCCTGGTCAACCCGGCGCTGGAGCGGATCAACGGGATGCCCGCCGAGCGGCACCTCGGCCGCCGCATCGGCGAGGTGCTGCCGTTCCTGGACGCCGAGTCCGTCGAGGACCGGATGCGCGAGGTCATGGCCACCGGGGTGCCGATGCTCGACCGGTTCACCACCGGGCGGATCTCCTCGGACGCGGACAGCGACCACGCCTGGCTGGTCTCGGTGTACCGGCTGGAAGACCAGTCCGCACGCGTGATCGGCGTCGCCACCTCCGTGGTGGACGTGACCCAGCAGCACCTGGCGGCCGTCTCGGCCGCCCACGCCCGCCGCCGGCTGTCCCTGATCGCGGACGCCTCGGTACGCATCGGCACCACGCTCGACCTCGACATCACCGCCCGGGAGCTCGCCGACGTGGCGGTACCCGAGGTCGCCGACATCGCGGCCGTCGACATCCTCGACACCATCCTGGCGGGCCCCCGGCCGGACGGCCCGGCGGACGGCGGCGCGCTGCGGTTCCGCGCGCTGGCGCTCAAGAGCGCCTACCGCAGTCCCGCCGAGGATGCCGCCGATCCCGTGGGCGACGTCGCGTTCTACGGTCCGAGCCGCCTGGTGACCCGCTGCGCCGACACCGGGCGCCCCGTCCTGCTGTCGCGCGTCCGCCCCGAGGACCTGCCCCGCATCGCCCGTGACGAGGGAGCGGTGCGGCTGCTCGCCGAGGCCGGTGTCCACTCCTACCTCGCGGTCCCGCTCATCGCCCGGGGCCAGGTCCTGGGCGCGCTCGACCTCAAACGCGCCCGCAACCCCGAACCGTTCGGCGAGGACGACGTCCTGCTCGCCTCCGAACTCGCCGCCCGGGCCGCCGTGTCCATCGACAACGCCCGCTGGTACCAGCGCGAGCGCCACACCGCGCTCTCCCTGCAGCGCCACCTGCTGCCCCAGCACCCTCCGACGGCGGCCGGGCTGGACATCGCCTACCGCTATCAGCCGGCCGGGGTGGCGGACGAGACCGGCGGGGACTGGTTCGACGTGATCCCGCTCGCCGAGGAGCGGACCGCGCTGGTCGTGGGGGACGTGATGGGCAGCGGCATCAACGCCGCTGCGACCATGGGGCAGTTGCGCACCGCCGCGCGCACCCTGGCGCGCCTGGGACTCGAACCGGCGACCGCGCTCACCCACCTCGACGAGGTCGCCGTAGATCTCGGCGACTCCATGGCCACGTGCGTCTACGCCGTCTACGACCCGCACACGCGGCTGTGCCGGCTCTCCAGTGCCGGGCACCTGCCCCCCGTGCACCTGCACACGGGCCGCCGGCCGGAGCTGCTGCACCTGCCGAACGCGGTGCCCCTGGGCGTGGGAGGGGTCCCCTTCACCACCACCACCGTCGCGCTGGAGCCGGGCGACGAACTGGTGCTCTACACCGACGGTTTGGTGGAGACCCGCGACCAGGACATCGACACCCGCCTGCAGACCCTGGCCGACCTGCTGGCCGGACCGCACCGGCCGATCGAGGAGACCTGCGACCTGCTTCTCGGTGCGCTCCGGCGTCCCGACACCCATGACGACGTCGCCCTGCTCATCGCCCGCACCCGGGCGCTCGCGGACGGAGTCCCGTAACCGCGGCCGCGGGGACGGCCGGGGCCCGGGGACCGTGACGTCCCCGGGCCCCGCGGTCGGCGTCAGGCGGCGTGCGGGGCGTTCGCCGGATACGGGGGCGCCGGGGGGTCGGCCGGGGCGCCCTCGGGCAGCGCGTGCAGGTGCCCGACGACGGGCGCCTCTTCCGGTTCGGTGGGGGCGCCGAAGATCCGCTCCTCATAACGGCCGAGTGCCAGGACGGCGCACAGGAGGAGGGGGGGCACGAGGAGCACGGTGAAGATCACGGCGGTCCCTTCGGCAGAGCGGGGTCCCGGGCGCCCCACCCCGTTCGGAGCGGGTCGACGCCGGGGGTGATGACTCTTCGGCGCGGGAAACGGTGGCCTTCCGGCGAGGTCCGGCGAAGTAGGCGGAGGGATGTCGCTCGTTCACCATGCGTCCTGTCCCCGATCGGCGCAATACGGGACAGAACGACACACTTCGAGCTCACGCTTTCGGCCCCGGGCGGCCATGCCCTCCCGGCGGGCGGTCCGCACCGCGGGACCGCATGATGGCTCTGTGGGGCGGGCCCGGAAGCGGCATACGGCGAAGGGAGCCGAGATGCGCGCAGAGCGGTACGAGTTGGTGTTCCCCGACCGCCCGGAGGCGGACCGGGACATGGTGGTCGTCACCCGTACGGAGCAGAGCGGGCCGGGAGGCCATCCCGTCTACGCCGATCCCACGGGCATCGTCCGGGCGGAGATCAGCGACCGGGACGAAGTGCGCATGCTCCCCTCGGGCGGCGGCCAGGACCCGGTACACGGGGTCCGGGCCCACCCGCTGGACGACTGACCGATCCGGCGGCCGCCGCCGTCAGACCGCGGCGGCGGCCCGCCAGACCGTGGTGATGTTGCAGAACTCCCGGATGCCGTGCCCGGACAGCTCGCGCCCGTACCCCGACCGCTTGACGCCGCCGAAGGGCAACGCGGGGTGGGAGGCGGTCATCCCGTTGACGAAGACGCCTCCGGCTTCGAGGTCGCGGGCGAAGCGGTCCACGTCCGCGTCGTCCCGGGTCCACACGTTCGAGCTGAGCCCGAAGGGCGTGTGGTTCGCCCGCTCGACGGCCTCGTCCAGGCTGTCCACCCGGTAGAGCGTGGCGACGGGCCCGAAGGTCTCCTCCTGGTCGACGCGCATCGCCGGGGTGACGTCGGCCAGGACCGTCGGCTCGTAGAACCAGCCGTGGGGGAAGGCCGGCGGGCGGCGGCCGCCGCACAGCACGGTGACCCCGCGGCGCACGGCGTCCTCGACGAGCTCCTCCACGTCGGCGCGTCCGCTCTCGGTCGCCAGTGGGCCCACCTCGGTGGACTCCTCCATCGGGTCTCCCACGACGAGCGCCGACATGCCGGCGGTGAAGCGCTCGGCGAACTCGTCGTAGACGTCGGCGTGCACGATGAAGCGCTTGGCGGCGATGCACGACTGCCCGTTGTTCTGCACGCGCGCGGTGACCGCCGTGGCGGCCGCGCGGGCGACGTCCGCCGACGGCATCACGACGTACGGGTCGCTGCCGCCCAGCTCCAGCACCGTCTTCTTGACCTCGTCCCCGGCGACCGCGGCGACCGCCCGGCCGGCCGGTTCGCTGCCGGTCAGCGTGGCGGCGGCGACCCTGGGGTCGCGCAATACGGCCTCCACGGAACCGGAGCCGATGAGCAGGGCCTGGAAGCAGCCGCGCGGGAACCCCGCCCGGCGGAAGAGGTCGCCGAGGTAGAGGGCGGTCTGCGGGACGTTCGAGGCGTGCTTGAGCAGGCCTACGTTGCCCGCCATGAGGGCGGGCGCGGCGAACCGCACGACCTGCCACAGCGGGAAGTTCCACGGCATGACGGCCAGGACCACGCCGACCGGCCGGTAGCGGACATGGACGGACGAGGCCCCCGCGTCGCGCACGTCCGCCTCGGCCGGGTGCTCGTCGGCCAGCAGGGATTCGGCGTGGGTGGCGTACCAGCGCATGGCCTTCACGCATTTGGCCGCCTCCGCGCGGGCGGCGCCCAGGGGCTTGCCCATCTCGGTGGTCATGGTCCGCGCCACGGCCTCGGCGTCCTCCTCCAGGAGCGCCGCCGCCCGCATCAGGAGTTCGGACCGTTCGGCGAAAGGTGTGCGGCGGTAAGTGGCGAAGGTCCGCGCGGCCTCGGCCAGGCACTGCTCGACGGCGCCGGGGTCGAGCGCGTCGAAGGTGTGCAGTGTCCGGCCGGTCGTGGGATCCACGGTGGCGATGGTCATGGTGGGACCTCCCTGCGAGTGAGCCGCCGCCTCGAACCCTGCCCCGCGGGCCGCCGCCCCGCAACGCGAGGTCCGGGGCGGCCTTCCGGGCGCACCCGGCGGGACGTCAGGCCACGCTGACGACGAACTTGCCGCGCGCCCGGCCCTCCCGCAGGTGGCGGACGGCGTCGGGGGCCTCGGCCAGGGGGTAGGTGCGGTCGACGGCCGGGGTCACCGATCCCGCTTCGATGAGTTCGGTGAGGACCAGCAGGTCACGGTGGTGGACCGTGGCGGCCAGGGCGCGCAGCCGCTGGCCGAGGAAGGGGGACAGCAGCAGCGCGCGCAGTTGGCGGTCGTTCCCGCCGATCCATCGGCCGCCGCCCTCGCCGCCGATGATGACGAGGGTGCCGCGGGCGGTGAGGGACCTGCGGAGCGTGGTCAGGGGCCGGTTCCCGGCGGTGTCGAGGACGAGGTCGTAGCGCCGGCTGCCGTCGGTGGGGTCCTCACGCGTGTAGTCGACGACCTCGTCGGCGCCGAGCGAGCGGACCAGGTCGCCCTTGGCGCCACTGCACGCGCCGGTGACGTGCGCGCCGAGGTTCTTGGCCAGCTGGACGGCGAAGCTGCCCACGCCGCCGGAGGCGCCGAGGACCAGGACGCCGCGGCCGGCCCCGAGGGGTCCGCCGTCGCGCACGGCCTTGAGGGCGGTGCAGCCGGACACCGGGACGGCGGCCGCTTCCTCGAAGCTCAGGTTCGCGGGTTTCGGCGCGAGGCGGCCCTCCGCGGCGCACGCGTACTCGGCGAACGAGCCCTCAGCATTGCCGTAGACCTGGTCGCCCGGACGGAAACGGGTCACACCGGGGCCCACGGCCGCCACCTCCCCGGCGACGTCCAGACCCCGTATGCGGTGCTTGGGCGCCCGCAGGCCGAAGCCCGCGGCGCGGATCGCGTACGGAAGGCCCGCCGTGAGGTGCCAGACGCCCGGGTCCACGCCGGCGGCGCGGACCCGTACGAGGACCTCTCCGGGGCCCGGCTCCGGCCGGTCCACCTCTTCGAGCCGCATGACGTCGGGCGGTCCGTACACGTCGTGGACGATGGCCTTCATGAGCTGTCTCCCTCTGTTTCGCGGTACTGGAACACGTGGTCGAGCGGAACGCCGAAGACGCGGGCGATCTGGAAGGCCTTCTCCAGGGAGGGCGAGTAGCGGCCCTGCTCGATGGCGATGACGGTCTGGCGGGTGACCCCGATGCGGCGGGCGAGTTCGGCCTGGGTCATCTCGTCGGCGGCGAAGCGCAGGGCTCGGATCGTGTTGGTGACGTTCGTCGGCTTCACCACGGGTGGAACCCCAGCCGGTAGGAGACGATCTTGGTGGCCGAGCCCAGCAGCGCCGACAGGACGAAGGCCAGGTAGATCGCGTTCGCGATCCAGAAGGGCGCCGCCTCCAGCATCGCGAGGACGAGTCCGGTCACCGCGCCGATCACGACGAACGACTGCCCGATGTGCTCGCCGAAGCGGCCGATCTCCCGGTCGCGCTGGTCCCTGACGTTCGCGTCCTCGGGCGAGAGCGCGCTCACGGCGACGTGCAGCAGGATCGAGGCGGCGATCGACGCGCCGACCGACCACAGGAGCGCCTGTTCGTAGGGCACTTGGGCGAGCGGAAGGCCTCCGGCCCGACCGAGCACGACGGCCAGGTAGACCGCGTACGACACGACCGAGACCACGATCATGATCCAGGCACGTTTCTCTTCGACCGCCACCGGCACTCCCTGTGTAAAGAATCTTTGACTCTTGCAGTGTCAAGGAGTGCGGACACGATGTCAATGTTTCTGTACACCTCCCCGCGGGTCGACGCGGGGGCGGATCCCGGGACGGGGAGCCGGGGCCGGTGCGTGCGCGCGTGCGTGCAACACGCGCATCAACGGGCTTCCGCATACCGGAATGGGCCCCACCGGTGCGGGGCAGAACGCAGGAACCTCCCTCCCCCGCTCCGGAAAGGAATGTCATGCCCGATCGGATCCCGGTCTTCACGGCGGACTTCGGCTCCGCCTCCCAATGGGTCGCCGGCCGCTCTTGGGCGTATCCCGGCGGCGGACCCACCAATCCCGGTGACAACAAGCTCGACCACCTCGTGGCCGACCCCGCCTACAGCCGCTCCGGCACCTTCCGGGCCACCCGCTGCCCCGACGGCAAGTGGGACGCGGGGCTGCTGACCACGGAGGGCAGCGACCAGGGGTTCATGGCCCGGACCGGGGACACCCTGGAGGCACGGGTGCGCCTACCCGTCGAGATCGGCGCCTGGCCGGCGATCTGGACCTGGCTGGACGGCGGCAACGAGATCGACGTCTTCGAGTACCACCCGGACAACCCCGACCTCCTCGAACTCTCCAACCACGTGCGCGGCGGCGGGCACTACCACCGCGACCCCTCGATCCGCCCCGGCGCATGGGTGGACCTCGGAGTCGATTTCGGCGCCCGCTCGGTGGTGTGGCGGGTCAACGGCCGCCAGGTGCACGCCGACCGGCGGGGGGTGGGGCTGCGCTGGCGGGCGTACCTCATCGTGAACCTGTCGGTGAGCGCCGGGCGTTATCACCCGGCCCCCGATGCGGACGTGTCGCGCATGTCCTACGAGGTGTCCGCCCTGAGCGTGTACCGCCCCTCCTGGTGGCGCCGCTACGTGAGGTAGCGCCCCGGTGCGCTGATCCGACCCGGACCGTCGAGGACATGGACGCGCAGGCTGCCCCGGCCCGGCGCGGCCACGGTCCCTCGGCCTTCCGGGTGGCGGCTACTCTGAGTGCTGTCGATCAAGAACGCACACCATCGAACGGGGACATACATGGACATGGCAGCGATAGCGAGGAGAGGCGCCGGGGTGCTGAGCTCGTTGATGCTCGCCGCACTGCTGGGCGCACCGACGGCCCAGGCCGCGGAGCCCAAGAACCTCCAGGTCATGTCCTGGAACATGTGCGGTTCGCAGCGCTCCACCTGGCATTGCGAGGGCACCGGGACCCCCGAGCAGAAGATCGGCGTGGTCAAGTACCACGTCCAGAACAGCTACGTCCAGGCCGCGCTGCTGCAGGAGGTGTGCGAGGACGATCTCACCCTGCTGATGGCGCAGCTGGGAGCGGGGTGGAGCAAGAGCTTCGAGCCGTACCAGTGGTCGCAGGACGGCACGACGTGGAACAGCCGCTGCGGTGAGGACACCGGGCGTGCGGACCGCATCGGAACGGCCGTCCTGGTCAAGGGCGGGATGGCGGACGCCCGGCAGTACCCGGTGACACAGCCGTACACGGGCCAGCACAGGCCCTTCCAGTGCGCGACGGCGGTGTACTGGGACGTCCGGCTGTGCAACGTCCACGCCGCGCGACTGGGCAGCAACCCCGACCACCCGGACTGGGACTACCGGGACGACCAGTTCGCCGAGATCAAGGCCGTCGTGAACACCTTCCCCAAGGTGGTCTTCGGCGGGGACTTCAACGCGCTTCCGCCGGACGCCCCGAACAACTCCGCCGCGTGGGTGTGGCCGACCGGGCTCTACTCCACGGGTCCCGGCACCGAGGGCTACCAGGAGTGCGACCAGACCGGCGCCCCCCGCACGGGACGGGCGACGCACAGCTTCGGCGGGAAGATCGACTACGTCTTCAGCAGCGAGACCCGCCGCTGGTGCGCGGTCGCCGACTCGGCCTACTCCGACCACCACGTGATGATCGAGAGCGTGAGCGTGGCCGCGTAACCCTCCCCTTCCGGCACAACGCGGCCCGGGTGGGCGCGGGCGGACACACCACCCCGCGCACCCGGGCCGCACCCGCTCGCGGCCGGCCACGGGCGCCGGCCCGTTCCCGCACGCACGGCGCGCAGACGGGCGCGAGGCCGGCGCGGATACCGCCTACGGTTTCTCGGCGGCCCGGCGGAGCAGGGCAACCGGTTGATCGACCGACGTCGACCTGGTCTTCATTCCGTACGGCTCCTGCTCGTCTTCGCTGAGCACTTCCTGGCTGTCCGGGTCGCGGGCGATGTGGACCTGCATGTAGGGGATGGTGTCTCCGGGAGCGAAGGGCTTCCCTTCACGCCATGTCGGGATCACCCACCACATGGCCGCCCAGTCGGGAGCCTGCGTCATGTTCATGATCGCGCTGCTGCGGTAGATCCTCGACCGGTAGCGAAAGAAGTCGTCTCCCGGGTCGGCGAGCCACGACGGGGCGTCCCAGACGTGCTTGCGATCGGCGGAGTCCACGTCCCAGGAGTACTCGATCGACTGCGGGTAGCTGTTGGCGAGCTTGCAGCGGTCGGCCCGGATGAACGAGACCGTAGCGCCCAGTTCGACGCGTCCCTGACCGACGTCCTTCAGCGGTACTTCGATGACGGCCTGCTTCGAGAAGTCGTCACCGGGGTCGAGGCGGCTGCCCGCGGAGGTGATCTGCCCTGCCGCCAGCAGGCGGGCCGGGGCGTTGAAGTCCTCGTGGCGGTGGGTGTCCCAACCGTCGCCCAGTTCGTCCCGCCACCTCGTCAGTCCGGTGCCCTTCGCGCGGAAGGCGCTCGGCCAGAGAGTCGCCGACCACTGCGTTCCGACGACGAAGATGCTGATGGATCCCTCGTTACGGAAGGTGAGATGGGCCGGTACGTACAGGCTGGTGCGGGCGGCGTTCAGGGTCGGTTTCCCGAAGGAGACCATGAAGGGCACCTTCGGCGGGGCGACGTACGGGGTGTACATGGCGGAGTACGCCACGCTCGCGGAACCGACGAGAGCCGACAGGGCGACTCCGGTCGCGAAACCCTTCGGGTGCGGAATCCCCTGCCAGACCTTGTGCCGACCCACTTCCCACAGCGCCCAGACCGACCATGCCACCAGGGAGACCCACAGCCGGAACAACCCCGCGTGGTAGCCGCTCTCCCACTGCAGGATGAGGAACATCAGACTCGTGACGGCCACGATGACCACCCCCAGCAGGACGCACTGCCCCGCATACCGCGTGGCCCGCTTGCCCCAGTGGTCAAGGGCTGCCGCTGCCGCGACCGTCTCCGCCAGCGCAGCGGCCAGGAACACCACACCCATGACCCGACCGCCGAAGGTCAGCGCTCCGAGGGTGTCCGTCAGCCCCACCCGGAAGAGCACGGCGGCGGACACCAGGAGGCCGAGCACCATGAGGCCGGCTTGGATGCGCCTCCACCAGGGGCGATCCGGCCACAGGTCCGGGTCGGCCCGCCATCGGACCTGCCCGGGATGGTCGAGGTCGATGGCCGCGGGCACCCCTGCCCGCCGCAGTACCCGGCGGAGGTCCCGAGGTGACCAGGCCCGCCCCACGGTCTTCCCCGCGACGCTGACCTCGCGCAGCCCCCGGCGGTCGGGTGCGTGGACGATGACCTGCGGTCCGCTGGGCGTCATGCCATCAGGATCGGCGTGGCGCGAGAGGGCCGCAGCCGGCATGGGCATCCGGGTGAGCCCCGCGCCCGCGGCACCCGTTCGCCCTGCGGGGGTGGACGCGGAGCCGGACGCGGTCCGGACGCGGTCGTTGAGGAATCGGCGACCGCGAACCCGCGTTGTCGCACGCATGGGCGACACATCCCGCTACGGCCATGACGAGCGCGGCCCGTCCCCGTTCGCGACCGCCCGCGCACGCCTCGCGGCCGACCGCGCCGACACGCTCGCGCGGATGGCCGCGCTCGGCCGCGACTTCGACGGGATCGTCGCGGCGAACGCCCTGGTCGCGGTCGACGACGAGCACGACCCCGAGGGGGCCAGCACCGCCTTCGAGCGGGCCCACGTGGCCGCCCTGATGGCGCGGGCGCGCGAGCACCTGGACGACCTGGACCGGGCGCTGGAACGGCTCGAACGGGGCGGGTACGGGCAGTGCGAAGGCTGTGGCGAAACGATTCCGCCCGAGCGCCTGGAGATCCGCCCGGCGGCGACCACCTGTGTCCGCTGCGCCCGGTCCGACCCGCGCCGCCCGCCGCGCCCCGCCTGACGGCACGGCCTGCCCTGGTGCGGAGAGGCACCGGCGGGTCTGGCTCCCCGGCGCCACGTCCTTTCGCCCGCCCGCCCCGGACGGCGACGGCGTCCGCGGGGAATCTGCCTGGCCGAGCCTCGCGGGCTTCCGCGTCGGGCCGGGCTACGGTGGGGCCGATCCCGATCAGGACGAGCGACAGTGGAGTGGGCTGCTGTGTCGACGTCAAGTCACGAGGTGTTCGGCGCGCCGTGCTGGGTGAGCCTGATGGCCCACGACCTCGCCTCCGCTCAACGCTTCTACGCCCCGGTGCTGGGCTGGGAGTTCCGCCGCACCCGCTTCGGAGACGGCTTCGCCGTCGCCTTCCGCGACGGGGCACCGGTCGCCGGGATCGGCGTACTGGCCGAGAGCCTGGCCCTTCTTCCGGTGACCTGGACCCCGTACTTCGCCGTGGAGGACGCGGACGACACGGCGGCCCGGGTCCGCGAGCGCGGCGCCACCATGGCGGTCGGCCCGCTGTCCTTCGGTACGGGCCGGGCCGGACTTGCCGCCGACCCGGACGGGGCGGTCTTCGGCTTCTGGCAGGGCGAGGTGATCCCCGACTGGACGGTGGGCCGCGGCACGGCGCCCGCCTGGCTCGAACTTCGTACCCGCGACGCCTTCGCCGCGGCCATCTTCTACGGCGAGGTCCTCGACTGGGCCGGCGAGCGCCCGGGCTGCTGCGCGGTCGCCTACGAGCACGACCACGTGGTGCTCCGCCACGGACACGCCGCCGTCGCCCGGATCAGCGGCGGCGCCGTGGACACCGACCCGGACCCGCAGGTCAGGCCGCGCTGGCACGTCCACTTCCAGGTACCGGACCTGGAGGCCGCCCTGACCGACGCCGTCCGCCTGGGCGGCCGGACCGTCTCCCCCGTCCGGACGTCGACGTCGAGCCGGTGGGTCGCGGTCAGCGATCCCGACGGGGCCGTGTTCACACTCGTCTCGCCCCGGTCCTGACCGGGCCCTCAGCCCCGACCTGGCGGCGGCCGTACGGGAGGGCTTCCTCCCCCGGGCGCCCCGAGGTGAACGTCGGGCATGAGGTAGCTCATGCCGTCGTCGGTCACGAAGGAGCACAGCGGGCAGTCGTCGGGGCCCCCCGGGGGTCCGAGGTGGATGCTGAAGGGCTCCGGCGGATCGCCGGGCATCTGCGCGGCCAGCACGGTACGGGCCACTCTCTGGGGCCGCGCGGTGGCGACGGTCCTGCCGTCCACGAGGACCTCGACGGGGCGGCGGGGGCCCTCGCACAGCACGCTGATCGAGTGGCCGTTCTGGTCGAGATGGAAACAGTGCCGATTGGTCATGGCGCCCTCCCGGAGCCACGTGTGTTCCCCCTCTGCATCGTACGGCGCGCCGTACGGGTACGGACTCCCGCGGGCGACAGGATGTGCCTCCACCAGAAGTCACTCGGAGAGACCGGATCGGGACTTCTGTGGCAGGCCAGGAAGAGACCGTCTATGCAGTCCACTTTCGATACGGCGATCGAGTACGCCGGAAACACCGTGCTGATCAGTGCGGCAGGCGTGCTGGACGCGCACGCGGCACCGGCGCTGGTGCACGCGCTGGACGGGGCGCCGGACCATACCGCCGTCGCGCTGGTGGACCTGCACGGAGTGCACGTGATGGACGAGCCGGGTCTGGGACTGCTCCTGGACCTCCGGCGGCGCGCCGAGGACCTGGGGCTGCGGGTCCTGGTCGTCGGCTGGCAGGCCCAGCCCCGGCAGCTGCTGGAACTCCTGGCCCTGGACACCGAGGACGTCGAGTGCGCCGAAACCGACCCCGGATTCGGACACGCGACCCGCGCTGCCACCGGGACCACCGGGACCACCGAGGACACAGCGGGCACCGGCGACCCCGCCGCCGCCCGCGCCTTCTGCCGCGTCGTACGGCAGCGCGCCGAGCAGGAGCGCGCCTGGGCGGACGTCGAGGCGCAGGCCAGCGGCAAGGGGCTGCACGCGCGTTCCGTCCACGACATGCTCGCCAGGATCTGGCGTACCCGGCCGCCGGCCGGTGACACCCGCCGCCGGCGGGTGTGAGGGAGGCCGCCGCCAGGTCGTCCGGCCCCGGGCGCGCCGTACCCGTGCGGTCCGGCACACCTCCGATCCGCATGCCAACTCCTGCCGTCCTCCACTCACCCCCACCCGGGTCGAAGGGAACGAGACCGTGGTGTTTCCCCCTCCTGCCGCCGCCGAGCCCGCACCGGCGCCCGCTGCCGCGACCGCGCCCCCTGTGTCCGGGGCGCCCGTTTCCTGCGCCCCGGACGAAGCCGTCGACCCTCCCGTGACGGCGCAGGCGCTCGGCATGATCATGGCCCTGACCCCGTGCACGGTGCGCGAGGCCCGGACGGTACTGACAGCGGCATCGGAGATGGCGGGTGTCACTCCAATGGCGGTGGCCCGCGCCCTGGTGAACGAGTCGCGGGGCGGCGGCGTGCCGTCCGGTGTGGAGCGCGGGCTGCGCCTCGCCATCGGGGCCGCCCGTGTCTCGCCCGCCCCGCGAGTGCGGGGGCTGCTGCCGTGCCCCGAGCGGACGGCGGAGGCACTGGCGCGCTTCCGGGAGTGCCGGCGGCGGGTCCGGGCGACGCCGGGGGACGCCGGCGCCCGGGGGGAGCTCGACGACGCCGCGTACACGCTGTGCGTCCTCATGGCCCGCCGCACGGTGCACGAAGCGGTGCTCGCGGCCATGCGACACCTCGCCGACCGGGGGTAGCTGGCTCTCCCGGCCCCGGGGGGTCAGAGTGGGGATGCGGGGTACGCACCTTTCGCGGCCTTTGCACCCTTTGCCCATCTGACCGATGAGGGGTCGACGATGTCACTGACGGTGTCCGCATCCACTCCGAGCCCCGAGACGCCCACGGGGACCGGCGCCGCTCCCGCGACCTGCCCCACGACCGTTCGGACGCGACTGACCATGGGAGTGGAAGAGGAGTTCCTTCTGGTCGACCCGCGCAGCCGAGCCCCGGTGGGGCGCGGGCCGCGCGTGGTCCGGGCTGCGAGCGGGCTCTTGGGCGCGCGGGTGCAGCCGGAGTTCTTCACCTCTCAGGTGGAGGTCTGCTCCCAGCCCGCTTCGAGCGCCGATGCCCTCCGGGCCGATCTGGCGCGGCTGCGGTCCGTCCTGGGCGCGGCGGCCGCGGACGAGGGATGCCTGCTCGTCGCGTCCGGCACTCCCCCGATACCGCCGGACCGGCCGCTGGAGGTGACCGACGGCGAGCGCTACCGGCGGATGGAACAGCGGTTCGCCCACGCCATCGGCCGGTACGACCAGGTGGTGTGCGGCTGCCACGTCCACGTGGGCGTCACGGGTCGCGCCCAGGCGCTCGCGCTGGCGAACCACATGCGCCCCTGGCTGCCCGTCCTGCAGGCACTCGCGGCCAACTCCCCCTACGCGCACGGCGTGGACACCGGGTACGCGAGCTGGCGGTCGGTCGAGCACGCCCGGTGGCCCACGGTGGGCCCCGCGCCGCTCCTGGACGAGGCCGGCTACGACCGGCTGGCGCAGACCCTCGTACGGGGCGGGACCCTGATGGACCGGCGCATGATCTACTGGTACGCCCGCCCCTCGGAGCACGTGCCCACCCTGGAGATCAGGGTCGCCGACGTCACCGCCGATCTCGACACGGTCGTCCTGCTGGCGATCCTCGTACGGGGCCTCGCCGCCGCACTGGCGCCGGAGATCGACGACGGCCGGCCGCCCCCGCGGCTCGCGAGCCGCGCGCTGCTGGAGGCCCACCGGCTCGGCGCCGCGAACGGTCTGGACGGCGAGGGTCTGGATCCCGTGGCCGGCCTGCGGGTGCCCGCTCCCCAGTTGCTCGACCGGCTGCTCGAAAGGGCCGCTCCGGGTCTGGAGGCGGCGGGCGACCTGGCCGCGGCCTCCGCCCTCGTCGAGCGGATCCGCACCCGGGGCAACGGCGCGGCCCGGCAGCGGTCGGCCTACGCGCGGCGCGGCCGCATCCACGACGTGGTGGACGGCCTCGCGCGCTCGACGGCGGCCGTCTGATCCTCGGGCTGACGCCCGCACGCGACAGGTCCCCGGCCCGTGGAACGGGCCGGGGACCTGTGCGTCGGGACCTCGGTCGCCGGGATCTCGGTCGTCTTGGGATCTCGATCGCCGGGCCTCGGCGCGCCGGGGCCCCGGTCCCGCGGAGCTCAGGCGCGGTGGCTGCCGAACGGTCCGCCGCCGATGCCGTAGTAGAGGCCCAGCTCCTCGCGGTAGCCGGTGTCGGCCAGGTGCTGCTCCCGGTGGAACTCCGGGGCGTCCTTGATCTGGTCCTTGGTGAGGCTGACGTGGATCTTCTCCTCCTCCAGGTCGACGCGGGTCACCGCGCCGGCGGGAAGGAGGACTTCCTTCCCGAAGATCCACACTCCGGTGTCCACGACGAGGTACGCGTCGCCGGCCTCGTCGGAGTGCTTGTCGACCTTGCCGATGCTGCCGTCGAGCGCCTCGACCTTGTAGCCGGTCAGGTCGGAACCCGTCAGGTGGCCCGAGCTGACGGGGTAGTTCCAGGCATGGTCAGTCACGCGAAAACATCTCCTCCGGTGACGGAAGACTGGCGGACGCGGCGGACGTGACGCCTTCGTCGCGCGGTCTCCCTCTCGGTCCTGCGGTTCTCCTTGTCCATCGTCGCGCCTGCCCCGCGACCGGCGGCGTACACGTAGGCCGAACGGCCTTCCCCGTGCGGCGCGGACGCGCATACTCGGAACATGGCTGACACCACCACGGTCGAGCTCGACGCCGACGTCCACGCTCGGCTGACCGCCCTCGCCGAGGCCCGCGGGCTGGCCCTGGGCGGTTACCTCGCCGAGCTGGCCGCCGCCCAGGAGCAGGAGGCCGGCCTGGCCCGCGCCACCGCCGCCTTCGAGCGGGCGGTCGAGCGGCCCGGCTTCCGCGAGGCGTTCGCGCGCGACTTCGGTCCCGGGCGGAACGGCTCCTCCCGGGCGGCCTGAGGCGCCGCCGCTCCTCCGGGGCCGCGACGGACGGACGGGCCGCTGTGACTCCGCCCACCCTCCCTTGACCAGGCGAGGAAGGGTTACCTAAGTTCGCAGTATGAGCCAGCACCCTCCGTCCCCCGACGGCCCCGACGCCGCCGCCCCGCGCACATCCGGCGCCGGGCGGCCGGACCCGACGGCGCTGACGCACCTCACGGTCGACCTCACCTCCCACGAGCTGCTCCGCCGTGCCCAGGTGATGGCCGCCCTCGGCCCCGACTGGGACCCCGTCCAGGTACTGCGGGGCGAGGAAGCGGCGTACGACCTGCTCTACTCGGGGCTCGACGAGGCGCAGCAGCGCATGTACGACGATCTGGTCGCGGCCGGCGTGCTCCCGGAGCGGGGGCACGGCAGTGCTGCCGCTTGACCCGCAGGCCGACATCGGCCGCCGGGCCTGGGCGGCCTGCCCGAACTGCGACGACACCCGGGGCTGCGCGCCGTGCGCCGAGGGCCGGACGTGCTCCGCGCACTGGCGGTACCTGCTCACCAACACCGGCAGCCTGCTCCACCTCCAGTGCCCGGGCTGCGCCCACGTGTGGGTGCACGAGAGCGGTTTCGGCGCCACCCGATCCACCCTGTGGAGCCGTGTCACCGGCGGCCTTCCGCGGCTCTGACCCGGTCGAGGAGCCGCGCCCCGCAAACGTACCTATGCTCGGAACAGAGGGGGCGCTGCGAACTCTGGAGGGCGGCCGTCATGACCGAGCTGAGCGACGCGGTCCAGGCCGACCGCGCCCTGAAGGACAAGCACCGGGCGATGTGGTCCCTGGGCGACTACCCGTCCGTGGCTTCCCGCCTCATCTCCGAGCTGGGTCCCCTGCTCGTCCAGGAATGCGCCGTCGGACGCGGTGACCGGGTGCTCGACATCGCCGCCGGCTCCGGCAACGTGGCCATTCCGGCCGCCGAGGCGGGAGCCGACGTGGTCGCGTCCGACCTCACCCCCGATCTGCTGGAGGTGGGCCGGCACCTGGCTTCGGTACGCGGTGTCGAGCTGGAGTGGTGCGAGGCCGACGCGGAGGCACTGCCGTTCGCGGACGGCGAGTTCGACAAGGTGATGTCCTGCGTCGGCATCATGTTCGCTCCCCACCACGGGGCGGCCGCCGCGGAGATGCTGCGCGTCTGCCGCGCGGGCGGCACCGTCGGACTGATCAACTGGACCCCGCAGGGGTTCATCGGGCAGATGTTCGCCACGATGAAGCCCTACGCGCCCCCGCCGCCACCCGGTGCCCAGCCGCCGCCGCTGTGGGGCGACGAGGAGCACGTCCACGAGCTGTTGGGCGACTCGGTCACCGATGTGGAGGCCACCCGCCGTACGGTCCGGGTGGACCGTTTCGCGCAACCGGAGGAGTTCCGCGCGTTCTTCAAGGCCTGCTACGGGCCGACCATCGCCGTCTACCGCTTCATCGGCGACGACCCCGAACGCGTGGCCGCCCTCGACGCCGACCTCGACGCGCTCGTACGCGAGCACACCGCGAACGGCGCCATGGAGTGGGAGTACCTGCTCCTGACGGCACACCGCACCGGCTGACCGCACCGTTGCCCGTGTTGCGCGCCCGCGCGGGCGGGGGCGGGGGCTGTCCCCAGCCGGGCGGGGGGTCCTGGTGCGACATGGGTCCAGGGTCCGCCGGGACGGGCACGGCCGCATCCCGGACACCCGCCGCGCCGGGCGAGCTCGCGGCTGCGGTCGCGTGGAGCCGCCGCGGGTCCTGGAGTCGATCCCCCGGGACCGCACCTCACGCGCTCATCGCGCGCCGTGCGGGTCCGGCTCGGGGGCGATCACGGCTTTGAGGCCGTAGTCCAGTTCCGCGCCGTCGACGAGCAGTGCCTCCACGGTGCGCGTGCGCGGATCGATGTCGGCCTCCAGCCCTTCGCCCTGGTAGCGGGGGTACCCGGAAGCGCCCTTCTTGCCGGTCGCCTCGACGACGGCGGACCGCAAGGCCTTGTCCGTCGCCTTGGCTCGGCCCAGGTTCTCGATGTGCTCGGGCACCAGCAGGATCTCGAAGCGCTGCGGCTCAGTGGTCATGCCCGAAGCTAGACACGCCTCCCGCGGACAGGCAAGGACCCTGCCCCGCTCGGCCGCGTCGTCACGCCTGCGCCGGGAAGGGGCGGTACGGGGCGCCCCGTCCTTCTCGTACGCTCGTCGGGAACAGCGCACGAACGACACGCGCACGAAGACGCACACGCAGACGCAGACGCAGACGCAACGCAGACGATGAGGCACACGATGAGCGGCGACACCCCCGGCAAGATCCTTCTCGTGGCGAAGGACCGCACGCTCCGGGACCTGCTGGCGCGCCTCCTCGCGGGCCGGGGGTACGCCGTGGTCGACGGTGGCAGCGGCGCGGACACCGTAGCCCTCCTGGACGGGGGCGGCGCCGTCGCGCTGGTGGTCTGCGAACGCACCGGGCCGGGACTGGACGAGGTGGCCCTGTTCGAGGAGATCCGCCGGCATCCCGTCCACGGGCGGACGCCGATCCTCGCCCTGCCGCCCGCGGATCCGGAGTGCACGGCCCGCGCGCTGGAGGCGGGCGTGGACGAGTGCCTCGCGAAGCCCTTCCATCCGACCGAGTTCCTGACCCGCGTCGAGCGCCTCGCCCGGCCGTCGGCAGGCTGAGGGCACGTACCGCGCGGCGAGGCCCTCTCGCGGCGCGGCCTCCTGACGCGGCGAAGCCTCCCGCTCCGGTCGGCGGGAGGCTTCGTGCGTCGTGAGGGTGCCCGGGCGGAAGAGTCGGATCCGCGGGTCCGGGTGGTACAAGCCGGGGCCCCGTGGGCACTCGCGCAGGCGTCCGAGGCCCCGGCTCGAAAAGGGGACCGCGTCAGCTGCCGTTCGACAGGTTGCCCGACAGCACCGGGATGTTGCTGAGGATGTGCGAGAGCGGCTCGTCGCCCTTGGCCTGGGTGGAGTTCTCGACGCACTGCTGGTTCTGCGGGTTGGACAGGATGTTGATGTCCTGAACACCGACGTTGACAGCGGCAAGGATCGACTGGAGGTTGACCTTCGCCGGCAGGCCGATGCAGGGCTTGTTCAGGGTGCCTTGGACCAGGCTGAGCTGCGGGCTCAGGTCGCCGTGGGTCTTCTGGTTGCCGTAGATCTGCTGGGAACCGTTGCCGTTGACGGTGTTGACCCCGTTGTCGTTGCCGATGGCCATGGCCGGGGCGGCCAGCGCGGCGCCCGCACCGAGGATGGAGGCGGTGGCGGCGGCGGCGGCCATCATCTTCTTGATCATCATCGTCCTTCTGTTGCACACGTGCACGGGGGTGAGCGCTCTGATCAACGCCCGGGCCCGCGGCAGGTTCCGCGGCTTCACCCGATCGGCCGCCGGTGTGGCGGGCGCCGCCGCCGCGGATACGGCCGTAGCGTCGGCCGCGGAGCCGGAGAGGGAGGCCTCGGGTGGCGGGTGCGCGGTCGCGGTACGTCACGGGACTGGTGGCGTCGTTCGAGCGGTACGCGGGGCGGCCGGCCATCGGCGCCGGACCTGACGTCCTGCGCTACGCGGAGGTGCTGGAGTGCGGGTACCGGCTGGCCGGGGTGCTCGCGGACGCCGGCGTGCGGCGGGGTTCGGGGCTGGCCTGCGTGGCGGCCCGGAACGGGCCGGAGGTGCTGTGGGTACGCCTCGCCGCGCACCTCCTGGGTGCGCGGCTGACCCAGGTCGTCGCCGGACCGGCCCTGTACGGGCTGGAGTTCATCCTGCGGGACTGCCGGCCGGACCTGGTGCTGTACGGGGTTCCCGTGCCCGCGACCGGGGTGCGCGTGCTGGCCCTGGACGAGGCGCTGCGCCGGGCGGCCCGGCGCGATCCCGTGCCCGTGGCCGTTCAGGCGCGGGAGGAGGACCTGGCACGGGTGACCTACACCGGCGGCACCACCGGCCGGCCCAAGGGGGTGGCCTCCACCTTCGGCGCGATGGCCGCGCGGAACACCGAACGGGACCCGGACGGGCCCGCGCCGGTCTATCTGTCCGTCACCTCGCTGGCCCAGCGGTCCGGCGGCCGGTGCCTGGAACAGCTGCGGGCCGGCGGGCGGGTGGAGGTCCTGGAGCCCTTCGCACCAAGGGAGTTCGCCGCCGCGTGCCTGCGACTGGGGCCGGTGTCCACGTACGTGACGACCTCGATGATCTACCGGCTGCTGGACGATCCGGTGACGGCCGACGGCATGCCCGGGCTGGAGCGGATCTCGTACGGGGACTCGCCCGTGCACCCGGAACGGCTGCGGCAGGCGGTGACCCGCTGGGGCGGGCGGTGGCGGCAGGGCTACGGCACGAACGAGGCAGCGGTGATCTGCCGCCTCTCCCCCGCCGACCACGACGCGGCCGTCGCGGACCGGCCGGAGCTGCTCGCCTCCGTCGGGCGCCCCGTCGCGGGGGTCGGGGTCGAGGTGCGGGACGGGAGCGGCGCGGCGGTGCCCTCCGGGACCACCGGGGAGGTGTGGACGCGGTCGGCGGCCATGATGGCCGGCTACTGGCACCGGCCCCGGCTGACGGACGGTGCGCTGCGCGACGGCTGGCTGCGGACGGGCGACCTCGGGCACTTCGACGGGGACGGGTACCTGTACCTCGACGACCGGGTCGAGGACGTGGTGATGGTCGACGGGGAGAACGTGTACTGCCTGCCGGTCGAAGCCGCGCTCACCCGGCATCCGGCCGTGGCGCGGGCGGTGGTCGTGGGCCGGCACAGCGACCGGACGGGCGAGGAGGTGTGCGCCTTCCTGGTCCCGGCGCCGGGCGACCTACCGGGTCCGGTCGCGGCGGGCGAGGCGTGCGACCTGGTGGAGCGGGCCCTGGCCCCGGCACACCGGCCCACCGCGGTGTTCTGGGAGCAGGAGATTCCGCTGACCGGGCGCGGCAAGCCCGACAAGCGGCGGTTGCGCGAGCGCGCGGGCGGTCGGTGAGGGCGGGAGCGCGCGGAGCCGAACGGGCCGCGCCGGGGCCGGTCTTGGCGCTCGGCACTCGGCACTCGGCACTCGAACAGATTAGTACTCGAACAGATGGGAACAGAGAGCTGAGAGAGGCTCGGGACGCGGCCGTCGGCCGATGACCGGGTGACCCCGACGACCGCGACCTACGGAGCACTCAGGCGTGAACCCCGAGATGGACGGCATGCGGCGCGCCGACTCCGCGGCCCGCCGGTACAAGGCGGCCACCGCCGGACTGTCGCTGCTGGCGGTGGTGCTTCCCGACGACCTGGGGGGCCACCGCGAGCGGTTCCTGCGCGCGGCTCGGCGGGGCGTTCCGGACAGCCCCCGGTTCACGTACCGCGAGGCGGACGAGGGCAGTTCCCGGGCCCTGCGGGCGATCGTCGCCGAGGGCGCCGCCCACGACGACCCCTGGCACCGGCTGATAGCGGAGGAGGCCGCGCGGCACCTGGACAGGTACCTGGCCTGCGCGAGTCACGACGCCGTGAGGATCACGGAGGCCACGACCCGGGAGAACGGGGCCCCGGACGCCGCCCTGCTCGCCGACGCGGTCGCGCTCCTCGAAGGGGGCCCGGATGGGCCCGGCCCGGAGCGGGCCCACCGGCCGGAGGAGGAGCCGGCGCTGAACGCGGCCGCCGCCGCCTCGGCGATCACGGCCGTCCTCGACCAGGAGGGGCTGACGGACTGGACCGTCCGGATCAAGCCGGGCGCGGCCGCCCGGATGAGCGTGTCGACGGCGGACCGGTCCGTACGGATCCGGCCGGACATCCGGCTCTCGCGGGACGAGCTCGTACGGCTCGTCGTCCACGAGATAGGCACGCACGTCTTCCGATGGGTCAATGCCGTGCGCGGGGCGCGGATACTGGGTCTGCAACTCTCCGGGCACACGGCGACCGAGGAGGGATTCGCCGTCTGGAACGAGCAACGGGCGGCGAACGGCGGTGCGCTCGACCGGAGGTTCGCCCTGCGTGTGGTGGCCGTGGACGCGGCCCTGCGCGGGAGTTTCGTCGACGTGGTCGAGGCCCTCGCGCCGTACGCCCCGACGGACACCGCCTTCGATGTGGCCGTGCGCGTGAAGCGCGGCCTCGTGGACACCTCCGCGCCGGGAGGATTCGTGAAGGACCACGTCTACCTGGCCGGCTTCCGCATGCTCGACGAGCACTTGAGCGGGCGTCCGGACGACCACGACCTGCTGATGAGTTCGAAATGGCCGCTCGCCCGCCTCGATCTCCTACGGGACGCCGGGGTCCGCGACCACCTCGGCGACGACCTCAGGCGGCCGGACGAGCAGTTCGTGGCACGGGTGCGGGAGGTCGTACGGGGCCGAGCCGGGGCGTACGCACGCCCCGGCTCAACCCTGGAGTGATCAGCGGCCCGGTTCGGCGTCCCCGCCGGGTGGGCCGGCGTCACGCGCGACGGTGTCCGGGGTCTTGTCGCCGTCGGCGCGCGGCCCCGGAACCATTGCGGGATGCGTTCCGTCCGCGCCCTCGCTCGCGGCGGCGGCGGGAGTCCGCGCTCCGCCCTCGGCCGGTGACGCGTCCGGTGCGAAGAGGGCCATCTTCCGCGTCCAGCCCTCGTGCGGTTCCTCGCGGGTCACCCTTCGGCCCTTACCCTTCTCGAAGTTGCCGTAGAGCATGTGCTCCAGGGGCCCCTCGTACTTCATCTCGAACTGCTTCCCGATGCCGGACATTCCGTCGCGCGCGAAGCACCGGAACCGCAGGTGCGCGGGGCGGGTGCCGCCGAGCGTGCGCGCGGCGACGAGTCCGATGATGTCCTCGCTGTACGCGACGGTGTACACGCCCGAGACGTTCTCCGTCTGCTTGCGCCAGCTGCGCCCCTTGATGGACATCGGATCCGGCCGGTTGCGCATGATCAGCTTGGTCTTGGTCCGGCCCTCGGAGTTCTCGTAGACGAGGACCAGTTCGAACCTCAGGTCCACCAGCATGCGCCGGCTCCGGTTGACCAACTTCATGCTGTACCGCAGTCCCTGCCCCTCCACGGACCACTTGGCCGCGATGTCGGAAGAGATTTTGATGCGAGGTCTGAACAGGCGCATTCCCACGAGCGAGAGCGTCGAGGCCGAAGCGGCGACGACCACTTTTTCGGCAATGCCGAACAATAAGTCCACTGGCACCACGGACCTTTCCTCACCGCCAGACCGACCCGGTCCTCGACCATTTCCGCTGACTCGATGTGGCTGGAGCAGCTTCCCGCAACGCGCCGCACGGCCGGGGGTGATTGCGCCACTTGGCCGAATCGGGGCAGTCGATGGCCGAAACGCACGAGGAGGGACGAGGGGGCGGGCCGGCCCGCCGGTCGCGGGTCCGCGGCTCACGGCGCGGACACCCGCCGCCGTCCGGCGGATGCGGCGGTCCTATGTCCTACGCGGCGGGTACGACCGAGGCCCGTATCGCCGCGGCCCACTCCTGCAGCAGCCTCGCGTGCCGGACCCGCTCCGCGTCGGACAGCCGGCCCTCGGCGCGGGCGAAGAGGCCCCGGATGTCGGCGTTGATCTCGGCGAGGGAGCGTTCGGCCGCACGGGGGGCCGGGGTCCCGGGGGTCGTGGTGTCAGGGGTCGGGCTCACGTGATCAAGACTAGGCGGGGGGTCCGACAACCGTGCGCGGTGTCCGTCATGCGGACGCGTCTGCCCCGTCGGCGCCCGGTCCGGTTTCCGCGAGCCGGGCGGCCCGGGACCGGAGGTAGCGGCGTTCCGGGAGGCTGAGCGTGAGTGCGGCGGCCCGGGTGTAGGCGGCGCGCGCGGCCTCCCGGTCTCCGGCCGTCTCCAGCAGGTGCGCCCGTACCGCCTCCAGCCGGTGGTGACCGGCCAGGCGGTCGTCGCGCTCCAGGTCGGCCAGCAGCGCGAGGGCGGGGGCCGGCCCGTGCACCATGGCCACCGCGACCGCGTGGTTGAGCCGCTCCACGGGCCCCGGGACCATCCGGATCAGCAGCTCGTACAGGGCGAGGATCTCCGGCCAGTCGGTGTCGGCGTCGCTCGCCGCCTCGTCGTGGACGGCCGCGATGGCGGCGCGCAGTTGGTAGGGGCCGAGCCCGGTGTGCGTGAGTGCCTCGCTGACCAGGGCGACGCCCTCGGTGACGGCGGCGCGGTCCCAGCGGGAGCGGTCCTGTTCGGCGAGGGGGACCAGGTTCCCGTCGGGGCCGGTGCGGGCGGCGCGGCGGGCGTCGGTGAGGAGCATCAGGGCCAGCAGGCCGGACACCTCGCCGTCGGCGGGCAGCAGGGCGTGGACGGCGCGGGTGAGACGGATCGCCTCGGCGCAGAGGTCGGCGCGCCGGAGGTCGCGGCCGGAGGTGGCGGTGTAGCCCTCGTTGAAGATCAGGTAGAGCACGTGGAGCACGTCCGCGAGGCGTTCGGCGTGCTCGTCCTCGCCCGGCATGCCGAACGGCGTCCCCGATTCCCTGATCCGGCGCTTGGCACGGCTGATCCGCTGCGCCGTCGTCGCTTCGGGCACCAACTGGGCGCGGGCGATCTCGGCGGTCGTCAGACCGCCCACGGCGCGCAGGGTCAGCGCGATGCGGGCGGCCGGCGGGAGCTCGGCTCGGCAGCACAGGAAGAGCAGGGTGAGCGTGTCGTCCTGCGCCGGGGCGCGGCTCTCGCCGGGTGGCGGGGCGGTGAACGCGTCGCGCGGGGTGAGCGCCGCGTCCCGCTCCTCGCGGCGGCGGCGCGCGTCCTCGGCGCGCAGTTCGTCCACCAGACGGCGGGCGGCCACCCGGATCAGCCAGCCGCGCGGACGGGCGGGAATGCCTTCCCGGGGCCACTGGCGGGCCGCGGCGAGCAGGGCCTCCTGTACGGCGTCCTCGGCGGCGTCGAAGTGGCCGTAGCGGCGGACGAGCGCGCCGAGGACCTGCGGCGCCAGGCGGCGCAGCAGGTCCTCGATCGCGGGGGCGGGGTCCGCCGTCACATCTCGGTCCCGGTCCCCTCGTCCACGGGCTGGACGACGACGGGGTAGTTCGGCGCGCCCTCGGGGACGGGGCAGGCGTACGCCCGCGCGGCGATCTCGGCGGCGCGGGCGAAGTCGGCGACGTCGACGATCCAGTACCCGGCTAGCACCTCCTTGGACTCCCCGTAGGGCCCGTCGGACACCACGGGGGTCCCGTCGGGGGCCGCCGTGACCAGCCGGGCCTGCCGGGGCTCGGTGAGGCCCTGGCCGTCGACCCATTCGCCCGACTCGGCGAGGTCGTCGTTCAGCGCCCGCATGTGGTCGAACATGGCCTTGAGCTCCGCCTCGGACCAGGCAGGGCCCTCGCCGCCCGCCTTGCCGCCCATGGCGTCGTAGTCGTCCTGCTTGCCGAGGACCATCAGCATGTATTTCACGGGATGCCACTCCTTCTGCTCGCGAGCCCCGGGTCCGGGCCTCTCGTACGGGACGTCGGAGCCGTCCCTCCCCTTTCGACATGCCGGCCGGGCGGAGCGGGACGGTTCCGCCCTGCTGGAGGGACGGCGGCGGGGCGGAACTGGCCGGGCTCGCACCGATGCCGCGGGAGCCGACGGGCGCAACACTCCCGTGCCGAGACGGTGCGGGCCCGCTTCCCGGCGCGCTGAGGCACCGGGCCGCGGGCCCGCACGGTCGGACGGCAGGTCAGTTGTTGGAGCCGACCGTGTTGTCGTGACCCGCGTTGAACACGTCGTCGCCAGCGAACTGGAGCCAGTCGCCGAAGACGAGCGTGTACGAGTTCTCCGCGGGGGCGAAGACCACTACGTCGGCACTGGCCGCGGAGGCCCCGCCGAGGACGATGGCGCCGGCGGCGAGGACGGAGAACACGGTACGCATGGAGCGCATGGATCCACCTTTTCATGAGGTCGAAGGGGCACCCCCGAACCTAGGGAGAGTTCGTCCCGCTGTCCCGACGCACTGCCGGGCGCGGCCGAGGGATAGCCGATTGGCCGAGCCCCGAGGTCCGGCCGGGGCGGGGTCGGGGGGGCCGGGGCGGGGCCGGAGGCCGGGGTCGGTCCGGCTCGCCCGGGGTCGATCGGCCCGCCCGACCGCCGTGCCCCGCCCTGCCCGGTCGGCCTGCCCGCCCCGCCCGGCCAGCTCGCCCGAACCCGGCGGGGCGCGGGGTCTCGCGGATACGCTCGCCCCCATGAAGATCATCGACCTGGAGCCCGGCGACCCGCGGCTCGCCGAGGACCTGCTGCCCGTCCTGCGCGAACTGCGCCCCCATCTGACCGAGGAGCTGTTCCGCGCGGTCCTCGCGGAGGGCAGCGGCCAGGGGCTGCGGTTCACTGCGGCGTACGACGGGGAAGGTGCGTGCGTGGGTGCGGCGGGCTGGCGGATCGTGGCCAACACCAGCCAGGTCCGCAAGCTGTACGTGGACGACCTGGTCACCGCCGCCAGCACCCGTTCCACGGGCGTCGGCCACGCCCTCCTCGCGCACCTGGAGGAGCACGCCCGGGCCGCGGCCTGCACGGCCCTGAACCTCGACTCCGGGACCCATCGGACCGAGGCCCACCGCTTCTACTTCCGCGAGCGCATGTCCGTGACGGCCTTCAACTTCACCAAGCCCCTGGTCTGACCCGGCGGTGGCCCCGGCCCGCCCCGAAGCCCCGGGAACCCCCCGACCCTCACCCTGGACTTGAGGTTCACCCCCGCTGCCGGGCCGCCCGGGCCACTGAGGGCCGATCCAGGCCACTATCGCAGAATTGGCCTTGCCCATGGCGCGATTGGCCTCGGTACGTTTCGTGGCATGCATCTCAAGATCGTGGACGCCTTCACCTCCCGGCCCTTCGCCGGAAACCCCGCCGGAGTCTGTCTGCTCCCGGCCGGGGCATGGCCGGACGACCAGTGGCTGCGGCACATCGCCGCAGAGCTGAACCACTCGGAGACGGCCTTCGCCCTGCCGTTGCCGGCCGGCGGGGACGCCGACTGGGAGATCCGCTGGTTCACGCCGCTCGTCGAGACCAATCTGTGCGGTCATGCCACATTGGCCACCGCCCACACCTTGCACCGGGAGGGTCTGACCCCGGGACCCGTACGGTTCCGCAGCCGGTTCAGCGGCATCCTCACCGCCCACCCCCGCGAGGACGGGGCCGTCACCCTGGACTTCCCGGCCGCACCCGGCACCGAGGTCCCCGTACCCCGGGGTCTCGCCGAGGCCCTCGGGGCGCGGCCGGAGGCCACCTTCCGCACCGGGGCGCTGGGGGACCTCCTCACGGTGCTGCCCGACGAGGCCGCCGTACGGGCGGTACGCCCCGATCTCGGGGCGATCGCCGGCCTGACCCGGCGCGAGGAGCTGCGCGGTGTCATCATCACCGCCGCGGCGGCGGCGCCGGACCTCGGGTACGACTTCGTCTCCCGGTTCTTCTCTCCCGCGGAGGGCATCCCCGAGGACCCGGTCACCGGCAGCGCCCACACGGCACTGGCCCCCTACTGGTCGGCCCGGCTGGCCCGGCGCGACACCCTGACCGGCTTCCAGGCCTCCGCCCGCACCGGCCTGGTCAAAACCTCCGTCCACGGTGACCGCGTCCACCTCACCGGCCATGCGATCACCGTCCTGGAGGCGACCCTCCAGGTATGAGGGCCGGATCGCTCCGACGAAGCGTGCGGCGCTGCCCGCAGTGCGGACAGGAGGGGGCGGGCGACGGTGCGGGTACGGCGCGGCGGGTACGAGTGGGGGCGGGTGGGCAGCCCGTCAGGCGGCGCCGACGTCTCCTTCGATGGCGGTGAGCCGGTTCTTGAGCCGGTAGCTGGGGCCGTTGATCGGGACGACGTCGCAGTGGTGGAGGAGCCGGTCGAGGATGGCGGTGGCCAGGACTTCGTCGCTCGTCGCGGACCGGAATCCAGTCCAGAGCGGACCGGATCCCCTCCTCCAGGGACGGCTTGGGGGTCCACCCCAGCAGTTCCGCCGCTTCGACTCCATCCTCACGGACGCGAAGCGCTCGACCGCGATCAACCTGGGCACGGGCAACGGCACCAAACCAAGAGCGACCGCGCTTGATCGCCGCGATGTGGGCCGCGGCGAGGTCTCAGACGTGCACGTAGTCCCGGATGCCGGCGCCATCGCGCGTGGGGTAGTTCGTCCCGGTGATCGGGAACGGCCGGCCTTCGCCCCTGGGGTCGCGGCTGTCCTCGGGGTCAGAGCGTCTCGCTCAGCGAGTCCGCCAGGCGCCGCCGCGCCGCACGTGTCGCCGGCAGCGCCGCCGCCGCCACCGCACCCAGTACGGCTCCGACGACCACCGTAACCAGCACCGGCAGGGAGGGCAGTCGGGCGATCCCCGCACCGATCCCGCTCGACGCGCCCTGCGTGTCCACCAGCCAGCTGCCGGCAAGCGCACCCACCGCCGTCCCCACCACCGCGGAGACGAGCGCGGTCAGACCGGCGGCCGTCACGATCATCGCCCCGATCTGCCGGGGCGTCAGCCCGATGGCCTTGAGCGCGAGCAGGTCCCGGCCCCGGTCGCGTACGCCCGTGCTGATCAGCGTGAGCAGTTCGGTCAGCCCGATCAGTGCCAGTACCGCGATCAGTGCGGCGATCACTCCGCGTGCCGGCTCCAGCCGGTCGGCGGGATTGGGCGTCTCCCTGATCTCCAGCGTTCCGCCCGCCGCCAGGGCGAGTGTTCCGCTCACCGCCCGCGGGTCCGCCCCCTCGTGGAGCACCAGGGCGTGGTAGGCGGGGCGCAGCTGCGGATCGCGTTCCCGCAGGGCGTCGAGGGTCGTGGTGATCACCCGGCCGCCGGACTCGGGTTCGATGGTGCGGCCGACGAGGTGCAGGATCTGCGGCCGTCCGCCGACGGTCATCCGTACCCAGTCGCCGACCCGCACTCCGAGGAGGTCCAGCAGCCCCTGCCCGGCCACCGCCTCGTCCGGGCCGCCGACCGCGCGCCCTTCCACCACGGTCGAGGGATACGGGTGGCGAGCCGTCCCCAGCCCGCGCAGCGTGATGGTGCCGGTCTGCCCCGGTACGAGCGCCGCCATCTCCGCGCCCGGATGGACCGCGGCGATGTCCGGGATCGTCGCGAGGGTCTTCTCCAGCTCCGAGTCCGACGGCCCGGCGGGCTGATCGGCCCGTACGGTCAGTGCGGCGGGGCGTCCCACCTGCGCGGGCCGGCTGCGGAACTGGTCCAGCGTCGACCAGGCGACGAGCGCGACCGTGATGAGGAGCAGCGGCAGGGCGAGCCGGGCCACCGGTACGAGCGTCCGGCCGCGTCGCGCGAACGCCGCCCGCCACCCCAGGACCAGGGCCGGAGGCACCCGCATCCCGAGAGCCCGCCTGCCGAGTGCGGTCATCGGCGCGGCGGACGGCAGCGCGGCCCGGGCCACCGGAACCGGCGGCACGCGTCCTGCCCGCCAGGCCGAGAGGCCCGTGGCGGCGGCGATCAGCAGTACCGCGCCGCAGGGGATGCCGATCATCAGCGCGGTGTGCCCGGGGAGGTCCTGCCAGACCGCCGCCGCCTCACCGATCCGCCCCGGTATCCGCGCGCCGAGGAGGGCGATGGCCGCCGTGCCGAGGGCCACGCCGAGGAGCGCGAAGGCCAGGTGCTGCACGAGGAAGCCGCGGGTCACCTGGCCGGGGGTGAAGCCGACGGCCTTGAGAATGGCGATGTCCCTGAGCTGGCCGCGGACGCGGGCGCCGATCGCTCCCGACGCGGCGAGCGCCGCCGCGAGCAGCGCTCCGAGTCCGAAGACGGCGAACATCTTTCCCAGGAGCCGGTCGTCGCCGCCGGCCTCGGCCCGTGCCTGCTGCCACTTGGTGACCTGTGCCACCCGGTCGGCGCCGAGTACGGTCACCGCGCGCTGGACGATGAAGTCGGTGTCGCCCGGATCCTCCAGGCGCAGCCCCACGCTCTGCCCGGTGTCTTCCCGGGCGATCTCGTCGAGCGTGCCGGGGAGCACCCAGCCGATGCCGGGTCCGCCGCCCGGCTGGTAGCGGGGCTCGGCCACCTCGGCGATCCCGCCCACCCGCAGCACGTGCGGGGCACCGTCCGGTCCGGTGACGCGCACCGTGTCGCCCGGCTCCGCCCACAACGCCCGTGCGACCGAATCCTCCAGTACGACGCTGCCGTCCCGGTCGCCGTCGTCCGGCCGGGAGAGCCAGCCGCCCGCGGTGACGAGCGGCCGCCCCGTCTCAGGGGGCGCCGCCTCGGCCGCGCGCAGCGTCACCCCGACCCGCGCGCCACGGGACTCGACCGTTGTGGCCGCCGTGCGGTACGGACCGGAGAGGGCCGCGACGCCGTCCACGCCGGACAGGGCGTCCATGTCCGCCCCGCCCCGGGTGTGCAGCCAGATGTGCGCGCCCTGGGACTGGTTGAAAACGCGCTGCCAGGGGTTCGCGGCGTAGCTGAACAGTGCACCGGCCAGCAGGAGCGAGGCGATGACCCCGGCGCTGGCCAGGACGACGAAGAGGGCTTCCCCGCGGTGTGCGCGGAAGTCGGCCTGCGCCCAGCGCAGAGTGGCCCGCACGGTCACTCCTTGAGTTCGAGTACGCCGGAGACGCCGCCACCCGGCCCGCGCCGCCCGCCGCCGAGCTGCGCGTCGTCGGCTATGCGTCCGTCGAAGAAGCTGATGACGCGGTCGGCGGCACTGGCCATCCGGGCGTCATGGGTGACCATCATGATCGTCTGGCCGCGCTGGTGGAACCGGGAGAGCAGCCGCAGCACCTCGCGGGTGCCCTTGCTGTCGAGGCTGCCGGCCGGTTCGTCGGCGAGCAGCAGCGTGGGGTGGTTGACCAGCGCGCGGGCGAGCGCGACCCGCTGCTGTTCGCCGCCCGACAGCTCGCCGGGCATCGACCGTTCGCGGCCTTCCAGCCCCAGTTCGGCGAGCAGCTCGGCGCGGGAGTCGCGGGCGGCCTTCGGGGAGGCGCCGGCGAGCAGGGCGGGCAGTTCGACGTTGTCGGCGACGGTGAGGTTGGAGACCAGGTTGAAGAACTGGAAGACGACGCCGATGCTGCGGCGCCTGAGGACCGCCCAGCGGGCCTCGCGGTAGGCGTCGACCCGTTCCCCGCCGAGCCACAGCTTCCCGCTGTCGGGCCGCTGGAGGCCGCCGATCAGATGCAGCAGCGTGGACTTGCCGGCTCCCGACGGGCCGGTGACCGCGACGAACTCGCCCGGCTGGACGGACAGGTCCACCCCGCGCACGGCGGGCACCGGAGCGCCCTCGCCGTAGTGCGTCTTGGTCAGGCCCTCGGCACGCACGATGGGCATCGCAGGAGCGGTGGTGGCGTCGTCGCTCATTCCAGCTCCTCCTGACAGCGTTCCAGCCAGTCGAGGTCGGCCTGCAGGTGCAGCATGGCGCCCTCGATCAGCAGTTGGGAGATCTTGTTGTCGCGGTCCTCGGCTGCGGCCAGCTTCGACAGGTCCCGCATGGTGTTGAGGTACTGGCGCCGCTGCTTGTTGATCAGCGCGACGGGGTCGGCCAGACCGGACCGGGGGGCGAGCGCGAGCTTCATGAAGAACTCGTCCCGTACCCGGGGCTCCTCCGCGGTGTCCTCGAACCAGGCCAGCACGGCCTCGCGCCCGGCGTCCGTCAGCTTGTACGTGCGCTTGTTGGGCCGGCCCGACTGCTCGACGTCCTCGCCTTCGATCAGGCCGCTCTTCTCCAGCCGGCCGAGGGTGACGTAGATCTGGCCGACATTGGGCTGAGGGTACGCGGCGCCCAGGAGCTTCTCAAGGTCCTGCTTCAGCTCGTAACCGTGCGCAGGGCTACGGGTGAGGAGTGCAAGGAGCGCCAGCCGCAACGCGCTCCCCTCCTTCCCGCTCCGTAGTCAACCGTTCACCCGGCACCGGACCGATCGGCGTCCGAGTCCGTCTTGTCTGCCTGGGCGTCTAGTATCGCCCATGCCTAACGGGTATATATGGGCCACGATGGTCGGCGGCGCAGCCCGAGCGCGCACTGGGAGGAATCTATGCGGTGGATGCATGCCGCGGGTAGAGCTCTCCTCGTCGTGGCGGTGGTGCTGGCGGGCTACGCCGGTTTCGGCGTCCGCGCCGACGCTGGCGGGGGTGCGGCCTCCGAGGGGCGCGGCCCCCTGACGCTCGTGACGGCGGGCGACCTGACCGACTACCTCTCCCCGCTGCTCGACGACTGGAACCGCGACCACCCCGACGAGCCCGTCACCCTCGTGGAACTGCCCGACTCGGCCGACGAGACCCGGGCCCAGATGATCAGCGAACTGCGATCGGGGCGCGACCGGTTCGACGTGCTGAACATCGACGTCGCCTGGACCTCCGAGTTCGCGGCGGCCGGATGGATCTCCCCGCTGGAGCGGGACCGCTTCCCCCTGGACGCCTTCCTGCGGCCGGTCGTCGACACCGCGACCTTCGACGGGCGGCTGTACGCCGTCCCGTACGTCACGAACGCCGGACTGCTCTACTACCGCAAGGACATCCTGGACCGGGAGGGCGAGCAGCCGCCGCGCACCTGGGCCGAGCTGGTCCGCCAGGCGCGCACCCTCGCGCCGAAGTACGGACTGGACGGCTATGCGGGCCAGTTCCTGCCGTACGAGGGCCTCACCGTCAACGTCACCGAGGCCGTGCACTCGGCCGGCGGTTCGATCCTGCGCGACGACGGCGCCCGGGTGACCGTGGACTCCGACGCGGCGCGCGCCGGACTGCGCTTCCTCGCGGACGGGGTGCGGGACGGCTGGATCCCCCGCGAGGCCCTCGGATACAAGGAGGAGGAGTCCCGGCAGGCGTTCCAGGACGGCCGGCTGCTCTTCCTGCGGAACTGGCCCTACGTGTACGCCGACGCGAGCGCCGAGGGGTCGAAGGTCGCGGGCCGGTTCGGCGCCGTGCCGCTGCCCGGACCCGACGGGCCCGGCACCAGCGTGCTGGGCGGCTCCAACCTGGCGGTGAGCAGCCGTGCGCGGCATCCGGAGTCGGCAGCCGATCTGATCTCCTACCTCACCAGTGAACGGGTCCAGCGGCGGGTGCTCACCGAGGGCTCGCTGCCGCCGGTGCGCGCCGCGCTGTACGAGGACCCCGAGCTGATCCGCGCGTATCCGTACCTTCCGACGCTCCGGCAGAGCGTGCTGTCGGCGGTGCCGCGCCCGAAGAGTCCGCGCTACGACCAGGTGAGCCTGGCCGTGCAGGCGGTGGCGCAGGACGTGATGGCTCTGCGCCAGACGCCCGAGCAGGCGGCGGCGCGGCTCGCGCGCGAGCTCGGGACGATCTCCCGCAGGGGCTGATCTGCCGCAAGGCCCGATCTCCCGCACGGCTTGATCCCACCTCTCCGTCTTCTTCTCCGTCCCCCAAGGGTCGCTACTTACATGTTAAGTAGAGACCCTTGGTTTGTGCATCGTACATTCTTGGGCAAACCACCCCAGCTTTCCACTGTTTCTGGGCACATCGTTGACACCTTCCAGTCAGTGCTACTTAACATGCATGCATAACAGCGCACCGATCTGGGGCGCTCTCGCATTCAGCAGAAACAGGTCGACGCGAGATGCTCAGCACCCTTCCGGCCGACATCGGCCACCCCTCCCGCAGTGCCACCCCCACCGACCCCTGGTGGCGCGACGCGGTGATCTACCAGGTCTACGTCCGCAGCTTCCTCGACAGCACCGGGGACGGTGTCGGTGACCTGGCCGGCGTACGGGCCGGGCTTCCCTACCTGCGGAAGCTCGGTGTCGACGGCATCTGGCTCAGCCCCTTCTACCCGTCGCCGCAGCACGACCACGGCTACGACGTCGCCGACTACTGCGGCGTCGACCCCGTGTACGGCGACCTCGCCGAGTTCGACCGGCTGGTGTCCGACGCCCGCCGGCTCGGGCTCAAGCTGCTGCTCGACATCGTCCCGAACCACTGCTCCAGCGAGCACCCGTGGTTCCGCGACGCGCTCGCCGCGGGGCCGGGCAGCGCGGCGCGCTCCCGCTTCCACTTCGCCCCCGGCCGCGGCCCGGACGGGGGCGAGCCGCCCAACAACTGGCGCGCCATGTTCGGCGGCCCCGCCTGGAGCCGGACCACCGAGCCCGACGGCGCCCCCGGAGAGTGGTACCTGCACCTCTTCACGCCCGAGCAGCCCGACCTGAACTGGCGCAACCCCGTCGTGGGCGACGACTTCGAGCGGGTGCTGCGCTTCTGGCTGGACCGCGGTGTCGACGGCTTCCGCATCGATGTCGCCGCCGGACTGTTCAAGCACCCCGAGCTGCCCGACTCGGACGACCCCGGAGCCGACGAACGGGCCCGCGACGCCGTCAACCAGCTGGCCTGGAACCAGCCCGAGGTCCACGACGTGTGGCGCCGCTGGCGCTCGGTCTGCCAGGAGTACACCGCCCGGGACGGCCACGAGCGGCTGCTGGTCGGCGAGGTGTCCGTGCCGACCGCACGCGAGCACGCCGAGTACGTCCGACCCGACGAACTGCACCAGGCGTTCTTCTTCGACCTGCTCAGCGCCCCCTGGGACGCCGGTGCCTTCCGCGCCACCATCACCGAGGCGATGCGCGACATCGCCGGCACCGGCTCCACCGTCACCTGGGTCCTCAACAACCACGACCAGGTCCGCACGGTCACCCGCTACGCGGGCGAGCCCGGGGTGGAAGGCAGCGGACTGGGAGCCGCCCGCGCCCGCGCCGCCGCCCTCCTGATGCTCGCCCTGCCCGGCGCCGCCTACGTCTACCAGGGCGAGGAGCTCGGCCTCCCGGAGGTCCTGGACCTGCCCGACGAGGTCCTCACCGACCCGATCTTCCGCCGCACCGGCAGCCGCAAGCACGTGCGGGACGGCTGCCGCGTGCCACTGCCCTGGTCCGGGCACGCCTCCCCGTTCGGCTTCAGCCGGGAGGCGGTCGCCGCCAAGCCGTGGCTCCCGCAGCCCGAGTGGTTCGCGGAGCACGCCACCGACCGCGCCCTGGCCGACACCCGTTCCTTCTGGCACCTCTACCGCGACGGTCTCCAGCTGCGACGCACCCTGCCGCAGCTCGGCGACGGCACCCTGCGCTGGCTGGACGCCCCCGTCCACGTGCTGGCGATCGCCCGCGGCGACGGCCTGGTCTGCGCGGTCAACTTCGGCACGGAGCCGGTGCCCGCCCCCGTCCCCGGGACTCCGCTGCTCGCCAGCGGACCCTGTCCCGACGGCGTGCTCCCCGCAGCGACCGCCGCCTGGTGGACGGCCGAGTGCCCCGGCCCCCTGGGCCCCGGCGAACCCGATGCCGGCCCGCGCTCCTCCAGCCCTGCCCCCCTGACGTTCCCGACCCCGCGCGAAAGCCCCTCCCCGTGAAGCCGGGACCCACCCCGTAGCCCCGAACTTCCTCGAAAGGACCTCACGATGCGACGACTCAGCAACACGACCCGACGGACCACGGCGACCGCGACGGCGGCCCTCGCCCTCGCCCTCGGTGCCACCGCATGCGGCGGCACCACCGGACCCGCGAGCGGCGGCGAACTCGGCGGCCAGACCGTGACCGTGGCGGGCGTCTGGACCGGCAGCGAGCAGGAGAACTTCAAGAAGGTCCTGGACGCCTTCACGGAGAAGACCGGAGCCAAGACGGTCTTCGTCCCCTCCGGTGACAACGTCTCCACCTTCGTGGGAAGCAAGATCGAAGGCGGCAATGCCCCCGACGTGGTGATGATCCCCCAGGTGGGCGTGCTCCAGCAGTTCGTGAAGGAGGGCTGGCTCCTCCCCCTCTCCGACCAGACCGCCAAGACGGCGGACTCCACCCTCGCTCCGGTGTGGAAGAACTACGGCACCGTCGACGGCACGTACTACGGCCTCTACTTCAAGGCCGCCCACAAGTCCACCGTCTGGTACGCCCCCGAGGCCTTCACCCAGGCCGGTGTCAGCGAGCCGAAGAGCTACTCCGACATGCTGAAGGCGGGCCGCACCCTCGCCGACTCCGGCCGCCCGGCCTTCGCGATAGCCGGAGAGGACGGCTGGACCCTCACCGACTGGTTCGAGAACATCTACCTCTCCCAGGCAGGGCCGGAGAAGTACGACCAGCTCGCCCAGCACAAGCTCAAGTGGACCGACGAAAGCGTCGTCCGGGCGCTGACCACCCTCGGGGACCTGTTCAAGGACAAGCAGCTCGTCGCCGGCGGCGCCCAGACGGCGCTGAGCACCGACTTCCCCTCGTCGGTCGCGCAGGTCTTCGGCCCCGAGCCCAAGGCGGGCATGGTCTACGAGGGCGACTTCGTCGGCGGCGTCGCCAAGAGCCAGTTCGGCAGGAAGCTCGGGCAGGACGCCAAGTTCTTCCCGTTCCCCTCGGTCGACGGCGGCAAGGCGCCGGTCGTCAGCGGCGGTGACGCGGCCGTCGTCCTCAAGGACGCGAAGAACGGCAAGGCCGCCATGAAGCTGGTCGAGTTCCTGTCCGGAGCCGAGGCTGCCGAGGTCTGGGCCGGCGCGGGCGGCTTCCTGTCCCCGAACAACGCGGTCGACTTCGCCTCGTACGGCGACGACACCACCCGCAGCACCGCCACCTCGCTCATCGAGGCGGGCAACTCGATCCGCTTCGACATGTCGGACCAGGCCCCGGCCGCGTTCGGCGGTACCAAGGGCGCCGGCGAGTGGAAGCTCCTCCAGGACTTCCTGCGCGACCCGTCGGACCCGCAGGGCACGGCCGCGAAGCTCGAGGCCGAAGCCGCCAAGGCCTACGGGAACTGAGGCGCTCCCCATGGCTGACGCCCTGACCACCCGCGCCGCGACGAATCCACGGCGCCTGGCGCAGAGAAAAAAGCGCCGCCTCGCCGTCGTGTTCGTCCTGCCGGCCCTGCTGCTGCTCGGCGCCCTGGTCGTCTACCCGGTCCTCTTCTCCGTAGGCCGCAGCTTCTTCGACGCCGGCGGTGAACGCTTCGTCGGGGCCGGGAACTACGCGGCGATCCTCCACGACCCGGCCACCCTCAAGGCCATCCGCAACAGCACCGTCTGGGTCGTGGTCGCCCCGCTCCTGCTGACCGGGCTCGGGCTGATGCTCGCCGTACTCACCGAGAAGGTGCGCTGGGCCACCGCGTTCAAGCTGGTGCTCTTCCTGCCGATGGCCGTGTCGTTCCTCGCGGCGGGCATCATCTTCCGACTCGCCTACGAACAGGACCCGGACCGGGGCGTGCTCAACGCCGCCGTCGTCGGCGTCCACGACACCTTCGCCGACCGTGCCGCCTACCCGACGGCCCGTGCCCGGGAGGGCCACGGTCTGACCGGCGGGGCGGGCGGCCCGTACAGCACCGAGGAGACCCTGCGCCCCGGCCGCTCCGTCAGCCTCGGATTCGTCGGGGTGGCACCCGACGCGATGCCCGCCGGAGCGAAGGCCGCAGCCGACGCCGTGGCCGGGGCCGACTCCATCGCGGGCGCCGTCTACCTCGACTTCGCCCCCGGCGGCGCCGGTACGCCGGGCACGGTCGACCCCGGAGAGAAGGGGCTGCCCGGCATCACGGTCGAGGCCGTACAGGACGGCCGGGTGGCCGCGACCGCCACCACGGCCGACGACGGGTCGTTCCGCCTCACCGGCCTGGCCGACGGCGAGTACACCGTCAGACTCCCCACGGCCAACTTCGCCGCCCCCTACCAAGGCGTGAACTGGCTCAGTCCCGCACTGGTGACGCCGGCCATCATCGCCGCCTACCTATGGGTGTGGACCGGCTTCGCGATGGTCCTGATCGGCGCCGGCCTCTCCGCCATCCCGCGTGACGCGCTGGAGGCCGCGCGGATGGACGGTGCCACGGAGAGCCAGATCTTCCGCAAGATCACCATCCCGCTGCTCGCACCGGTGCTCACCGTCGTCTTCGTGACCCTGGTGATCAATGTGATGAAGGTCTTCGACCTCGTCTACATCATCGCGCCCGGACCGGTCCAGGAAGAGGCGAACGTACTGGCCACCCGCATGTGGCTGGTCTCCTTCGGCGGAGGCAACGACCAAGGGCTCGGCAGCGCGCTCAGCGTGGTCCTGCTCCTACTGGTCGTACCAGCGATGATCTTCAACATCCGGCGTTTCCGAAGGAGCGGAGCATGAGCCGCCACAGCACCATCGAATGCCCGCCGGCCCGACGGGCGGCAGCCGCCCTGCCCGTCCCCACCCCGTCCACGCCCGGACCCCGCCGCAGGAGCCGGCTCTCGCGCCTGCTGGGCAACTCAGTCGTCCAGGGCGTGCTGCTCCTGGTCGCCCTTGTCTGGATCACCCCACTGGCGGGCCTGTTCCTGTCCTCGATGCGCTCCGAACAGGACAACGCCTCCGAGGGCTGGTGGACCGCGCTCACCGACCCGTCCCAGCTGTCCCTGGACAACTACAGCGCCCTGCTGAAGGACTCCGGCATCGCGACGGCCTTCGGGAACACCATCCTGATCTCCGTGCCGACCACCGTCCTGGTGGTCGCCCTCGCGTCGCTCGCCGGATACGCCTTCGCATGGCTGGAGTTCCCCGGCCGGGACAGCCTCTTCCTGGTGGTCGTCGGACTGCTGGTCGTACCCGTGCAGATCGGGCTGCTGCCCGTGGCCAAACTCTTCGGTGCGGTCGGACTGTTCGGCACGATCGCGGGCGTCGTCCTCTTCCACGTCGCCTACGGCCTGCCGTTCGCCATCTTCCTGCTGCGCAACTACTTCGCCGAGATACCGCGCGAAATGCTGGAGGCCGCCCGCATGGACGGTGGCAGCGAGTGGCGGATCTTCTCCCGGCTCATCCTGCCGCTCGGCCGTCCCGCCCTCGCGAGCCTGGCCATCTTCCAGTTCCTCTGGGTGTGGAACGACATGCTCGTGGCGCTGCTCTTCGCGGACAGCGGGTCCCAGCCCCTCACGGTGGCGCTGCAGTCCCAGATGAGGCAGTTCGGAAGCAACATCGGCGTCCTCGCACCGGGGGCGTTCCTGTCCCTGGTGGTCCCGCTGATCGTCTTCTTCGCCTTCCAACGGCACTTCGTCCAGGGCGTGATGGCCGGCTCGGTGAAATAGCCGCCCCCGGGCCCCGGGCCGGGCGCGCCACGCTCAACACCGCGGGCCCTGCCGCCGGCGTCCCCTCGTGGGGCACGGCAGCGGGGCCGGCGTCGGGGCCCCGGCGCCGAGGGCAGGGCGGCGGAGGCGCCGGCCTTCTCGCCGGTCCCGTCACCCACCTGTACGCCTGCGTGACCCAGCCTGACGGCTTCCCCTCGTCGTACGGGACCGCCACCGATGAAGTTACCCACGGGTAGCCAGGGGTGAACCAGGACGGTGGCGTCGGCCGCCGAGAGGGAGAGCCATGCCCCGTGCGTTCACCGTGTCCGACAGCATGGTCGTCCAAATCCGTCCCGCCGACGTCTACCGGCGTTTCTCCGATCCCGCGCGGATGGGGGATCTGGAGCCCGGAGAACCTCGGCGCCACCGTCCACGGCAGTGCCGGCGAGACCTGAGTCGCGGGCACGACCCCTCACCCCGCGCGGCGGTTCGGCGGCTCGGTCCGGTTGACCGTGGACGCGGAGCGAGACGGCGGTCCGGTCATCGAGGGGCCGGTGCCGGAGCTGCGTCGGCCGCTCGTCCGCCGACGCGACCTGGCCGACTTCCTCCGCCTGGTCGGGCCCTGGGCGGGCTGCGGTTGCCCGACCACGCCGCTGGCGGCCCCGCCGCCGTCGTCCGCGCTTTGGACCTGGCCGGGCCCGCGCCCGGCGGGGCGTCGTAGGGTCGCGTCCATGCGTGCGTACCTGCGTCAGATCGTCGTGGACTGTCATGACCCCAGGGCCCTGGCCCGGTTCTGGGCGGAGCTGCTCGGCGGTGATCCCGTGGACCGGGACCGGGGCTGGTCCCACATGGAACTGCCCGGTCTCGCGCGGCTCGCCTTCCAGCCGGTGCCCGAGGGGAAGGCGGGGAAGAACCGGCTGCACCTCGATGTCGCCGTCGAGGACATCGAGGCGGCGGCCGCCGAGGCGGTGCGCCGGGGAGCGGTCCGGGTCGGCCGGGTCGTCACCGACGACCAGGGTTCCTTCCAGGGCATGCTCGACCCGGAAGGAAACGAGTTCTGCCTCGTCAGCGACTGATTGGCACTGACCGGCACTGACCGGCGCCGAACGGCGCCGAACGGCGCTTCGGGCAGGCCCGCGAGGCCGAGTGCGACGGGCTCGCGGGGCGCGGGTTCGGCCGTGACGAAACGTCACCGGCCGGTCCGAGGCCCGGACGGGCCCGTACGTGCGGGACGGGCTTGTGAGGTACCGGCGTCAGCCGCCGATCCGAGGAGCCCTCTCCCCTGCCGGGACCCGCCGGACCGCTCCGGTCCCTGGCCGCCGCCGCCCTGGCCGCCGCCCTCCTGGCCGGGCTCGTCGGCTGCGCGGACACGGGCGGCGCGACCCCGACGGCTGCCTCCGTCCCGCCGTCGGCCACGGCCTCCCCGTCCGTCGCCGCGTCCGCATCCGAATCGGCGTCTCCGGCCTCCTCGGCGTCGGTGTCCCCGTCGCCCCCGTCCACGACCGCGTCCCTGACCATCGCGCCGGCCCGGCCCACCCCGCGGGCCACCACCGCGCCCCCGTGCCCACTCGCCCGACCGTCGCGGTCAAGACCCGGAGCGGTCGGCTGACCCTCGTACGCGGCGGAGCGGCGCAGGAGTTCACCCTCACGTTGCGCAACGGGAACTCCGTCGACCACCGGCACCTCCTGGTGGCCTTCCGATGGAACCCCTCGTCGGCGAAGTCGGTGACCCGCCCGCCGACGGGCCCGGCTTTCGGCCGGAGCGCTTCGACCCGACCTCGACACCTGGCGTGCCGCCACCCTCCCCTCGCCACCGAAGCCAACCCTGCCTCGCTGTTCACCGCGGGCGGCCCGCTGGGCCCCGGCGCGGTGCGCGTCGAGCGGTAGCGACTGCGCGCGAGCACCGGGGCCCGACGGGCAGCAGCCCCCTGATGGTCTCCTTCGTCGACACCGACGCCGACCGCGAAGCCGCCGCCCCGGTCTGCGTCCCGCACACCAGCAGCCGCTGAGCCCCTCCCCGCACACGCACGCCACACCCGTACATACGTCGACATAACGGATCATCCGGACGCTGCCGCTAGCGGGCCGCGGGCTCGCCCAGGGCCCGCGCCGCGGTCCGCCACGCGGCGGTGACGGCCTGCCGCGCCCGGTCCGTCGCCTCCGGCACGCGGTCGGGGAGGTGCAGCGGCGATCCGATGTGGACGTGCAGGTCGGGCCGGCGGAGCGGGGCGGTGAGGGCTCCGGCCAGCTGCTTCACGCCGCCGCCGGAACACAGCCGCCGGGCGCCGGCCTGGCCCACGGGAACGACGGGTGCCCCCGTGGCGGCGGCGAGCCGGGCCAACCCGCTGCGGAACGGCCCCGGGGCGGACTCCCGCACGTCCCGGCGGACCGGCAGCCCGCCCTCGCCGTAGAGGAGCACGCTGCGACCTCCCGCCAGCGCGGCGGCCGCGAGGTCCAGGGAGTCGGCCGCGCGCGAGGTACCCCGGTGGACGGGGATGTGGCCCTCCCGGCGGAGGGCGGAGCCGAGCAGCGGTACGCGCCACAGGCCCCCGGTCGCCAGGATGACCGGGTCGATCCCGTGCCGGCGGAGCGCGGCGACGACCACGGCCGGGTCGGCCAGGGAGGTGTGGTTGGCGACGATGATGCTGCCGGTGGCGTGCGGTGCGCCCGGGTCGGCGGTGACCGTCAGCCGCCCGCAGGCGGGTACGACGGCGGAGGCGATTCGGCTGAGCATGGACGTCCCCGTTCGGGTGGCGCGGTGTGGTGCCCCCATGGTCGGACGGCGCGGCGAGCGAGGGATGAGTAGGCGTACTCAACCCGGGCTGGGTGTGCCGCCCCCCGTCACGAGGTTGGCTCCGGTCCGTGTTGCAGGCGCTCGCCTCCGCCGTGTCGCCGACTTGCCGAGCTGTCGCGTCCATACCGAGATCCTCGACTCCTCCTACGCCGCGATCCATTCGATCGAGGGCGCCATCAGCGGGATCGAGTTCACCGACGGCACCATCGACGGCGCCGGCACCTACGCCCTCCCGGCCCAGGCCGACATGGACACGAAACGCACCCGCGTCACCGCGAGGAACGTCGCCCAGGCCGCCACCCCGGTCCACAACTGCCTCGATACCGGCCTGCGGATCACCGACGGCCGGCGGCAACTCCGGCTGGAACACCGGTCCGACGGACCCGCCGATCACCGCTCCCCCGCCCGCGCCGCCGGGCGGCGGGAACCTCGCCCGGGGCCGGACCGCGGCGGACACCGGTCACAGCCGGGGATACCTCCCCGGGCAGGTCACGGACGGCGACGCGGGCACGTACCGGGAGAGCTCCGACCACGCCTTCCCGCGGTCACTGACGGTGGCCTTGGGCGGCGATCGGACGGTAGGCCGCCTGGTGCTGAAACTCCCGCCCGCGTGGGGTGACCGTACGCAGACCCTCTCGGTGCACGGATCGGCGGACAACTGCGCCTTGTCGACGCCCAAGGCGTCCGACGGCCACGCGTTCGCCCGGGGCGCGGGGGCGGGGGCGGGGGCACCGTGCCGCTGACGGCGTCCGGTACGCGCTACCTGCGGCTCACCTTCACCGGGAACACCGGCCGGGCCGGCCGGCGGGTCAGCTGTCCGAACTGGAGGCGTAAGCCTCGTGGGCACTGCCGCGCCGGGCGTTCCGCGTTCGGGCCGAGTATGACCGTACGGTCACAGGTCGCGCTGCGGGGAACGCGGTGGGCCCGGCCGGCATCTAGGGGGTCGGCGGGGACCCCCGGGGGCCCCGCCGCACGATATCGGCAAGACCGGCGGGCCGCGGGTCATCGCGTGGGCGGTGGGGGCGACGGCCGGGTACGAGCAGCAAGGCGGGGCTGGGATGAAGGCGGTAACGGTGTCGGGTGACTCCTCGGACACTCCGAAGGACGAGGGGACCCCGGTCCCCGCGGGGCGCGACGCGGACGCGGACGCGGTGACGGCACGGAAGCCGGCGGACCGGGACACGGCGGGGGCCGACTCGGCCGAGGCCGTGTCCGATGCCGACGGCGACGGCGGGGGCCGCGCAGACCGGGCGCCGGCCGCCGTCCCCGAACACCGCACCACGGCGGAAGCCGCAACCACCTCTACGGGCGCCACCGACCCCAGCCCGGCCGATCCCCGGACCACCGCGGACGCCGACGCCACCGCCGTCCCGGCACAGACCGAACGACCCGCCAGGCCCACCGACACGAGCGACGCAGACGGCCTCCCGGCTCCGGCGGAGGTCGAAGTGCCGGGCACCGCCGAGTCCGACGACGCCGATCCGGCGACGGCGGCCGAGCAGTGCGCCGACGACGACACCGGCGGGCGGAGCGCTCCGGAGGCCCCCCGCACCGCGTCGACCGGGACGGAGACGAGGGCGGGTGGGGCACCGCGCTCGGCCGATCCCGCGAAGCCCGCGGGGCCGGCCGAGCCGGACAGGACGCCGGCTCCTACGGGCCATGCCGACCCGAGGAAGGCCGATACCCCCACGGGTGACGCGGGCCGAGGCGCCCTGGACACCTCCCCCGCCGGGACGCGTCCCGCGAAGAACGGCTCGCCCGAACGGAAGACCGCGCCCGACAGCGCTCCCACCGCCCCGGACGGAACCGACACCCCCGCCAAAACGGCGGAGCCCGCACAGCGGAACGCGGCAGACGCCCCGCGCCCGCCCGCCGGAACGCGTCCCGCATCCGATGCATCCCGTCCCGCCCAGGTCGAACAGGAGGCGGCGGGCAGATCCGGCGGCCCCGCCAAGACGGCCGGGAGACGGGACGTGCGCGGCGACGCGGGCTCCGCGCCGGGCGCCCGCGCCGGAACGGCCGCGCCCGGAGCGCCCGGAGCGCGTGCTGCGGGGGACGGCGGAAAGGGCGGTCCTCGCGAAGGTCGGGAGTCCCGGCCGGCGCCGGCCCCGGCGCCGGCCCCGGCGCCGGCCCCGGCCCCGGCCCCGGCCCCGGCCCCGGCCGAGGATCGCGCGCAAGCGGCGGACAACGAGCGGACGAGCGAGTTCGTGGCGCTCAAGGAACTGCACACCCGCGCCACCGCACCGGCGCCCGTCCCCACGCCCGTACCAGCACCCGCACCCGCACCCGCCGGCCGGTCGCCGCTCGACCTGCTGGCGCCGCTCACCGACACGCCTCCCCCGCCGCAGACCGCCCGCCGGACGGCGCCGCGCCGCGTGCTGCTGTGGACGCCCGTCCTGCTGCTGGTCACCGGCGCGGCCGCCGCCGTTCAGCTGCTGCGCCCGCTGCCCCTCCCGGAGATCGTGTCCACGACCCCCGTGCACACCGTGGACGGTCAGTTCTCCATCCCGTGGCCCGAGGAGGGCCAGGGCGCGGTGCGCGTCCCGGGTTCCGGCGACATCGGCTCCTTCGGCGAGCAGAAGCCCGTACCGACCGCCAGTGTGGCCAAGGTGATGACCGCCTACGTCGTCCTCAAGAACCACCCGCTCAAGAAGAACGACCCCGGCCCCTCCATCAGCGTCGACGCGAAAGCCGTGGCGGACGGCACCTCCGAGCACGAGTCCCGGGTCGAGGGGCTGACCGCCGGGACGAAGTACAGCCAGCAGGACATGCTGAAGATGCTGATGATCCCGTCGGGCAACAACGTCGCCCGGCTGCTCGCCCGTTGGGACACCGGCACCGATTCCGAGGCCGCGTTCGTCGAGAAGATGAACGCCGCCGCCCGGGAACTCGGTATGAACGACACCGTCTACACCGACCCCAGCGGTCTGGAGGCGGCGACCGTCAGCACCGCGGCGGACCAGCTCAAGCTCGCCGAGGCCGTCATGAAGGACGAGGCGTTCCGGGCGATCGTGGCCCTGCCCAGCGCGCCGATCAAGGGCCTGTCCAAGCCGCTCGTCAACAACAACGACCTGCTCACCGTTCAGGGTCTGAGCATCAGGGGCATCAAGACCGGCTCCAGCACCCCCGCGGGCGGAGCCCTGATGTGGGCCGCGTACAAGTCGGTGGGCGACGAGACCCCCCTGATCCTGGGCACGCTGATGGACCAGCACGTGACCGGCCCGGACCCGGACGGCTCGAACAGCCTGATCCTGGTGAAGGCGAACAGCAGGAAGATCATCGAGGCGGTGCGGGCGGCCCTCAAGCAGTCCCCGGTGGTCCGCGAGGGGCAGGTCGTGGGGTACGTGGACGACAAGCTCGGCGGCCGTGCCCCGCTGGTCGCCACCCAGGACCTGAACGTGATCGGGGTGCCGGGCCAGCAGCTGTCGCTGGCCCTCTCCGGCACCGACTCGTCCCTGCCCCGTTCGGCGAAGGCGGGTACGGAGGTCGGTCGGCTGACGATCGGGGGCGGTGAGGGCGCGAAGAGCGTGCCGGTGGCGGTCCGGGGCGACCTGGACGAGCCCTCGTACGGCACCCGGTTGCTCCGTGTCGAGTAGCCGCACGCGACGCGACAGCGGAAGGGTCCCGCCGGCCGCCGGAGCGGCGCGGCGGGACCCTTCCGCGTTCGGGGTCAGGCGCCGTGCGGCATGCGGGAGGAGCGGCCCCGGCCGCGCGTGAGGGAGTACCCCCAGATGCCCGCGAGAGCGCCGAGCACGCCGCCGGCGGCGGTCCAGATCCAGCGGTCGGACCACCAGCCGCCCGACCAGCCGTCCTCCGGCTCGCGGAGGGCGCCGGTGACGGTGGCGGGAACCAGCGGGGCGGCGAGCGCGCCGTCCACCGCGTGGGCGCCGCCGGTCTCCCTCAGGTCCGCGTCGACGGCGACGCGCACCGGCTGTCCGAGGTCCTCTTCGGGCAGGTCGACGACGGTCAGCCGGACGTAGTAGCTGCCCGGCAGCGGGTCGTTGGCCCAGGCCTCGGCACCGGCGCGGACCGTGCGCAAGGTGCAGGACAGCTCGACCTTGTCGGCTTCCTTGGCCGCCGCCGCGTTCTGGGTTCCGTAGGTGCACGCCTGGCGGCGGCGCAGCCCGTCGTACACGTCGAGCCGCCAGGTCGCGGCGCCGTGCCGGCCGGTGGACGGGGGGAGGGTGACCGAGGCCCTCACCGTGACGCGCTGCCGCGCGTCGACGGGCAGCACCCAGTACAGGTAGTCGCCGGTGGACGCGGCGGCCGTGGCCTGCCGGCCCGGGCGGAACGCGGCGGCCGTACGGAAGCTGGTGCCCGCCTCGGTCGGCGCCGTGTCGGCCGTGCCGGAACTCCGGCTCGGGCTCGGGCTCGGGGTGGCGGCCGAGGTGTCGGCCGCGGCGGTAGCGGCGGTAGCGGCTACCGAGAGGGCGGCGGCGGCCAGGATCGCCGCGGTCAGGGTGCGCGAGATACGCATCAGTTGGTCCTCCAGACGGATACGCGCCAGCGGGAGACCCATCCCCACACCAGGCCGGCGGCCAGGCCGGTGAGCACCAGGGCGGCCAGCAGCCACCAGCCGCGGCCGAGCCCGAAGGCAGCGACGTCGGAGATCTCGTCGGGGCCGTCCACCAGCTCGATGGTCAGCTCGACGGGCATGCCGGGCGCGGTCTTGACGGACGCGGGCGCGGAGAAGGAGTTGCTGACCTGGATGCAGACGGTCTCCGTCTGCCGGCCGGTCTCCTCGTCCTCGCCGTCGATCTCGGCCTTCGGGTAGCGCAGACCCGTCGAGAGGACGTCGGTGCGCCCGTCGCCGGCCTCCGAACCCCGTACGATCTCCCGCCCGTGGACGGTCGTGGCGCGCAGCAGGACGCCGTAGTCGTTGTTGACGGCGCGGTCGGCGGCGATGCTGACCGAGGCGCGCAGTTCCTGGCCGGGACGTACGTCCACCCGGTACCAGCGGTGCTCGCCGAAGCTCTCCCGGTCGCTGTAGAGCCCTGCCTTGAGCAGCGGCGCGCTCTCGCACCGCTTCGCGCCTTCGGTGACGACGGGGTTGACGACGGGGTCGGCGGCACGGTCGATCAGTTGGCGTACCCGGCCGGAGAGTTCCGCGGTGTGCTGCACGGAGGTGTACGTACCGCCCGTGGCCTCGGCGATGCAGGTCAGCTGGGCGCGCATCTTGGCGTCGGGGACCAGGCCGAGCGTATCGATGACGAGGTGGATGCCCTTGGCGGCGATCTCGCGCGCCACTTCGCACGGGTCGAGCGGGGCGCAGGTGTCCTCGCCGTCCGTGATGAGCACGATCCGGCGGGTGGCGTCGCCGCCCTCCAGGTCCTGGGCCGCACCGAGCAGGGCGGGCCCGATGGGCGTCCAGCCGGTGGGGGCGAGGGTGGCCACGGCCGCCTTCGCCTCGGTCCGGTTCAACGGGCCGACCGGGTAGAGCTGCTTGGTGTCCTTGCAGCCCAGCGCCTTGTCCTCGCCGGGATAGTCGGCACCCAGCGTGCGTATGCCGAGACGGACTTCGTCGGGTACCGCGTCGATGACCTCGTTGACGGCCTGCTTCGCCGCGGCCATCCGGGACTGGCCGTCGATGTCATTGGCCCGCATGGAGCCGCTGACGTCGAGGACGAGGTCGACCTTGGGGGGTTCCTTCGGTGTCGGTCCGTCGGCGGCGGTGGCGCTCGCCGGGAGGAGGCCGACGACCAGGGCGGCGAGCAGTCCGCACGCCCGGGCCGCGAGCCGATTTCTTGTGATCATCGCCGGATCGTATTGAGGATCGTCCGGCAATCCAAAACGGCCTCGCGGCGCGCGTCTTCGCCGTCCGGCAGGTGGGACGGCGAGGCCGGGCGGGTGGGGCAGCGGGCCGTGCGCGCTCCGGCGGAGCGGTGCTACGAGTCGGTGCCGCAGGTGGTCGCGGGGTGCACGGTGAGGCGTTGACGGGGGCGCGCCGAGGCGGGCGCGGGCACCGGGCGGGCGCCGGGCCGGATCACGAAGGCGGTCGGGCCGGACGCCGCGTAGCCGCGAGTGAACTCGCCCGCGCCGTGGCCGTGGACCGGCAGCCGCGTCGCGCCGTCGGGGCCGTCGGGGGGGCCGACGGGGCCGTCGGGCGCAAGGATCGCGCAGGCCCCCATCCTGCCTCCGAATGCTTCCCGGGCGGTCGCGGCCGGGGCGTCGAAGCCGTGGTCCGGCCAGGCGCTCGGCGTCGTCCGCCGGGCCGTCGGCGTAGAGCAGCAGGACGTGGTCGCGTGCGGGCAGCGGGTCGTACAGGCGCCTTAGGTGGGCGGTGATCGGGTGCCGTCAGGCCGGCGCAGTCCGGGGCGCGGTCGCCCGGCTGGGGTCCCGGACCGTCTCCCGGCGGACCCGCGAGCGCGCCGCGGCCCGGTAGCCGACGCGGAGTTGTGCCCCGCGCAGCACCAGGGCGGCGGGGTCGGACGGGTCGGCTCCGATGCCCTGCTCGGCGTGCCGGACGGTGCGGCCGGCGACTTCTTCCAGGAGAACGGGTTCTGGCACAACTTCCGTGGCGTTGCGGGCCGTCTCCGTGGTCCGCGGTCGAACCTGAACTGGTTCGCGAATGCCGTCCCGCGTCTGGCAAGGTCGGGCCGCATGGATTGCATTTTCTGCAGGCTCATCCGCGAGGACACTGCGGGCTGGGTGGCTCGTGATCCAGTGGCCTGTGCCTTTACTCCACTGAGCCCGCTGGCGCCGGGACACACTCTGGTTGTTCCAACGTCCCACTACGCGGACGTCTTCGCTACGCCGCCTGCGGTCCTCGCCGCGACCATGGCACTGGTCCAGCGCGTGGCCGAAGCCACGCGGACCGCCTTGGACGCCTCAGGTGTGAACGTCCTCAGCGCCAGCGGCCCTGGATCAGAACAGTCGGTGCCCCACCTGCACTTCCACGTCGTTCCGCGGTGGGTGGACGACGGGATCTCGACATGGCCGGCCGGACGCTCCGGGCATCGTGTCACTGGCGATCCGGCGGCGCGGCTTGCCGACGCCCTGGCTTCGAGACAGCACCACAGAAGGTGAGCCAGAACCCGAGAACGGGTTCTGGCTCGCGGCCGAAGCGTCAGCCTGCCGGCGACGGAGCGTCCCCGGCGACACGCTCGGCGGCGGGGGACGGATCGCGGCCGGTCAGCGGGACGTGCCGAATCCGTCCAGCGTCTCCCGCACGAGCCGGTCTGCGTATGCGTCGGTGAGTCCGCCGGGACGGAAGAGGATGCGGTACATCATGGGTGCCACGACCCGGTCGATGACCGTTTCGACGTCCGGGGTTTCTTCGCCGCGCTCCGCCGCCCGGGCGAGTATGGCGCCGATCTGCTCCCCCGCGAATACCGAGCACTTGCATGCGTTGTCACCGTCGGGATCGCCGAGCAGGGCGTCGCGGATGTAGGCCCGGCCGACAGCCGATCCCATCTCTTCGAGGAACTGCTCGGCCCAGTTCCGCAAGTCCGCCGACAGGCTTCCGTGGTCCTCCGGCGGAGCCTCCGGACGCAGGTGCTCGACCGCGACGTCCGACAGCAGCTCCTGCAGGTCGCCCCAACGGCGGTAGATCGTTGACGGAGTGACTCCGGCACGAGCAGCGACCAGAGGAACGGTCAGCGCCGAGCGGCTCACTTCCACCTGGAGTTCACGAACTGCGGAGTGAACGGCCTCCTGGACGCGGGCGCTGCGGCCGCCGGGGCGCACCATTGATTTGCGACTCATGAGACCAGCCTAAAGCAAAGTTTTGCACCTTAGGCGGAGCCGCCTGATCGCCAAGGCGAAGCGTTGGCTTTAACCGGCCAGGGTGGTCCGCGCCCGCCTCACGTGGCCCCGTCCATCCCGTGCGACCCGACACCACATCGCCTTCGGCTGCACCATGACCGCAAACGCACCATGACCATGGACGCCTCCCCCTCGCAGCCGCGCATGAGGTGCCGCTGTGGTGCAGCAGCCCTGACCGCGCCGGGGCCCGACCGACGACTCCGGGCGTGGTCACGTGCCCTCCACCCTCTCGACACTAAAGCCAATGCATTGCATTAGCGCGAGCTAGGCCGTACGGTCTTTAAAGCAAATCAATCGCTTTAAGCGGGAGGTCCTATGAGCAGCGCGTCCACGGGCGCACTGATGGCACGCGCCGCCATGGCGAAGCGCATGCCGTTCGCGGTGGATTCATCGATCCTGATCGCCCTGCTGGCCGCCTCCAGCGCGCCCACGCCCCTCTACCCCGTCTACCAGGACCGGTGGGAACTGTCCGCGCTGTCGGTGACGGTGGTCTTCAGTGCGTACACCCTGGCCCTTCTCGCGGCCCTGCTCACCACCGGAGCTCTGTCGGACCACGTCGGGCGGCGTCCCGTCCTGGTGGGCGCGCTCGCTCTGGAAGCGGCCTCGATGGCAGCGTTCGCCGCTGCCGACGACTTGGGCGCGCTCATCACCGCCCGCATCCTGCAGGGACTCGCCACCGGCGCGGCCGCCGGCGCGGCGGGCGCCGCGCTGGTGGATCTCGACGAGCCGGGACATCCGGGCCGGTCCACACTGACCAACAGCATCGCGCCCGCGGCCGGCATGGCGGCCGGGATCCTGACGGCCACGCTGCTCATACGCTACGCACCCGGACCGACGGTCACCGTGTACCTCTCGTTGATGCTCGTGTTCATCGCGCAGGCCGTCGCCGTCGCTCTCTCTCCCGAGACAGCCCGCCGTCACCCCGGGGCATGGCGCTCCCTGCGTCCGCGCGTCGCGGTGTCACCCCCTGCCCGCCGGGCCTTCCTGCTCAGCGGCGGAGGCGTCGTCGCCGTTTGGGCGCTGGGCGGTTTCTACTCGTCCCTCGGCCCGGCCTTCGTCCGCCTCGTAGCACCTGACGCGCCACAAGCGGCAGGAGGCATGGTCTTCTTCGCGCTGAGTCTGTTCGCGGCCCTCACGGTCTGGGCCACTCGCGCGCTGCGCCCCGTGACCGCCACGCTTTTCGGCACCGCCGCGATCCCGGTCGCCGTCGTACTGTCCCTGGCCGGCCTGCACCTGAAAAGCTTGCCTGCCGTGTTCGCCGCGGCCGTCCTCGCCGGTGTCGCCTTCGGCGCGGTGTCGCAGGGCTCGATGCGCATGGTTCTCGCCTCGGCCCCGCGGCCGGACCGCGGCACGACCCTGGCCGCGTACTACGTACTCAGCTACGTGGCGATGAGCCTGCCCGCGGTGGGCGCGGGCGTCCTCACTCAGCTGTACGGACTGGGGACAGCGGCCCATCTGTACGCCGCCCTCGTCGCCCTGCTCTCCGCGACGGCGCTGATCACACTCAGCGCAGTGCAGCGGCCAGGTCGCTGATCGACGGCGGCGACCAGCAGGGAGACGGTAACGGGCGCGTTTCAGCCGTCGGGGTGGAGTCGGAGCGTCGTGCTGAACCAACAGGTGCCCCATGTCGTAGAAGCACTCAGACCCGTGGCCGTGGGGCAGCGGCAAAGTGAGGAACATCCATGGTGCTGACCCGGCCACCAACGGCCCATGAGGACGCGAGTGTGCCACTCCAGGGCGACCCCGGTTTCGCCCTGTACGTGGCGGCGCGGGCAGCGACCAACCACTATCGTCCGCTCCTGGCCGAGCTCGGACTCACGTATCCGCAGTACGTGGTCATGCTGGTGCTCTGGGACCGGGGGCCGGTCACCGTCAAGGACCTGGGCGACGCGCTCAGCCTGGACTCCGGCACGCTGTCCCCCCTTCTGAGGCGCCTCGGGGACACGGGAATGGTGGACAGGCAGCGCAGTCGCAGCGATGGACGCCGGATAGAGGTGTCCAGCACGGAAACGGGGAACGCCTTGCGTGACCGAGCGCGTGGCATCGCGGAGTCGGCCCGGGAGGCCCTGGGCTACTCACCGGAGCAGTACGACGCCCTCGTCCGCTCCCTGCGCGAACTGACCGGCCGCCTGCGCGTGGAGACATGGCCGGAGTAGAGCTCCGGGCCGACATGTATGCGAACAGCGAGGATCTTCGCGGACGGCTCGGCCAGGTCGGCCAATCCCCCAGGGCTACGGAGCGGGTTACACGTCCCGGTTGTTCGGCGGCTTCCAGGGCGACGGACAGGATCGAGGCCGCCTTTGACGAGCGCCCCTGCGCGTCCAGATACCCCTGGAGCCGCCAAGCCGGTTGCGCGGCGTGCTTGTCGTGTCCCGCGTCTGCGGCCTGCCGCAGCACGGTCCTGAGCACCGGCAGCTCGGTCGCGTACCCAGGCCATCGGCTGGTGCGTGTCCGGCAGGTGCCGCCCCACGACCCCGGCCTCGACATATGACAGCGCGGCAGCGGCCCATGGGTCAGGCTTGGCCCCCGGCAGACGCGGTCTGGAGGGAGTGGTCGTTCATGCGGGTGCGGGCCGCGGCGCGCGCCTCCTCGGTCTCGTGCTGCTGGACCAGTTCCCAGGCGTAGACGCGCAGCAGGTCGTGGAGGACGAAGCGGCCCACCGAGGGCTCGTTGACCAAGCGTGCACGGGTGAGATCGGTGAGCAGGCGGCGTGCCTCGATCACCGGCAGCGCCGCCAGACTCGCTGCGGCAGCGGTGGAGACCTCGGGGCCCGGGTGCAGGGCCAGCAGGCGGAAGAGCCGGGCGGCCGGCCCGGACAGGGCGCGGTACGACCAGGAGAAGACGGCGCGTACGTCGGCGACGCCGTCGCTGCCGATGAAGGCGTCGAGGCTCCCCTCCGTGGCGCGCATTTCCTCGGCAAGGGCGCGCAGCGAGAAGTCGGGGTGCAGCGTAGCGCGCGCTGCGGCGATGGCCAGGGCGAGCGGCAGCCGTGCGCAGAGGTTGATGATGTCCTCGACAGCCTGCGGTTCCGCCGCGACCCGCTTCGTTCCCAGGCGTCTGGCCAGGGCGGCCCGACTGTCGGCCGCCGGGGGGATGTCCAGGGTCAGCGCCGCGGCGCCCTCCACGGTGACGAGGCCCTGCAACTGGATGCGGCTGGTGACCACCACCATGCAGCCGAATGCCCCGGGCAGCAGGGGCCGGACCTGCTCCTCGTCGCGGGCGTTGTCCAGGACGATGAGGACGCGCCGCCCGGACAGCAGGGTCCGCAGCAGAGCCGTGCGCGCGGTGGTGCAGGACGGAAGTGCCGTGCAGGACACGCCCAGTGCGATCAGGAATTTCTGGAGGATCTCGGCCGGTTCGGCGGCGCGATCGCCCGGGTCGAAGCCGCGCAGGTCGGCGAAGAGCTGCCCGTCGGGGAAACGCTCGGCGATCCGGTGCGCGAAACGCAGCGCGAGCGTGGTCTTGCCGACGCCGGGTGCCCCTCCGATCACGGTGACCTGGGTGGTGGCGTCCACGGAACGGTGTTCGGAGGACTGCGGCAGCAGCCCCGCCAGGGTGTCGAGTTCGGCCCGGCGGCCGGTGAAGTATGCCGGGGCCGGCGGAAGTTGCGCCGGGCGCGAAGCCGACTGGCCCGGCGAGATATCGGTACGGGCCGCCTGATCGGATGTTCCGCGCGCTTCCGGCGGGGCGGAGTCGACGGCGGCCGGACCCGGCAGCTGCGCCGTCCGGCCGCTGCCGATGTCCGTGACGCCGACACCCAACGCCTGCGACGGGTATCCGGTGTCATATCCCGAGGTGACGATGGACCAGGAGGTATGCCTGATGAACCCCACGTCGTGGCAGAGGATCGCCTCCTGCAAGCTGCTCACCGATGGGCTCGGCTGGAGGCCGAGCTCCTCGGACAGGTGCTTGCGCAGTTCCTCGAAGCGTGCGAGCGCCTCGGCGTGACGACCAGTGAGGTACAGCGCGCACAGCAGCAGACCCCACGCCACCTCACGAAGCGGATACTGCTTCGTGAGCGCCTCCGCCGCGCCGACGGCATGCTTCACGTCGCCGTCGTGCATCAGCGTGCAGATGCGCAGCTCTTCAGCGGCGATTCGGTCCTCCTCGAACCGGGCGGCCTGCCGGGCGGCGAACAGGTGGTCCCGGGCATCCTCCAAGGCCGCGCCCCGCCACAGGGACAGGGCGTGCTCGATCTCCCGGCGGGCCTCCTTCACCCTTCCGGCCGACAGGGAGCGGCCTGCCTCGGCGACCCCGCGCTCGAAACGGAAGGTGTCGCGCGCTTCGGGGGGAACGTGCAGGGAGTATCCGTGGGAATCGCGCACCAGCAGACCCGACTTGCCGTGCGGCGGCCTGCCCGGTTCCAGTACGACGCGCAGCCTGCTGATGTGGGCATGCAGGGAAGCGACCGCCCGCGACGGCGGGCGTCCCGCCCACAGGTCCTCGCAGAGGCGGTCGGTGGAGACGGCGCGTCCCTCCTCCAGGAGCAGGCGCACGGCGAGCACGCGGCGCTTGGGCGGCCCGAGATCCAGCACTGCCCCGGCCCGCCTGATCGTCAGTGGCCCGAGGAGGCCGCACCAAAGGCCCCTTGTCGTGCCCCGCGCCTCGGTGTCTGCTGTGCGCTTCACTGCTCTCGTCCCTGTTCGGGTGTCGGCGACGGCCTGGTGGCCGAGCCGCCTTCCGGCAGGGCGTCGGCCATGGGAACGGCGCCCTTTCCCTGGTGCGCCATGCCCTGCACGGACCTACGGGGTCGGGAGGCAAGCGGTTCGAGTCAGGGACGGCGAACTTCCGGAGCCGGGATCCCGCGGAGGGGCATGACGGTTCCCATGCCTTCTCTGCGCTCGCTCATGGCCTCGGACACCAGCTGGTGCGTGCACGGAGCGGGAACAGGACGCGCTGCGTGTGGGCGGTCGAGATCTCGGTGGGGTTCGCGGCTCGGCGGGCGCCCGCCGGTCGAGCGAACCGCCCGGGCGGGCCCGCCGCACGGTGTCCCCCGGCCGAGCGATGACCTGGGGCCGGCAAGAGATTTCTCGACAGACATTTGCCCACCGGCGAGCCGAAGAGGAAGTCGAACGCTCGGGATGACTGCGCCGCCCGGGGTGTTTGCGCATCCGCAGACCTGTCGGCCGTCGGGTTACCGCGGCGGTGGTGAAACTCGCTCGCACCCCGGCCCGGCAGGTCCGGGCACAGACGCGCGTCTTACGCCGCGGGCGCCAGGGCGCGGCCGGTGCCGGGGCCGGTCTGCTCGTACGCGTGCCCGACGCGCAGCAGCGCGGCCTCGCCCAGGGGCCTGCCCATGAGCTGCATGCCGATCGGCATGCCCGCCGAGTCACACCCGACCGGCACGGTCAGCGACGGCACACCGGTGATGTTGGCCGGGGCCGACAACCGCACATACGCGTCGGAGACGCTTTCCACCGTGCCGTCGCCCCAGGTCACGGCCGCCTGGCCGGCCTTGACGGCGGTGAGGGGCACGGTCGGCGCGGCGATCACGTCGACCGTGTCCAGCATGTGCTGCCAGCCCTGTCGCATGAGCGTGCGGGCGCGCTGCGCGCGAAGGTAGTCCCCGGCGGTCATGAGCTCGCCTGCCTCTAGGAGGATGCGGACGTCGGCCCCGTACAGATCGGGCACCGCGCGCAGCGTCCGCTCGTGGTACGCGCTCGCCTCGGGCACCATCAGCCCCCACTGGGTGGCCTGGATGTAGCGCGTCAGCGGGATCTCCACCTCGACGAGCTGCGCACCGAGGGCCTCCAGCCGGCCGATGGCGTGCCGTACCGCGGCCTCGATCTCGGGGTCCACCCGGTCGAAGTAGTAGTTGGTCGGCACGCCGACCCGCAGACCCGTCAGATCCGGGTCGGGGCCCGGCCGGTAGTCCACGGGCGGTGCCTGGACGGATGCCGGGTCGCGCGGGTCGTGGCCGACCAGGGCGGCCAGGACCAGCGCGGCGTCCTCCACCGTGCGGGTGATGGGCCCGACATGGTCGAGCGACCATGCCAGCGAGGTCACGCCGTACCGGGAGACCAGTCCATACGTCGGCTTCAGGCCGACGACCCCGTTCAGCGCGGCGGGCACCCGGATCGAACCCCCGGTGTCGGTACCCAGCGCGAAGGCGGCTGCCCCGGCGGCCACGGCGACGGCCGACCCGCCACTGGAGCCGCCGGCCACCCGGCCCTGGTCATAGGCGTTGCTGGTCTGTGGCGTGGTCAGGCCGTACGCGAACTCGTGCGTGTGCGTCTTGCCGACGAACGCCGCACCGGCTGCGGCCAGTCGAGCGGCGACCGCGCTGTCCTCCTCCGCCCGGTGACCGGCGCGCACCCGGGAGCTCGCAGTGGTGGGCATCCCGGCCACATCGATCAGGTCCTTCAGCCCTGCGGGAATGCCGTGCAGGGACCCCCTGGCACCGTCCGTGACGACCTCGGCCGCCGCACGCCGTGCCGCGTGCCGCGCGTGGTCCGCCGTCACCGTGGTGTAGGCCCGCAGGCGCGGTTCGACCTGCTCGATGCGCTCCAGCACCGAGTCCACCAGCTCGACCGGGGACACCTGCCGCGTCCGTACGGCCTCGGCCGCGTCGGCGACGGACAGTTCATATGGCTGCATCGTGCTGCTCCCATCCCGCGGCGCGGTACGCGGCGGACGGCGGTGTGTCGCCGAAGTCCAGCTCGCGCAGGACGGAGACGACGGAATGGATGTGGTCTGCGGTGGCTGCCATTCCCGAATGGCGCTCAAGTGCCAGCGGGAGCCCGCATCGTTCGGCCCAGCGGGCCGCCTCCGGCGGCGTGAGGTCTGCGGCGGACATGAGCGGCCTTCCTGATCGGAGTAAGGGGCGCGGTACGACTTCGCCGCACTAAAGCTAACAGGTTGCGTTAGCCGACACTAGCGCCTACGGTGCTTAACGCAAACCAATAGCTTTTGATCGAGGTTGGGCAAGGGAACCGCGCGTAGCCATCTCGGGCGGCACCTGCACGCGAGCTGTGCAGACTGCGGGCACCTCCTCCCTCCGATGCGTGTCCCGCTCCCGCGCGGACATCCGCTCTCTCCAGACGAAGGAAAGCACCCCTCATGAGCACAGCTCAGCTCGTCCCGTCCTGGACCGTCGGCGACATCACCGTGCACCGCATCGACGAGATGCTCCTGCCGCGGCAGACCGGCGCCTGGCTGCTGCCTGCCGCCACTGCTGACGTTGTCGCCGGGCAGGACTGGCTCCGCCCCGACTTCGCGGACCACGACGGCGTCCTGCACATCGACAGCCACAGTTTCGCGCTGGTCGTGGACGGACTGCGCGTCCTTGTCGACACCGGCGTCGGCAACGGCAAGACACGGGCGAACCCGGCATGGCACGACCTGCGCACCGACTACCTCGCGCGCCTTGCGGATGCCGGGTTCACCCCGGAATCCATTGACCTGGTGGTGCTGACCCATCTGCACACCGACCACGTCGGCTGGAACACGCGAGCGGTGGACGGCGTGTGGGTGCCCACGTTCCCCCACGCCCGGTACCTCACGGCGAAGGCCGAACACGACTTCTGGGCCGGGTACGACATGGACGAGGCGCGGCGCTCCATGTTCCGCGACTCCGTGCACCCGATCGAGGAGGCAGGCCTGCTCGAACTCATCGACGTGCCGGCCGAGGGGGTCGACATCGCCGCCGGCCTGCGTCTGGTACCGGCCCCGGGGCACACCCCCGGCCACCTTGCCGTACAGGTGGGAAGGGGTGAGGCCACGGCCCTGATCACCGGGGACTGCATCCACCACCCGGTTCAGCTGGCGCACCCGGGCATCGGCAGCTGCGTCGACATCGACCCCGCGCAGGCCGAGGCGACCCGCCGCTCGCTGCTGGCCTCGCTCGCCGACACCAACACCCTCGTCCTCGGCACCCACTTCCCCCCGCCGACCGCCGGCCGCGTGGTCACCCGCGGGGACGCCTTCCGGCTGGAGCCCGTACCCACCGACGGCCCGGCTGCCACGGTCTGACATGTGCGTGGCCGATCCCCTGCCCCTGGAGCGCCCCGCCCGCCCTGCTCACCGCGCTGTCCCGGCGTGAGTCATCGCCGTCAGGAGGTCGGCGCGTGAGGGCCCCGGGCGAAGCCGGCCGCCTCGTACTGCGGCCGGTACGCGACTGCAAGACGGCGGACCAAGGGAGAAGCAAGGGAAAAGCAAGCCCGGACAGCCACGATGCCACTCATACCACCCGGGCTGCCCGGTCGCGCACCGGGCACACATCCGCGAGAAGCCGACCAGCACTGACGTGTGCGCAGGAGACGTAATGACACGACCCGACCACTCGGGATTCGACCGCCGCGCCATCCTGCGCGGTGGGATCGCCCTCGGTGCCGCTGCGGTCACCGGAAGCGCGACCGCCGCGTTCGCCTCACCAGCCCAGGCGGCAGGACCGGGCGGCATGCCGACATACCGGTATCTGCGCGATGCCCTGGCGTTGCCTTTGAACTACAACCTCACCGGGGAGTTCATCTTCCCGTGCATCCGCGGAGTCCACGACAAGATCGAGAATCCCCGATCGCGTTTCTATCTGTATTACGCCCCGCACGAGAACCCGGGCGGGATCTGCGTCGCCTTCAGCGACACGCTTGAAGGGCCGTTCAGGGACACCGCGGCGAACCCGATCATTGACCGTGATCTGCCGTCGACCTCGGTCAGTCACGTCTCCTCGCCGCACGTCATCTGGGATGCCGCAAGCCAGCAGTTCTTTTGTTATTTCCACGGCGAGAACACCGTCACCCGGGTCGCCCGTTCCAGGGACGGCATCAACTTCACCGACGAGACACCCGTCCTCAGCACCCGTCTCGTTCCCGGCACCTCCGAGACCTCCTACGCACGCGTCTTCGAACACGCGCTGCCGGGCCGCAACAACAAGTACGTCATGGTATTCATGGGCGTGAAGGGCGGCCGACGGATCTTCTACGGCTGGTCCCCCAATGGGTGGGACAACTGGCAGTTCAGTCCCACCCCCCTGGTCAACCCCGAACCCGACGGCCTCACGGACATCTCCGGACCGACGCTGGTCAAGCGCAACAACACCACCTACGTTGCGTACCACGGCAACGACGGCCGTATGCGGATCACAGACGTCGGCAACGCATTCAACCGCGAAACCCACCTGGGTGTTTTCCACTCGCCGATCGGCTCGGACCAAGGCCGCGTCGCCGCTCCCTCATTCGGAACCGACAACGGCACCGAGTACATGTTCTACGAAGCCGGCCCCCGGCTCAGTGCGCGCATCTGCATTGCCCGCGCCATCTGAACGACCGTCACACCAGAGAACAACTGCAATGACGAGAGCAAGCTGCAACCGGAAAGCCCGCCGGCGGCGTATGCGAGGCGCGCCACATCCGCGAACCGGGTTGCTTCGCCTGTCCTTGCATCAGGTGTTCACCGTAACGTGCGCCCGATAGGGAGAAGATCTTGTTCGATTGGGTAAAATCGCTGCGCAGGGGCAGGGCGGGAGCTAGGCGCTTCGCGCTGGCCACAGCGTTCTGCGTTGCCGCTTTCACTGCATCACCCAGCCCTGCGTCGGCGATTTCCGGAGGCGATACAGCCGGCGCTCTCCGAGGCCAGGTGCAATTCTTTGTCAATGGAAGTTTCAACTGCGGGGGCTCGCTCATCGGAGCGGACTGGGTCCTCACGGCCAAGCACTGCGTCACAAGAGCGACGGCGGCAAACAGTGTGGTCTACGCCGGAAGTCGGCATCTCCGCGGTGGCCACCGCATGCTTGTATCCGAGATACATGTGCATCCGCGGACGGACCTCGCCCTCCTCAAACTCCGGGAAAGGGTGCCCAATTCTGAGGGAGTCGTAGTCAAGTACGCGATGGGACTGGCCGTTCCCGGCGCAACCATCGCGCTCAGCGGGTGGGGAGGGACATCATCCGGAGCGAACGACGACAGTCAGGACCTCAAGATCGCCTCCATGCGAGTCGAGAATTCCCGAGTGAGCGATTCTCTGACGGGCAGTGACTCAGAAGATCCCTTCGACCCCGAATCCGCCATGACAATCAGAGGCTACGGCCAAGGAAGCGGAGAGAGGGGAGACTCAGGGGGTGGCATCTGGCACAAGGGGCACATCATCGGTGTGTACACCGGAGATTCAGTGGACAATGGCCGCGTGGCCACCCTGGTGGGCACGTACGGTGGCGAACGGTGGATCTCAAGCATCAGCGGGATACACGGCGGCGGTTACCGACACAGGATCAAGTTCAGTGAAAGTGACGCGGAGGAATGCCTGAGTGGATACGAACGCACGACAGACCCCATCGTCACAGAAAGATGTGACGGGGACAACCAGCACGGGAATTGGAAAATCGTCCCCTACAACGCAAGCCACTTCTACCTGATGAACTGGGATTCGGGAAAATGCCTCATCCCGGAGTATGCCCGCTTCAAGGCTACCGGAAAGCTGATCATGGGGTACTGCGGCAGCAAGGGAGCAGAATGGACCCATGTTTGCGAAAACCAAAAAATCATGAACGCTGCCACAACGATGGTACTCACAGGCTGGAACGACAACACCGTGAGCTTGACTCACACAGGCGATCAGCCCGTTAAGGACAGTTGGGAAATCGTTCCGAAGCGACCGGTTGGCGTCTGCTGAAAAGCCGGGCTTCTTGTGTCCCAGAAACGGTCGCTTCCGGGACGGTCGCCCGCCGCGGCGAGGGGATCACGGGGGGCGTCCCGAAACCGGCGGGCGCGGCGGAGAAGCGGGACGGGTATTCGGGACGGCTGCATCGAGCAGCCGGGCGGGAGGGGAACACGTGAACGGCGACCTGGACGAGATTGCCCGCGCCGAGCTCGTCGAGCGCGAACCGTGCCCGCGCTGTGGGGCGGCGCCCGGATCGGCATGCCGGGCCGACTCCGGCGTCGTCGCCGTCGACTACCACACCGGCCGGTACGCGAAGGTCTCCGGACTGAAGTCCGGGCCCGCGATCCGCATCCCTGCCGTCCGCGGCCCCAGCAGGCCCTGGCAGCCCGGCCCCGAACCCGACCCGGGCCTGCTCGCCGCGCTGGAGCGCGCCGGCGACCGGATCGGCTACGCGCGCGTCTCCAGCAAGGGCCAGGACCTCACCGGACAGGTCCGCGCCCTCAAGGATGCCGAGTGCGTGCGCATCTACGTCGAGAAGGTCGGCGCGCGGGAGAAGATCCGGCCCGAGTACAACGCCGCCCTAGCTGACCTGCGGCCGGCCGACACCCTCACCGTCACCATGCTCGACCGGCTCGGCCGCAACATGGTCGAGCTGATCACCAGCGCGCAGGACCTCGCCGAGCGCGGCCACCGCCTGGAGATCCGCACCGGGCCCCTCGCGGGCACCTACGACCCGCAGGGCGCGGGCAGGGTCCTCTTCGTCGTGTTCGCCGCGATGGCCGAGGTCGAGCGGGAGTTCATCCACGAGCGGACCCTGGTCGACCTGGACACCGCCGCGGCGAATGGCAAGCACGGCGGCCGCCCGCCGGCCGTGGACGGCGACATGCTCGCCGTCGCCCTGCGCCGCCGCGACGCGAAGGAGTCGGTCACCGCCATCGCCAGGCACCTCGGCATCGGCCGCGCCGCTCCACCCTGTACCGCACCTTCGCCGCGTACGACGAAGCCATCGCCACCGGCCGGGAACCGGCGGGGTGACCTTTGCGACCCACAACCTCGGCTGCGGACTCCTCGACGCCACCCAGCGTGACCACGGATGCGGCTGGGCCTGGCAGCACGTCCACCGCGTCACGCCCCCCGGGTGCTGAACTGCCCCCACTGCCAGCACCGGATGCACGCCAAGAAGTCCATCAACGGGCCTCCGTCAGCGTGCCGGGTGTGGTGGTGCCTACGGCAACGAATCGTGGGACCAGCGGACTGGGCCGTCGGTAAGCCAGGAGCCGTCACCCAAAGGCTCCAAATCGTAAGGGTGGGCAGCCTCGACGGTCATCTCGCCGCTGATCGTGCCTGTGCGCACGTCGATCAGGTGGTAGCGGAACCACTCCTCCCCCTCCTCGGTCTCACTGCCGAGGGTGACCACGGCCGTGTCTGGGGTCAGGTAGCCGCCGCTCCATTCCACGAAGGTCTCCTCCGGGTCGTACCCGAAGGCCTCGACGGGGAGAGTAAAGAGCACGTCCCCGCTGGGGTGGCGGTGGAAGGAGACGTCCGCCTGCCCGTGGTCGACGGTCATGAACTGCTCCCCGCCCGGCGCCAGGTCGATCAGGCAGCGGTCCAACCACGGGTACGTCACGAACTCCACCTCGCCATCGGGCCCGGCCGTACCCCGGAGAATGACGGAGCCGTCCTGGCCCTCACCAATGTCGAGGTAGATGCTGCCGTCCACAGGGTGCACGTGGTGCCCGGCGCCGTGCCCGACCGTCTCCAGCTCCCGGCGGGCGAGGACCGCCCCGCTGTCGGCGTCGTACACGACCCACTGGTCTCCGCCCCCGCGTCCCGCCATCGCGTCCGGCCGGTAGACCCACACGGTCCGGCCGTCCAGGGACAGCGCACAACCAGGCCGGTGGCCACGGGGCACGTCGGAGTGCGGCTCGAAGTCCGACGCCCACACCAGGTCACCCGAGCGCGTGAGGCAGACGACCCGGTTCAGCGTCGCGTACACGACTCGCTCCAGATCGGGCCGTACCACCGACGCCACGACCTCGTCGCCAGCCTGCGGCTGGAACACTGCGGCGGGCTCCAGCACTCCGAAAACACCGGAGTCAATCACGTAGGCATAGATCCACCTGTCGCGGTGACGGGTAATGACCTTCAGATGCTGCGGAGGAATCATTCGTCGAGGCTAACGCCCAGCTCAGGCACCCGACGGGCGGGGCTGGCCTGCACGATCCCGCCCATGACGACTCGTGACGTGACACGGCAGTTGGAACCCGGTGCCAGGACCACTGCTCGGGCCTGCCGAGGGCGCCGACTCCTGCGGCTCCGATCGGGCAACCCGGTGCACGGTAGACGCTCATGCACCTCATCCAGACCCGCCGCCCCCACCTCACATCACCGCACCCAGTTGTGGCCATGAGCCGCGGGGGCTCAAACGACTCTCAACACCCGCACTCTCAGCACGCTCCCCAACGCAAAGGCGGCAACGGCATGATCTCGTCCATCGTCATAGGCGGCAGCGGCGGACTCGGGCGCGTCATCGCCCAGCGGTTCGCGGACCGCGGCGACTCTGTCGTCGTCACGAGCCGTGACACAGCGCGGGCCGAAGCGGCGGCGGCCGAGATCGGCGGCGCGACCCGGGGACTCGCCCTCGATCTCTCCCGGCCGGAGACGATCGCAGCCGCCCTCGCGAGCGTCACCGAAGTCGACCACCTGGTCGTCACAGCCATGGACCCTGTGCCGAACACGCTCGCCGACTTCAACATTTCGGACGCCGTCCGAGTCGTGACCATCAAGCTGGTCGGTTACGCCGAGGCCGTCCGCGCCCTGAGCGACCGATTCACTCCGGCCGCTTCCGTCGTGGTCTTCGGTGGCCTGGCCAAGGAGCGCCCCTACCCCGGCTCGACCATGGTGACCACCTTCAACGCCGGCCTGTCGGGTCTGGTGAAGACCCTCGCCGCCGAACTGGCCCCCCACCGGGTCAACGCGCTGCACCCCGCTCTCATCGGGGACAGTCCCAAGTGGCGTCATGTCACCGATCACCCGCACGCCTCGCGCACCCCCATCGGACGCCTGGTGACGATGGAGGAGATAGCCGACGCCACCGACTTCCTGCTGCGCAACGCCGGAATGAACGCCCACGACCTGCACGTCGACGGCGGCATCCTCATCACCTGATCCCGGCGATCCCGGGTACCTGACCCTGATCCCTCGGCAGCGACGGCGCGGCTTCCGCGGGCGCGGGCCGGTGTGAGGGATGCCGGCAGGGCACTGCTCGTCTCGTCGAGCGCCCGTCGGGAACGGCGGGGCGACTTCCACGAAGCCGGACACGAACGGCTCTGCCGGCGGGTCTGGAGATGGCCGGAGGTCACCGCTTCGGCCGAATCTCCGTAACCGGCCGCCGGCTCGTGCTGTTGAACGGAGCCCATGCCGCAATCCCTGCGGCATGCCCGCTCCTCAAGGAGATTTCGATGTCGCGTATCGCAAAGGCCGCAGCCGTTATCGCGGCAGCCGCTGCTGTCCTGGCCGGCAGCGCCGGCATGGCCGCCGCGGATGCCACTGCCGAGGGCGCTGCCATCGGTTCCCCCGGCGTCCTGTCCGGCAACGTCGTCCAGGTGCCCGTCCACGTCCCGATCAACATCTGTGGCAACACCGTCAACGTCGTCGGCCTCCTCAACCCCGCCTTCGGCAACACCTGCATCAACAACGGCGGGAACGGCAAGGCCGACCACCACGGCAAGCACTGAACACCGCCCGGCTGACCTGCGAACAGCCACCACCGCGTCGAAACCAGCAGATCACGCCCTCCTCTGAACCAGCCGCAGGGCACACGCCCTGAGCGGTCCGGCCTCCCCCCCCCCCGGGGAGGCCGGACCGCTGCGGCTCGACAGCCGTGAAGCCCAAATCGTCGTGCCCACCACCGACCAGAAGCAGAGCTGGCTGTCATGGCGTTGAAGATCGACGGCGTAATGGACCCACGAGCAGCGCTCCGTCGGTGCGGTCGGTACCCGAACGAAGGGCATCGGGTGTGTTCTGGTGACACCTGGTCGCCCCGGGAAGGGCGGCTGCGGCTCACCACCCCCCGCCCCCGGGGCTTGCCGTCACGTTTCGCCGGCCCCCGGGCGGGGAGAGCGAGCGACATCGGTGCCCGCGTCGGCGGCTTCCCGGTCCAGGCTCCCGTCAACCCGGCCAAGTGCCCGCGCTTCGAGCTCCATCGGGTCATATTGTCCCTTACGTGATATTTACCTCCCTATTGCGGGTAGTCGCTGAGTGGGACGGCGCCGATCTTGGCGTGATCCCAACCCGTGGAGCACTCCGTGCTCCCCTCAACGGATTGGACACCTTCCATGACCAGTGCGAACCCGGGTGGCACCCCCGCAGGCCGCCGGACTGCCGGCGCCGACGTTTCCGGACAGGGGACACGTCGCCTGTCGACGGAGACGAAGTCGGCCCTGAAGACGACGGAGTTCTTCGTCTACATCGCTGCCGTCATCGCGGTCCTGATCGCTTCCATGCTGGTGGGCACCGAAGAGGGGCACCGCGACTACTTCCGCGCCGACCAGGCGTGGCTGTACATCGTGATCCTCACCGTCGGCTACATGATCAGCCGCGGGCTGGCCAAGTCCGGCAGCCGGGATCACTACGACGGCTCCTGACACCGGCCGAACGGGCGGCCTCCTCGCCAGCCGCAGTACCACCGCGCCCTGGTCGGGCCCGGGTTTCTCCGCTCCGGGTCAAGCGGACGCCCCGTAAGTCGGCGGATCCCGCGGCCGCCCGGTCGGGTGTCCGTACCGTCAGCCCCGAATCCGCTCCGTCCTGGCAATCACTGGCCGGTACCAACAGACTCACGCCATGGACGCAGGACTCGCAGGACTTCTCGGTGGAGTCATCGGAGCGGCGGTCGGCGCACTCGGCGCAACGGCATCCGCATGGATCACCGGACGGAAGGCAGAACAACAGGCCAAGATCTGGCGGAGGCCCAACTGGGACAAGCACACCTTCAGATAGACGCTGACCGGACTCGTACACTGCGCGACTCACGCAAGGCAACCTACGTGGCCTTTGCCGAGGGCTGGAGGCTGGTGCACGAAACACTCGGCGAGGCAGCCATCAAACTCGGAGGCATCGCGGCGAGCGACCCGCCCGAGGAACGCGAAGAGCGCCGTCAAGCCGCCCGTCGCCTCTGGAATGAAGCACGGGCGCTGGAGCGTCCGCTCGGCCGGCTGATGAGCGTTGTCTACGTGGAAGGCCCGAGTCAGATGCAGGAGGCGTCACGGGAAGCGTCCGGTGCCCTGGTCCCCTACTTCGGCGCAGTGCTGGACTGGCTGCACGCGATCGACAACGCAACGGAAACACCGCAGCACTCAGAGGCAGCGGGCAGAGCCGGAGGCGACGCACACTCGAAGCTCCTGGACTTCCTCTACGCCGCGTCGGACACCGTTGCGCCAGACCTATCCGTCCGCATAAATCAATGAGCGAGGGCCTCTAGGGGCCGTCTCATGTGGTGCTGGACAGGTTCCTTGACACGAGCGCGGTGTTCCTGCGAGAGACGACGTGCCGTCCCCGTCTGCACCCGCTCAGCTGATTCGCTCACCTGAACCTCTTGCCGTACCCGTTGTGCTGGTCCGGCGTTCATCTTCCAGCGGCGGTAGCAGATGCGGGCTGCAGCGATGCCTGCGACGCCAGGAAGTTCCAGCTCTCCCGACACCGGAGGCGCCGGCGCGCGCCGGACCGTACGAGGCCCTGCTCGCGCCGGCGATTTCGTGTGACCGCGCGGTGGTTCAGCCGACCAGGACGCGGTCCGGGGCTTCCTTCGGACCGACGGCAGCACGGGAGCGGCGCGGCCGCACCGGCCACCAGATGGACCGGCCCAGCAGCGCGGCCAGCGCGGGCACCAGCACGATCGACAGGACGAAGGCGGAGAGCAGGATCCCGAGGGCCGTCGCGAAGCCGATCTGCTGGGTGGACGGAGCGGGGGTGACGGCCAGGCTGCCGAAGGACGCGGCCAGCACCAGGCCCGCCGTGGCGATGGCGGGCGCCGTGTGCCGTACGGCGCGGCCCACCGCCGCCCGTGCCGGCCCCGGCCGCTCCATCTCCTCCCGGATCCGGTCGCTCATCAGGATGTTGTAGTCGGTGCCCAGCGCGACCACGAACAGGAACAGCACGAGCGGGAGGGTGAAGTCCACACCGGGCCGGTCCAGCGCGCGCTGGAACACCAGGGTGGAGGCGCCGAGGGTCGCGGCGAAGCCGAGCCCGACCGCGGCCAGCAGGATCACCGGCGCCAGCAGGCTGCGCAGCAGGGCGAGCAGGATCAGTGCGATGAGCACGGCCGCCACCGGGAAGACCACCTTCAGGTCCTTGTCCACCGCGGTCGAGATGTCGGCGAAGAGCGCCGGCGTACCGCCCACGTGCGCCTCGGTACCGTCCGGCGCGTGGGCCCGCACCGCGGCCCTGACCGGGCCGGTGACCAGGTCGCGCGCCTCCTCGCGCTGCGGGTCGGCCGTCAGGAACAGGTCGATGCGGGCCGCCCGCCGGTCCTGGCTCAGCACGGTCTCCGCGACCTGGCCCACGCCCCCGACCGCGGCGAGCGCCTTGGACAGACCGCCCAGGCGCTCGACGGTGAGCGCGCCGCCGTCGGAAGCCGTGACGAACACGCTGGTCGGGTCCGACACGCCGGCCGGCAGGGCACGTGAGATCTCGGCGGCGGTGACGACCGCGGCAGTGCGCTCCGCCGCCGCGCCCCCCTGCCCGTAATCCATACGCATGCCCATGACACCGGCGGCCAGGGTGCCGAGCAGTGCCACCGAGGCCAGGACCAGCGCCAGCGGCCGACGCGCCACACGGTCGCCCAGCCGTGCGGCGGAGCCCGCGCGGGGCGCGTGGTTCAGCGCCCGGGAGGGCCAGAACATCCTGCGCCCGGTGACCGCCAGCAGGGCCGGCATCAGGGTCAGGCTGCCCAGCAGCATCACCAGTACCGACAGGGCGATGGCCGGCCCGAGCACCCGGAACTGGCCGAAGGAGGCGACCCCGAGCGTGGCGAACGCGGCGACGATGGTCAGCGCCGCGGAGGTGATGGCCGTACCCACCCGCCCGGCGACCTCGCCCGCCGCTTCGCGCCCGGACTGTGCGGGGTGTTCGCGCAGCTGCTCGCGGAAGCGGAAGAGGAGGAAGAGGAAGTAGTCGATGCCGATGCCGACCAGCACCACGCTGATCAACCCCGGCGTGGAATCGGCCAGTCCGGTCCCGGTCAGCAGCGCCGCGCCGACCACGACGCCCGCCGCGGCGCCGCCGATGACGGAGACCGCGAGCAGCGGCAGCAGCGCCGCCAGGACGCTGCGGAAGACCAGTACGTGCAGCAGGACGATGACCCCGAGCATGACCGCCCCGACCACGGTCGTCCTGGTCTTCTCGGCGTCCGCCGTGTCCACCCGGTCGGCGATCCCGCCGGTGAAACCGGTGCGCAGCCCGTCCTCGGCGAACCGGTCCCGCGCCGAATCGCGGAAGGCGCGGTAGGTGTCCTGCACCCCGGGATCGGCGGGATTCCCGGTCAGTTCGACGGAGAGCAGGCGGAAGGAGCGGTCGGGCGCCGTCATGGCCGGGCTGACCCGGGGGACCTGTGAGTGGTCCTGGGCGAGGGGCATCGTGTCCTCGGTCCTGGGCATGATGACCCGCTTCCGGGCCAACTGCGCGGCCTGCGCATCGATGCGCTCCTCGTCGGCGGTGCCGAGCGGTGCGTCGTCCGAGCGCGCCACCAGCAGGGTCAGGAGGTTGGCGTCCGGCTTCACACCGAACCGGTCCTCCGCGATCTTCAGGGCGGCCGCCGAGTCGTAGTGCGCGGGCAGGAACCCGCCGTTGCCGGGTTGGATGGCGCGGAAGACGAACGCCTGGCCCGCGATGGTGGCTGCGATGCCCAGTACCGCCCACAGGGCGATGACCTTCCATGGACTTCGCGTCGAGAATCGGGTCAAGGCGCGGATCACTGGTCTCCTCCGGTCTGTGCGGTGCCGGCCGGGGTTCCCGGCCTGACTCCAGACCACCAGCGGGGAGCGGGGAAAACGTCGGGACGGCGGAGGATCCGTACGCGGGACCAGGGTCCGGCCGGGGGCGCCGATCAGGACCGGAGTCCTGGTACCGGCCCACACCGGGGACTGGTGGCAGGGGCGGCGGCCGGTGCCAGAATGGATCACCGGAGAGCGCGGCCGCGCGAGCCCGGCACCTGCCGGGAGGGGCGGCCGACGGGGAGGACCGGCAGCATGGGTACGGGTACGGGTACGGGTACGGGTACGGGTACGGGTACGGGTACGGGTGTGACCGTGAGAGCCGAAGGGGGCGGCGGCGGGCGTGCGGGTGCAGACCGTGACGCGGGCCGCGACACGGGGTGGAACGTGGCCCGGGCAGGCGGCCAAGGCGTGGGCCCCGGGGCGGACCGCGCCGCCGACCGCTCACCCTGGACGCGCAACGACGGACTCGTGGCGGTCGCGGCGGGCACCATCGACCTCGTCGGCTACTCCCTGGGCATGCAGACCGAGGGCCGGGTCCTGAGTGTGAGCGCGGCCGTCGCCCTGGTGGTCTCGGCGATGCCCCTGATCGCCCGGCGCGCGCGGCCGGTGACGGTACTCGCCTCCGTACTGGCCCTCGGCGTGGTGGTGAACATGACCACCCCTCTGACACCGCACTTCACCCTCACCCTGCTGGTGGCGCTCTACTCGGTGGCCCGGTTCAGCCGTCCCGCCGTTGCCGCGGCGGCGGTGGTCGCGGCGGTGCCGCTGATCGCCGCCGGCCAGGCCGGCTGGCCCCTGCCCTTCGGCTGGTGGGGTCTGGTCGCGAACGTGATCGGCACCCTCGGCGCCGTCGGCGTGGCCGCCGTGGTCAACCACCGGCAGGGGGAGGCCGAGGCCCACAGGACACTGCTCGCGGACCGGGCCGTCGCCGAGGAACGCCGTCGGATCGCCCGCGAACTGCACGACATCGTCGCCCACCACATCACCACCATGCAGCTGATGGCCGGCGGGGCGCGGGCCAATTTGGCGCACGATCCGGAGGTCGTCCGGGAAGCCCTCGTCACCCTGGAGGACTCCGGGCGGATGGCGCTGCGCGAGATGCGCCAACTCCTCGACGTACTACGGGCCGGAGAGGAGCCGGAGCACACCCCGCCGGCTCCACAACCCGGGGCCGACGACCTCGACCGGATCATCGCCGAGTCCCGGCTGGCCGGCACGGAGACCGAGTTCACCGTGGACGGCCCGGTCCGCCCGCTGCCTCCGAGCGTGGGCCTCACCGTCTTCCGGATCGTCCAGGAGGCCCTGACCAACACCCGCAAGCACGCGGGGCAGGCGCGGGCCCACGTACGGCTCACCTACCGCCGGGACGAGGTGGCCGTGGAGGTGCGCGACGACGGAGCGGGGACGCAGGCACCGGCCTCCCGGCCCGCGGCGCGCTCCGGGTACGGTCTGATCGGTATGCACGAGCGTGTCGCCCTGCAGGGCGGAACCCTGGAGGCCGCCGCACTCGACGGCGGGGGTTTCCGGGTGGCGGCCCGCCTCCCGGTCCGGGTCCCGGTCCCCGGCCTCGGGGAGGGCGAGAGAGAGGAACGGCACCGATGATCCGCGTGCTCATAGCCGACGACCAGCCGCTGGTGCGCCGCGGCCTGGCCCTGATCCTGGGCCCCGACCCGGAGTTCGAGGTGGTGGGCGAGGCCGAGGACGGGGCCCGGGCCGTCGCCCTGGCTCGCGAGCTGCTGCCCGACGTGGTCGTCATGGACATCCGGATGCCGGTCCTCGACGGGGTACAGGCCACCGAGGAACTCGCGCGGACGCTCCCCTTGACGCGCGTCCTCGCCCTCAGCACGTTCGACATGGACGAGTACGTGGTCGCCGCCCTGCGCGCCGGCGCGTACGGCTTCCTGCCCAAGGACATCTCCCCGGAGGAGCTGATCGCCGCGGTCCGCATCGTCCACACCGGCGAGGCCGCCGTCGCGCCACGGCTGCTGACCCGGCTCATCTCCGCCTACGTACGGACCCCCGTGCGGCCGCGGTCATGGGTCGGCGAGCCCCCGGCCGAACTCACCCCGCGCGAGCTGGAGATCTGGCGCCTGCTGGCCGGCGGCCGGGGCAACGCCGAGATCGCCCTGGACCTGGACATCAGTGTCTCCACGGTCAAGAACCACATCACGGGCATCTTCGGCAAGCTGGGCGTCCGTGACCGTGCGCAGGCGGTGATCGCGGCCTACGAATCGGGCCTGGTGGAGGCCGGCGGTGCGAGCGGTTGATCACCAAGTGCCCGCAGGGCAAACGGAATTCTCCTGGCGACCACCCCGGTGACAAGCCAAATCACGTGACTTGGCGCCAGCGTCCCGGCTGGTTGTGGTGGTTGCCGCCTCCCCCGCCCGCCGTCGATCACGCTGTCGGCCGGCGCGCCGCCGGGTACTGGTGAGCGGTCCGGGCCTGCCCTCGGGCCGGACCGCTCACCGCCGTGCTACTCCTCGCTAGGCCGCTTGGCCTGTCGGGTGGAAGTTGATGCGTTCACTGATGACGGGGAAGCCGGCCTTGGCGAAGTTCGCGGCCATGGGGAAGTTGCCCTGGTCCGTCGCTCCGCCGACGAACTCCGCGCCCTGCTCGGCCAGGAGGTGGGTGCACTCCGCGAGGAGGTCGTAGGCGTAGCCGCGACCGCGCTGTTCCGGGACGACTCCGATGAAGCCGATGGTCGGGCCGGAGGGGTTGTGGGCCGGGATGTGGATGCCGGCCAGGTCGCCCTCCGGCGTGTGCGCGATCTGCCACCATTCCCGTGGGGAGGGGCACCAGTGGAAGAAGTCGAGTTCCTCCTGGGCGGCCTGGTCGAGGCCGCCCTCCTCGATGGCCCTGAGCGCGTGGGCGTCCAGGGTGACGGAGTGGATGCGGCGCAACGCGTCGAAGAACACGGTGTCGTCGGGTTCGGCGCTGAAACGCAGGCGTCCGGGCCGCTCGGGCAGGGCCCGCTCCGGGGTCCAGCGGTACAGGAAGCGTTCCACCAGGAGTTCGTAGCCTGCGGCTCGTGCGGCGGCGAAGCGCGCCTCGGCGCCGGCGCGCAGGTCGGTCCTTTCCCGCCAGCCGCCGGGCAGGTTGATCTCGAGTTCGACCTGCCAGGGAGCGGAGCGCAGGAGTGCGGCCCCGGCTTCCTCCTCGCCCTCGGCCACGTCGAACCAGTTGATGTTGACGGGCTCCGAGTCGTCGGGGCCGCCCCACCACGCGCCGCGTGCGACGACCTCGCCGTCGCGCAAGGCGACGCGCTTCCAGTCGGGGCGGAACTGGGTACGCCGATGGCCTTCACGGGCGCCGAGGGGGTCTGGGAGTGCGTCGAAGAGATGAGCGTCGCTCGCGGAGAGCGCGCGGATGACCGGATCGGTCATGGATTCCTCCGGGATACAGGCTGCTTGGAGCGCCCCCGGTCAGAACTCACGAACCACGCCGGGATAGCGGAAGAGGGAGCGCTGGAAAGGTGTGAACCGCACGGCACTCGCCTCCTTCCGTCCATCAGGGCGTGGATCCACACGCTACGTGATCTTCCGCAGGTAGGTCCACGGATTTCTGCGCCCCTTGAGGGAGGGGTTTGCGCGACGATGCAGAGCCACCGTGAACCCCGCCTACGGGCGGGGCGGTTGATGCTGGGCACCTTCACGACGAGGCCGCAGTGCTGGTCGTCGAAGACACCGTCGGGGTCCAACGCCAGTACGCAGGCACCGCGGGACGGAGGGACACAGGACGCCGCGCGGAAGGTGCCCGGGCGTGCCTGCCAGAGGCTGTCCGGAAGAGACCTTCCAAAGCCAGAAGGGGCTCGCGGGGCTCGCAGTCCGGTGTCGTAATGCGTCACGCCGTCGATGAAGCGCTGCCGGGTGCGCCCACTGCAAACGGGCTCCTCTGTTCCCACACCCCCTCTGTAGCTGCCGGAACGCGCTGAGCTGCTGGTGCGGCTCGGGGGGTGCGGTGACGGGGTTGCCGAGTCTGCGACTGCCCCGGGGGTCGGTTGCGACGCGGGTGGTCGGCCGAGGGCTGAGCGGGACCGGTGGCGCCCGGTACGGCGGCAGAGCCCCGATACGGCAGCAGGGCCCGGACCGCGCGTCGCGGTCCGGACCCTGCCCGTGCGGTGCCGCCCTGCGGCGGCGGTGCGTCAGCTCTGTGCGGTGTCGTCGCCCGCCTGCTCGGCGCCCTCAGTTGTGCCTGCCTTCTCGCGCATCTTGCGCACCAGGTCCGCCTTCTGGTCGGCCGCACCCTGGCGGTCGAGGTTGCGGTGCGGACCGTTGTTCTGACGTTCGGCGCGGGACAGCCTCTTGCGCTGGCCGCCGCCCTGACCCACGGGGTTGTTGATGTTCTTGCTCACGGTCACGGGTTCTCCCGGTAATGATGTGAAGTGATCTACGGATTCGGGTGGGGGACGGGCGGCAACGTCCAAGGACGTCAGCAGGGGCCCATCACGCTCTCACTCGTAAATCGGCGTCTGCACGACGTTACCCGGTTCCGTCGGCCCTGCACACCAACCTTTTCGCCGCCCCGGTGTCCGCAGGGCCTTCAGGGAGCGCCGGGGGTCAGCCGTGTCCTTCCGGGAATCCCAGCACCGCCAGCACCCGCCGGTGGACGCCGCCCGCCGGGGCAGCTCCAGCTGGGTCGCCGCGGGCGTTGTCAGTGGTCGCGAGCACACTGACCGCAACAGAGAGCACCTCACTCGCGCCCCACCGTTACGGGACGACCTCAGGGACGGCAGCCGCGCGCATCGGTGCGCGGCGGGAGGCGGTCGGCGGTCGGCGGTCGGCGGTCGGCCGAGCCAGGTGTCGTCCGCGGCCTGGCCCCTGCGGCGTGAGCGGCCGAGTGCAGGCCCTCGGGGCAGCCGTCGCGCACTCCGCGCTGCTACAGGCTTCACAGCACGCGACCGTCAGCGTCCCGCACCGGGACGTGGCCGGCCTGCGGGGCTCGTACCCGGTGCGGCCTACGCGGCCAGGGTGCGCGGCTGGGCGCCGACCGCCTTCGCGAACGGCAGGCGGGCCGGTCGGCGGGCCGGCAGGTGACGCCGCGCCGCCGTAGCTCTTCCCGCCGTGGTCAGGCCGACCGGGCCCGCGCCGGCAACCAGTACGGCACCGCGTAGCCGTGCGCCGCCGGGCATCCCGGCCCGTCCCGTCGGCCCCCGTGCGAGGAGAAGTGCCTCCATGGTCGCCGGGGGCCGGGGGCGCCGCGACGGCTGCTACTCGATCACGAGCTCGACGGGGATGTTGCCCCGCGTGGCGCGGGAGTACGGGCACACCTCGTGCGCCTGCTTCACCAGGAGGGCGCCCGGCTCGCCCGCCAGGGCCTCGGGGAGCTCGACGCGCAGGGTGACGCCCAGGCCGAAGGCGGCGCCGTCCTTGCCGATGGAGACCTCGGCCGTGACGGACACCTCGCTGGTGTCGGCCTTGGCCTGGCGGCCGACGAGGCCGAGGGCGCTGGCGAAGCAGGCGGCGTATCCGGCCGCGAAGAGCTGCTCGGGGTTGGTGCCCTGGCCGTTGCCACCGAGGGCCGGGGGCATCGCCAGCGCGAGGTCGATCTGGCCGTCGGAGCTGACGGTGCGGCCCTCGCGGCCGTTGGCGGTGGCGACGGCGGTGTACAGCGCGTCCATCGGAGTTCCTCTCGCAGGGGTGGACCGTGGTGGGTGCGGCCGGTGGCCGGCCGCGCTCCACAAGTACAGCACACAATTAAGTTGTGCACAATTAAATGCCTCGCCCGTCTCGCCGCGTACACTGGCCCCATGACCGAGCAGCCGACCGCGATCCACGCCGACCAGGACTTCCTGCGCCTCGACGGCCAGATCTGCTTCGCGCTGAACGCCGCGAGCCGCGCCTTCGGCGGTCTCTACCGCGTCGTCCTCAAGGACCTCGGACTCACCTACCCGCAGTACCTGGTGATGCTGGTGCTGTGGGAGCACGGCGAGCTCCCCGTCAAGCAGATCGGGCAGCACCTGCGACTGGATTCCGGCACGCTCTCACCCCTGCTCAAGCGGCTGGAGGCGGCCGGCCTGATCCGCCGCGAGCGCAGTACGCGGGACGAGCGGTCCGTGCATGCGCACCTCACGGAGGAAGGCGCCGCTCTGCGCGCCCGCGCGGCGGCGGTACCGCGCCGGATCGCGACCGCGACCGGCTTCGACCTCGCGGAGATCCACGACCTCCAGAACCGCCTGAGCCGCCTCACGGCCGCCCTCGACGCGGCCGCCCCACCGGAAGCCTGAGCGCTCCCCGCCGCCTTCCCCGCCACGCGTGCGCCGGGGGGGGCCGCGTCCGAGAACCCGCGCGGGGCGCGCCGGTGCGCCCGGGGGCTCCCGGAACCCGCGCGGGGCGCGCCGCCCCTTGCCACACTGGGTGAGAAGGGGAGGAAGCGGCGACGGGGCGGAACGGCACAGGAGGTACGCCATGGACCCCGTTGCGGCACTGGACCGGATCGCCTTCCTGCTGGAGCGCTCGCTGGCACCCACGTACCGGGTACGGGCCTTTCGCAACGCGGCGGCCGTACTCACCCGCATGGGCGAGCGCGAAGTGGCCGAACGCGCCGGGGCCGGATCGCTGGAGGCCGTCAAGGGCCTCGGTCCCAAAACCGCCCAGGTGGTGCGCGAAGCGCTCGCCGGAGGCGTTCCGGCCTATCTGCAGAAGCTGGAGGACGAAGCCGCGGCCCTCCCCGACGGACCCCCGGCCGATCCCGCCGCCACCGCGCTGCGGGCCGCGCTGCGCGGGGACTGCCACGTGCACTCCGACTGGTCCGACGGCGGCAGCCCCATCGACGCCATGGGGCGGGCGGCCGACCGGCTGGGCCACGACTGGGCCGTGCTCACCGACCACTCCCCCCGGCTGACGGTCGCCCGGGGGCTGTCTCCGGAGCGGCTGCGCGAGCAGTTGGACGCGGTCGCGGAACTCAACCGCTCCTGGGCGCCGTTCGAGCTGCTCACCGGCATCGAGTGCGACATCCTGCCCGACGGGTCCCTGGACCAGGAACCGGAACTGCTGGAGCGCCTCGACGTCGTCGTCGCCTCCGTGCACTCGAAGCTGCGGATGGAGGCACCCGCCATGACGCGGCGCCTGCTGACGGCCGTGCGCAACCCGTTGACGGACGTCCTCGGGCACTGCACGGGGCGGCTCGTCACGGGACGCACCCGGCCGGAGTCGCAGTTCGACGCCGAGGCGGTCTTCGCCGCCTGCGCGGAGGCCGGCACCGCCGTGGAGATCAACAGCCGACCGGAACGGCTGGACCCGCCCCGCCGGCTGCTGCGCCTCGCGGTGGCGGCCGGGACCCTGTTCGCCATCGACACGGACGCGCACGCACCGGGCCAGCTGGACTGGCAGATCCTGGGCTGCGAGCGGGCCGCCGAGTGCGGCGTCCCGGCCGGACGCGTCGTCAACACCTGGACCGCCGAGCAGGTCCGCACCTGGACCCGCACCCGGCGACCCCCCGGTCCCGCAACGCAGACGTAGCCGGTCACACGGGTCCGGCGCCCCTGAGCCGCAGCGCCAGCAGCAGGACGTCGGCCCCGGCGACGGCCATCGTCACCAGGAACGGGAGCCGCCCGGCAGGCCGGCGGACCGTCGACGCCAGCGCCGCCGCCGTCACCGCCAGCAGTCCCCAGCCGTACGCCGTCACGCGCCCCGGCGGCCCGACGACCAGGACGGCGGCGGAGCCGAGGACCAGCGCCCCGGCCAGGGCTCCGGCGTACCGCGCGCCGAGCCGCTGCGGCAGGCCGGTGACCCCGGTGGCCAGGTCGTCCTCGATGTCCGGCAGCACGTTGGCGCAGTGCGCCCCCGCGCCCAGCAGTGCGGCGGCGGCCGTGAGCCACAGCGGAGGCCACGGTTCGCCGGGCAGGCCCAGGGTGACGAAGGCGGGCAGCAGGCCGAAGGCGAGGGCGTACGGGAGCCAGGAGGCGGACGTGCTCTTCAGCCGCAGGTTGTACGCCCAGCCCGCCGCGACGGCGACGAGGTGCACGGCGCCCGCGAGAAGTCCGCCGGCCAGGGACAGCGGGACGCAGAGCAGCAGGGCGGCGCCCGCGGCGCGGGACACGGCCGCCGCCGTCACCGTGCCGGCGACCAGGGGTTTGTCGCAGCGGCCCGAGGCCAGGTCGCGGCCCAGGTCGGCCCGGTCGTTGCACCACCCGACGGAGAGCTGTCCGGCGGCCACCGCGGCCGTGGTGGCGGCGACGCCCGCGAGGTCGCGCCCCACGATCACGGCGAGGGCGCCGGCGAGCAGCGTGACGGCCGCCGCGGGCAGCGGATGGCAGGCCGCCAGCAGCCCGCCGAGCCTGCCGCCCCGCGCACCGCCGCCGGGCCGGGGGCGCCCGGAGGTACGGCGCCCGGAGGTACGGGGGCGTCCGGCGGGTCGCGGCGGCCGGCGGGTCTGTTCACTGGACGCGGTCACCCCGCCACGCTAGACGGCGGCGCGCCCGGCGCCCCTGATTCGTAACGGGATGTCAGTTTTTTCCTATGGTGGATCAATGACACGGGTCCTGGCAGTGAGCAGCGTGTTCCCGCCCCATCGCTACGCGCAGTCCGAGATCACGGCGGCACTGACCCGTTTCCTGCCCCCCGGCTCCGACCCGGCGCTGCTGCACCGCGTCCACGCCTCGGTGCGGGTGGACGCCCGTCATCTCGCGCTGCCCCTGGACCGGTACGGGCCGTCGTACGACTTCGGCACCACGAACGCCCTCTTCGTCGAGAAGGCCCTGGACCTCGGGGGCCGGGCCCTCGCGCACGCCCTCGCCGACGGCGGTCTGGCGGCCGGGGAGATCGACCTCGTCATGTCGACCACCGTGACCGGGCTCGCGACGCCGTCCCTGGAGGCCCGCCTCGCCGCCCGCGCGGGCCTGCGCCCCGACGTCCGGCGCGTCCCGCTCTTCGGTCTCGGCTGCGCGGCCGGCGCCGCCGGCGTCGGCCGCGTCCACGACCACCTCACGGGCCGTCCTGACCAGGTGGCGCTCCTGCTGTCCACCGAGCTGTGCTCGCTGACCCTCCAGCCGACGGACACCTCGATGGCGAACCTGGTGGCCGGAGCGCTGTTCGGCGACGGGGCGGGCGCGCTGTTGGCCGTCGGCCGCGAGCATCCGCTGTACGCCACCGCCGCCGGGCCCTCGGTGGTGGCCTCGCGCAGCCGCCTGTACCCGGGCACCGAGCACCTCCTCGGCTGGGAGATCGGGCACTGGGGCTTCCGCATGGTGCTCGGCCGCGAACTCCCGGACCTCGTACGGCTGCACGTGGCCGAGGAAGTGGAGACCTTCCTCGCCGCCCACGACCTCAAGCCCTCCGACGTCGACGCGTGGATCTGCCACCCGGGCGGCCCCCGCATCCTCGACGCGCTCTCGGACGCGCTGGGCCTGCCCGAATCCGCCTTGGCGGCCAGTCGGCGCTCCCTGGCCGCCGTCGGCAACCTCTCCTCGGCCTCGGTCCTGCACATCCTGAACGAGGTCGAGGCGGCGGGACCGCCGCCGCCCGGTTCCGTCGGCCTGATGCTGGCCTTCGGTCCGGGGTTCGCCTCCGAACTCGTCCTGCTCCGCTGGTGACTGGAGACTGGTGACCGCATGCCGACGTACCCGACGTCGTTCCCGGCGTCCTCGATGACCCTGTACCTGCTCTTCATCGGCCTCGTCGTGGCCGAGCGGCTCGCCGAGATGGCGACGGCCCGCCGCCACCGGGCGTGGAGCCTGGCCCGGGGCGCCCGCGAGTACGGCCGGGGCCACTACCCGGCCATGGTCGCCCTGCACACCGCGCTGCTGGTGGGCTGCGTGGTGGAACCCTGGGCCGTCGGGCGCCCGTTCGTGCCTCTGCTCGGCTGGTCGGCCCTCGCGGTGGCCCTGGCGGCGCAGGGGCTGCGCTGGTGGTGCGTGGCCTCCCTCGGGCCCCGGTGGAACACCCGGGTGCTCGTCGTGCCCGGGCTGCCGCTGGTGGCCTCCGGTCCGTACCGGTACCTGCGGCATCCCAACTACGTGGCGGTCGTCGCGGAAGGCATCGCGCTTCCGCTGGTGCACACGGCTTGGCTGACCGCGCTGTGCTTCACGGTCCTCAACCTGATGCTGCTGCGGGTGCGGATCGGCTGCGAGGACACCGCCCTGACCGAGTGCGGCCGGCTGCGGGCGCCCGCCTCCGTCCCGTCGGCGGGTGCCGGGACGTGATCGACCTGCTGATCGCGGGCGGCGGTCCGGCCGGGCTGGCCACCGCCATCCACGGCGCGCTGGCCGGTCTGGAGACCGTGGTCGTGGAGCCCCGCCCCTCCCCGGTCGACAAGGCCTGCGGGGAGGGTCTGATGCCGCGTGCGGTCCGCGGGCTTCGGGAGCTGGGCGTGCCCGTGGCCGGGCAGCCGTTCCGCGGCATCCGGTACGTGGACGCGGTGAGCGGCCGGTCCGCGCAGGGCCTGTTCCACCACGGCCCGGGCCTCGGTGTCCGCCGGACCGTGCTCCAGGCGGCGCTGGTCGAGCGCGCGGCGCGGCTGGGCGTACGGGTGGTGGCCGGGCGCGTCGGCGCGGTCCGCCAGGACGGGGACCGCGTCGAGGCGGCCGGGTTCACGGCCCGCTACCTCGTCGCGGCGGACGGGCTGCACTCCCCCGTCCGGCGCGGCCTGGGCCTGGTGGCCCCGCCCGCGCCCGGCCGGCCCGCGCGCTACGGACTGCGTCGCCACTACGGGATCGCGCCCTGGAGCGACCTGGTCGAGGTCCACTGGTCCGCCCGCTGCGAGGCGTACGTGACCCCGGTCGGGCCCGACCGTATCGGCGTGGCGATCCTGACCTCGGAGCACGTCCCCTTCGATGTGCAACTGGCCCGGTTCCCGCTGCTGGCCGCGCGTTTGTCGGCCGCTGCGGCCACGGCGGTCCGCGGGGCGGGGCCGCTGCGGCAGGAGGCCCGCGTACGGGTGGCGGGGCGCGTGCTGTTCGTGGGGGACGCCGCGGGCTACGTCGACGCGCTGACCGGTGAGGGCGTCGCCATGGCCGTCACGGCGGCGGGCGAACTGGTGCGCTGCGTACGGCAGGGGCGGCCCCAGGCGTACGAGCGGGCCTGGCGCGAGCTGTCGCGCGGCTACCGGACGCTCACCGCCTCACTGCTGTGGGCGCGGCACCGGCCGCGGCTCGCCGAGCGGATCGTCCCGGCGGCGGCGCTGCTCCCCGGCGTGTTCACGCGGGCGGTGAACGTGCTGGCGTGAGTGCCCGCGCGGAGCGCGGGGCGGCACCTCGCGCGCCGGGTTCATCGAAAGCTCCGTTCGCCGACGCGGGGGTCTGCACATCGCGCCGGTCATCGTGCGTCACGACACGCGCACGCCTTGTTACATTGGGGGTCGGTTCTGTCCGCTGCGCCCTTCGGGGCGGGCAAGCGGGGTGCTTCCGCGCGACATCCACGGGGAAAGGGCGTCCGCCGTGCGCGACTTCCGAGGTGTACGGCGCCTGCGGTGCGCCCTGCTGCTGCCCCTCGTACTGATGCTGGTGGCGGCGGGCGGGCCGGGGGAGCCGTGCGTGGAGACCGACCGGGGTGCGGTGCGCGGCCGGGCGCACGGCGGCTACAGCACCTTCGAGGGCATCCCGTACGCGGCCGCCCCGACCGGCCCCTCGCGCTGGCGGCTCCCCCGGCCGGCCCCCCGGTGGGCGGGGGTACGCGATGCCGGGGCCCCCGGGGAGCCCTGCGTCCAGCTGCCCGCCGTCGGACCCGGCGGGCCCGGCGGCTCCGAGGACTGCCTGTACCTCAACGTCACGGTGCCGCGCGGACCGGCCGGCCGCGACGCCCGGGACCGGCCCGGCGCGGGCCCGCCGCGGCGGCCCGTCATGGTCTGGTTCCACGGCGGGGGCTTCACCACCGGCGCGGGCGACCTCTACGGGCCGGCGGAGCGCATCGCCCTCAAGGGTGACGCGGTGGTCGTCACCGTCAACTACCGGCTGGGCGTCTTCGGGCTCTTCGCCCATCCGGAGCTCGGCGGGGCCCCCGGCTTCGCCCTCGCCGACCAGCAGGCGGCGCTGCGCTGGGTGAGGGCGAACGCGGCGCGATTCGGCGGCGACCCCGGGAACGTCACGGTGTTCGGCGTGTCGGCGGGCGGCCTCAGCGTCTGCGCCCACCTCGTCGCCCCCGGCTCGGCGGGCCTCTTCCACCGGGCGATCGTCCAGAGCGGTTCGTGCTCGACGACCATGCCGCCCCGGTCCCTGCTGCCCGGTCTCGGCGCGTACGAGCCCTTCGCTCCCGAGCGGCGCGCCGTCTCGGACGGGGTCGAGGCGGCGGCCCGCCTCGGCTGCGACCGGCCCGCCGAAGTGGTGGAGTGCCTGCGGCGGCTGGACGCGCGCACTCTCGCGACCCCGGAGCTGATGCAGCGCTTCTCGCAGGTCCCGTACGGCGGCGCCCTGCTTCCCGAGGAGCCCCGGCGCGCGCTGGAGGCGGGGCGGTTCCACCGGGTGCCGGTCCTACAGGGCACGACGCTGGACGAGATGCGGCTCTTCCTCGGGCAGACCCTGGCCGTGGACCCCGTCGGCGACGCGAGCGCGTACCGGGTCCGACTGGAGCGGTCCTTCGGAGCCGCCACCGCCCGTGCCGTCGAGGAACGCTACCCGGTAGCGGTGTACCCGACGCCGGCCATCGCGTGGGCCGCCGTGCTGTCCGACGCGTCGTTCATCTGCCCGGCGCTGCGGGACGGCGCCGCGCTGGCCCGGTACGTGCCCACGTACGCCTACCGGTTCAGCGACCGGGGCGCCCCGGACTTCACCGGCCTGCCGCGGCCGCCCGACCTGCCGTACGGTGCCACCCACGGCTTCGAGCTGCCCTACCTGTTCGCGCTGGCGCCGCTGACCGCACCGCAGCGGGTGCTCTCGGACCACATGACCGGGTACTGGACCGGCTTCGCCCGCACCGGTACGCCCCGGGCGGCGGGGGCGCCCGCGTGGCCGCGCTTGGGGGCGGCGCCGGCCTCGGTCCTGTCCCTGGCCCCCGGGACGGACGGGATCCGCCCGGTGGACGCGCGGTCCGAGCACCGGTGCGCGCTGTGGGACGCCCGCTGGCCGTGAGGCACGCCGCCGGTCCGGCGGCGGGACGTAATGTGCTCGTATGACCGGTCACGACGTCCGTCCGCTGCTGTTCCTCGATGTCGACGGACCGCTGATCCCCTTCGGCGCCGGCCCGTATCCCCGGGGGACGGGCCCGAATCCGCTGCTCGCGCGCCTCGATCCCGCGCTCGGCCCCCGGCTGGCCGCCTCCGGTTGCGACCTGGTGTGGGCCACGACCTGGATGGCGGAGGCGAACGAGGTGATCGCCCCGCGCCTCGGCCTGCCGGAACTCCCCCTCGTGGACTGGCCGGAGCCGGCGGAGGAGGACGGGCGGGGTCGGCCGCGCGGGCCGCACTGGAAGATTCCGGCCCTGTGCGCGCACGCGGCCGGACGGGCATTCGTCTGGCTGGACGACGAGATCACCGACGTCGACCGGGCGTGGGTGGCGGGGCACCACCCCGGCCGGGCGCTGCTGCACCGCGTCGATCCCGGCGTGGGCCTCACCGACGCGGACTTCTCCGCGGTGTCGGCGTGGCTGTGCGCGCCGGCCGCCCCGGGCGCACGCGGCAGGGCGGCGACGGGGCGGGCCGCACCTCACGCGTCGCGGGAGGCCTCCCACGAGGCGGCGACCAGCGAACGTTCCGCGGCCGCCAGGTGGGTGGCCGCCGCCAGCCAGGCCCAGGCGTAGCCGTCGGCCGAGGGGTCGGTGAGGCGGCCGAAGGCGTCGCGGGGGCGGCGGTCCGCCTCGGCGGTGAGCGCGGTGGCCAGTTCCGCGGCGGCGCTCAGCCCGGCCCGCCGCAACGGACCCTGCACCGTGCGGGCTTCGCCGCCGCGGCCCGTCTCGGCCACCGCCCTGCGGCCGCCCGCGACCCCCGTTTCCAGCAGCCGGCGTACGCGCCACAGCGGGGAGTCCGCCAGCGGGTCGGGCACGGCGAGCGGGACCTCCGGCGGCGGGGCGTCGGCGGCGGGCGGGAAGTGGCCGCCCTGGAGCCGGTCGTAGCCGAGGTCGGCGCGGTCCAGCCACTCCTCGGGCAGCCGCAGGGTGTACTCGGCGCCGGGCACCGGGCCCACGGCCAGCGGGCGCAGGGTCGCCGCGCGGTCGAGATCGGGACGGCCCAGGACGCGCAGCAGCAGGCCCGGGTGGGCGGCGATGCGGCGCAGGTTGTCGGTGTGCGCCAGCTCCGGGTGGGGGTGGGCGGGCCGCAGCCGCAGGAGGGGGCCGCCGGGGCGCGCCTCGCGCACCAGGAGGTGGTCCCCCGCCGGGCCGACGACCACGACCTCGCAGCCGAGCAGTGCGGGATCGCCCCCGGCCGGGTCGGCCTGCAGCTCGGCCACGGCCTCGGCCGCCGGCCGGGCGAACAGCGCCGCGGCGGGCCGTTCGGTCCAGGGAGCGCCGCGCAGCGGGGTCGCCTTGACGCCGCGTCCGGAACCGAGGCGCCCCTCGGCGGAGACCGTGGCGCCGGCCACGCGCAGGCCCCCGCGGGCCAGTCCGGCGTGGTCGAGGACGGCTCCGCCCAGCGCTACGGAGGCGGTGCCGGCTCCGCGGGCCCGGGCGAGGCCCCCGGGCCGCACGTCGGAGACCGAGTAGGGGCTGCCGTCGCGGGCGAGCAGGTGGGTCACCACGCCCGCGTATCCGGTGGCGGAGAGCACGGGCTCCCGGCACAGGCCGTACACCTGGAGGCTGCCGCCGGAGGCGTAGGCCCGGCGGGCGGTTCCGGTGAGTGCGGGGTCGACGGATCCGGCCGCCAGCAGTCCGGCCGTGTGGAGGAGTTCGCGGAAGCCCTCGGTGAGGTCACCGAGTCGCTGGGCGGCCTGGCGGTCGCGGGCGGCGCGCAGGCCGCGTACGACCCGTAGGGCGGCCGCCTCGCCGCGCGGCAGCCCGGCGACGCGGGCGGTGTGCGCCGCGCGCAGGAGCTCGGCCTGGGCCACGGCGCCCGCGGCGGTGACTCCGGCGGCGAGGGCCTCGGCCGCGGCCCGCCAGAGCGCGGCGGCCGCGCGCAGCCGGTCCTCGCCGAGGGCGGGCGGGCCCTGCCCGCCGGGGTTCGCATCGGCGTGCGGGGCCGTGGACGCTGCGTCCGATGCCGGGGCCGCCTCGGGGTGCTGCTCCTCCCCCGGCGTCCGCTCCGGCTCCCGATCCGCCAGCGGGGCGGCGCCGAGGACGGCGGCCCGGTGCAGGCAGCGGGGGGCCAGCAGGCAACCGCAGACGGCCTGCCCGGCTTCGGAGATCGTGCCGTCCGGGCCGGGGCTCAGCGTGACGAGGGCGTCCTCGCCGAAGCGGACGCACGTACTCCCGTCCGTCGCGCGGACGGCGTCCGCGCCGCAGGCCGCGATCGCGGCGTCGAGCTTCTTGCGCAGTCGGGCGGTGAGGTTCTCGACCGCCTCGGCGAGGACCTCGGGTGCGACGGGCGGCAGTACGGTGCCGGGGCCGGCCGTGTTGTCAGGGCTCAACGGGGCTCTCCACGGAGGCGGTCGCCCACCCAGCGGGCGAGGGCGAGGGGACTGAGGGCGGCCACAGGCATACCGGCCGCGACGAGTTGGCGGGCGACGGGGACCGAGTACCGGGGTGTGCCCGTGTCGTCGAGGGCGGCGCAGCCCAGCAGCTGGGCGCCGGAGGCGGCCAGCGCGCGGACCTCGCCGAGGAGTCCGCCGAGGGGGGCACCCTCCTCGAAGTCGCTGACCACCACGACCAGGGTCCGGCTCGGGACGGTGATGAGGGAGCGGGCGTGCGCGAGCCCGGCGGCGATGTGCGTACCGCCGCCGACCCGCACCTCCAGCAGCAGCGAGAGGGGGTCCTCGACCCGGTCGGTCAGGTCCACGACCTGGGTGGAGAAGGCGAGGAAGTGGGTGGACAGGGTGGGTACGCCGCCGAGCACGGCCGCGGTGAGCGCCGACCAGACGACGGAGGCCTCCATCGAGCCGGAGACGTCGACGACCAGGATGAGCCGCCAGTCCGCCTCTCGGCTCGCCCGGGTGCTGAAGACGGGGCGTTCCGGTACGACGACCACGCTGCCGTCGGGCCGCCGCCGGGTGTGGGCGAGGTTGGCGCGCAGGGTGCGGGCGAGGTCGAGCCTGCCGCCGGGGCGACGGGTCGGGCGGGGGGTGGCGAGGCCGGAGAGGGCCGGGCGCAGCCGGGTGGCCAGCTCCTTCGCCAGTTCGTCGACCAAGCGTCTGACCAGCGGGCGCAACCGGGCGAGTCGGGCCTCGGGCAGACCGCCGGCGAGGGACAGTACGGACGTCAGGAGCTCCACCGAGGGGCGTACGGACGCCGGGTCGAGCTGGGCGAGCACGTCGGTGCGGCCCGCTTCGGCCGCTCCGGCGAGCACCTCCTCCCGTATGTCGGCGCCGAACAGCGATTCCAGCTCCTCGGACCACTCCCGGGCGGTGGGGAAGGACGCCTCCTGGCCGCCGCCGGCGCCCTGGCCGCCGCCGATGTCGGAGGTGCCTTCGCCGCGCCCGGCGCCGTACAGCTCGTCGAGCGCGTGCGCATAGCGTCGGGCGCCGTCCGGGAGGCGGTCGCGCTCGCGGCCGAGCAGCAGCCGCCAGCGGTCGGCGGGCGAAAGGCGCCGGTCGTCGTCCGGCGCGGTGGGGGTGGGGGCGGGGTCGGTCGCGGTGGGGGCCGTTTCGGCCGGGGGTGCCGCGGCCGGCGGCAGGGGCAGGTCCTTGAGCGCGGCGAGTCCGGAGGCGTCGGCGGCGGCCCACAGGGCCAGGAGGTCGGGCGACGCGTCGAGCGTGAGGTCGATCCGGTCGCCGAGCCGCTCGGTGACGGTGTCGAGCAGCCGGTCGCGGGCGGTCGGCGAGAGGGCGTCGAAGCCTCCGCGCAGGGCCGGGAGCCGCTCCAGGAAGTCCCGGTCGGTGAGGTGGTCCACCCGGTCCAGGAGCGGCGTGAGGGCGGTCGGGGACGACTGGAGGAGCGGTCCCGCGGCGGTGAGCAGTCCGGCGATCCGGCGGGTCAGGACGCGGCGGGCGTCGGGGGTGCCGGCGCCGTCGATCCAGCCGGCGGCCCGGCTGCCCAGCTCGGCCGCCGGGTCGAGGTCGAGGAGCACCCGTACGGCCAGGGCGGCGCCCTGCATCAGCGGGGACCCGGAGTCGGCGAGGGCGGCCAGGGCGTCGTCGGTGCGCAGCCCCAGGTGATGGGCGGCGGCGCGGTCGGCGAGGGCCACGAGGGCAGCTGCGTCGGCGGGGTCCGCGCTGCCGGACAGTCCGGGCAGGGAGCGTACGGCTGCCTCCAGCAGCTCGCCGGTGAGCGCGGCGGCGGTGGCGGCGGAACGGGCGGAGGTGCCGGGCAGGTGACCCCGGTGGAGGGCCTCCAGGAGGTCGAGGGCGTCGAGGAGTTCGGGCAGGGTCGCGGTCGCCGGCAGGGCGGTGGCCGCCTCGTGGAGGCGTACGTCGACCAACTCGGGCAGGTCGCACCGGGCGGCGGCGGCCAGCCCGGTGAGGATCTGGGCGGGGGTCGGGCCGCCGTCGGCCGCGGCCCGGCGCGCGGTGTCGCCGAGTGTTCCGGCGGCCGCCTGGGCGGAGGTGACCCCGCGGACTCCGGCGAGGTCCAAGCGGGCCGGGACGGAGGGCGTCCAGGACAGCCGCCACTTCGTGCCGAGGGCGGTGCCGTCGCCGGTGGAGGCCACGGCGAGGGGCTCCCCGTACGAGGCTCCGCAGACGAGGAGCCGTTGCAGCAGGACCTCGCGCCGTGCGTCGAGGTCGGACCGCAACGGGTCGAGGCGGATCTCCCGGGGTGCGGGGTCGTCGGGGGACGGCAGCCGCAGGGCGGTCAGCTCGGCCTCGACGGAGGGGCCGAGGCCGGAGCGGGGGGCGCGGGGGGTGATCCGCCCCCGGGCGGTGCCGACGAGTACGGCCTCCAGGGCGCGGGCCAGGGCCCGGCCCCGGCCGAGGGGTTCGCCCTGGCCGAGGACGGTGGTGACGGCCTCCAGGAGCTCGCCGCGGCCGGGCGCGGGAAGCCCGCGCAGGACGGCCAGGTCGCAGGCGAGCCGCAGGGTCTCGGCGGCCTCCCCGGTCCCGGCGGTGTGTCCGGCGCGGCGCAGCTCGCGGCAGATCCGGGTGACGGCGACGGAGGCCGCCTCGCGGAGCCGCCCGGGATCCCCGCCGGCGTGCAGGACGGCTTGCTGCCAGAGGGGGTCCCGGATCCCGGCGGGGTACCCGGAGCGGGAGTCGAGGAGGTCGAAGGAGTACGGCACGAACGAGGTGACGGCGTCGCGCCGCACGTCCGGCCCGGCGCCGACGCCGATAGCCGCGGCCGTGCCGGGCCCAGGGGTCGCGGACACGCCGGGGCCGGCGGCCGCCGCGGCGCCGGCGCCAGGAGCCGCCACACCGGGGCCGGAAGCTGCGGCCACGCCGGAGCCAGGAGCCGCAGGCACGCCGGAGCCGGGGGCCGCCGCCACGCCGGGGCCGGGGGCCGGGGGGCCGGTGAGGGCCGGGGCGTGGAAGGCGCCGATGACGGCGGCCACCCGATGGCCCCCGGCGGCGGCCGAGGCGATCACGTCCCGCATGCGGGCCTCGCGTGCCAGGTCCGTCGCCGGGACGGCGGCGTCGGCGCGCAGCGCCCAGCCGACGCCGAGTGCCGCGCGCCGGACGGCCTCCGGGGCGCAGCCCGGTGCCAGCACCTCCACCGTGCGGTCCCACATGTCGTCGCCGTCGCGGCCGGAGCCGGCGGCGGACAGGCCCTCCGCGAAGGAACGGCGCGGCCCTGCGGAGCCGGTGGGACGGGGCGCCGGGGACGGGTCCCGCAGGGTCCAGCCCTCATCGGCCAGCGGCAGGTCGCAGCACAGTACGGTCGCGCCCCGTTCGCGGGCCCAGCGGATCGCGGCGAGTTCCGGGGAGAAGTCCGCGAAGGGGTAGAACGCCAGCCGGCCGCCCTCCCCCGATCCCGCGAGGGCGACCGGCGCCTGCGTCTCGGGGTCGGCCAGGTGCTCCAGCCAGGGCTGGAACTCCGCCGGGAGTTCCACGCAGACCAGGTCCGCCCCCGACGCGTCGAGCAGCTCCGGGACCACGGCGGCCAGCGCGGGGCTGTGGTGGCGCACGCCGAGCAGGTAGGGCTCGCGCGACGCCGCCAACGCCTCGACCGCACGCAGCGGATCGGCCCCCGGGCCGGTGTCCGCGAGCCGGGTCGATGTGACGTCGACCGGCGGAACCGCGGTCGGGCGGGGAGTGGGGGTGGGGGTGGGGGTGGTCAACGGAGGCTCCCGCGCAGGTCCCACAGGCGGCGCCACATCGCCGAGCCGTCCTCGGCGCGGCGGCGGACCGGACCGTCCCAGTAGCCCAGGAGCCGGCCGTGGTCGGCCGGGTCGTCCTTGCGTACCACTCCGAGCAGGTGGCCCGGCAGCAGGTCCAGCACGTCGCCGCCGGGCAGGTACGCGGCGGCCACCCCCAGGGACGCGGCCACCTGCACGGCCTCGGCGGTGGACATGACGGTGCCGGGGCGTTCCACGTCCCAGCCCTCGGCGGAGCGTCCGGAGCGCAGGTCCCGGAAGACGGTCACCAGTGCGTCGAGCACGGCGTCGTCCACGCCGAAGGCGGCGCCGGCCCGCTGGACGGCGGCCACCGCCTGGCGGCGGATCAGTTCGGCCTCCGCGTCCGCGTCCGCGATCGGGGCCACCGTCTCGAAGTTGAAGCGACGCTTGAGGGCGGCGGACATCTCCGAGACACCGCGGTCGCGCAGGTTGGCGGTGGCGATGACCGTGAACCCGGGCGCGGCCGAGACCACCGCGTCCTGCGTGGCCGTCAGTTCGGGTACGGCGACCCTCCGGTCGGACAGGATCGACACCAGCGCGTCCTGCACCTCGGGCAGGCAGCGGGTGATCTCTTCGACGCGGGCCACCCGGCCGGTCCGCATCGCGGACAGGACCGGGGAGTCGACGAGCGCCTGTGAGGTGGGCCCCTGGGCCAGCAGCAGCGCGTAGTTCCAGCCGTAGCGGAAGGCGTCCTCCGTGGTGCCTGCCGTGCCCTGGACGGTGAGGGCGCTGGTGCCGCAGACGGCGGCCGCCAGGAGTTCGGACAGCATCGACTTGGCGGTGCCGGGCTCGCCGGTGAGCAGCAGACCGCGTTCGCCGGCGAGGGTGACCACGCAGCGCTCGACCAGGGCGCGTTCGCCGACGAACTTCGGGGCGATCGCCAGCTTCGCGGGCAGTGCGGTCCGGCGGCGGCCGGGGAGGGCGAGCTCGGCGCCGTCGCTGCCGCAGATGAAGGTGACGACGGCGCGCGGAGTCAGGGCCCAGCCGGGCGGGCGGGGGCCGGTGTCCTGGGCGGCGAGGAAGGCGAGCTCGCCGGCGTACCGCTCCTCGGCGGGCACCACCTGCCGGGCGGCGGGGACGGGCACGGGAGCGGGTTCTTCGGTGACGGTCATGCGGGGTCCTCGGTCTTCCGGAGCGGTGCGGGTGCAGGTGTGCGGGTGGTGCGGGTGCAGGTGTGCGGGTACGGGTACGGACGGGTCGGGGGGGGGGGGCCCCCCCCCGCGGGGGGGGGCGCCCCCCCCCCGCACGCCCCCCCGCAGCCGCGGGGGGGGGGGGGGGGGGGGGGGGGGGGGGGTGGGGGGGGGGGGGGGGGGGGGCCCCCGCGGGGGGGGGGGCCCCCCCCCCCTCCTGGAACGGCGCCGGATCAGCGGCGGCGGCCGCGGGTGCGCTTCACCTTCAGTTCCTCGAAGCGCGGTACGTCGCCCTCCCGGACCCGCTGCCAGGCGCGCCGGTACAGCTCCGCGGCCGGTTCCAGCGGTACGAGTACGCCGAAGGCGGGCCGGCTTCCCGCGACGGGGGCGTACATCGGGAGCTTCCACTGCTCCACGGGAAGGGTCGGGGAGTCCATCTCGGCCCACGCGCCCGGCAGGAACAGGGAGCGGCCCGCCCGGCTGCGGTCCGCCGACACCACCAGTGCGGTGGCGGCGAGTTCGGCGCGCGCGGCCTTGAGCCGGGCCGGCTTCCAGCCCGTCCAGCGCGCCGTGTTGCGGTCCGTGGGGTCGGGCATGGCGAGCAGCGCGAGGTAGAGCGCCGCCGCGTCGGGGCCCAGCCCGTACGCACCGGCGGCCTCGGCCACCAGCTCGGGCACGGAGCGGGTCGGGTCCTGCGGCCACCAGGTGCCGTCCCCGTCGGCCGCACCGGCGGCGGGGGCTCCCGGGTCGGCGAGCAGCGCGGCGAACCCCGGATCGTGGACGGTCCGCAGCGCCGTCTCGACCCACGACGGGTGCTGGTCGTCGCCGCGCAGCAGCGGCAGGTACGGGTCGCCCCCGGTGGAGTCGAGGAGCGCCGGGCGCAGCGCGGGCTTGGGCCGGTCGTCGTACGTGGCCATCAGAACGGCGCCGTAGCGCTCGTACCCCTCGCCGGTCTCGGTCGGTGTGCCGGCCGCCGCGCGGAAGTCGGTGAGGCTGGTGTAGCCCCAGGTGCCGAGCAGCAGTCCGGGCGCGGCCAGCCGCTGGCGCACTGCCGTCAGGACGGGGGGCAGGGACGCCCGGATCGGGTCCCCGGCCGGGAGCCGGTGGGCGAGCCAGGCCGCCATGCCGAGGGAGCCGGTCAGGACCGAGGTGTCGAAGGGCCTGTCGGCGGGTTCCAGGAGCTCCGCGTGGTCGCCGCGGATCGTCCACGCCGCGTCCACGGAGAGCTCGGGGGACGCGGACGGTTCGAGCAGGGCGCGCAGGGCGGCGTGGGCGGGCCATGAGGTCCGTACGGCGCGGGCGGCCTCGGTGGCCAGCCAGTCGGGGACGGGGGTACGGCGGCCGACCCGCCGGTTCCACACGTCCGCCGCGGCCGCCGCGTCGGGGCCCTCGCTCCACAGCCGGGCCGGTTCGGCGGGCAGCAGCGCCGCGACGACGGCGCACCGTACGCCGGAGTCGAGGCTCTTGAGCTCGTCGCGGGCGTGGGCGGCGTCGGTGGCCTTGACCCCGAGGGCGGTGCGCAGCTCGGCGGGCAGGAAGTTGCGGTCGTAGCGGTCGATGTGCGGCATCCCGGCGACCACCAGTCGGGCGAGCGTGGTGGAGACTCCGGTGAGCCGGGCGAACTCCTCGGCGGCTTCCGGCCGGAAGGGCGCCGGCCCGCGCTCGGCGGCCTCGGCGAGGAGGGCGGCCAGCCAGCCGGCGGTGCGTTCCCGGTCGCCCAGCGGGGCGTCGCCGCGCACGGTGTACGGGCCGGGGGCGAGGAACCGCCCGGTGGGGTCGTGGAACAGGGCGCCGTACTCGTGGCCGTCGGGAACGGCCTGGCTGTGCTCCGTCAGGGCCAGGGCGGCGCCGCCTCCGAGGGGGAGCACGGTGCGGTGGTGGACGCTGCGTTCGGCGCCGAGTCCGGTGGTCAGGTGGCGCTGGTCGAGGTGGAGCAGGACCCGGCGCCAGCGGCCGGCGGAGCCCTCGGACGAGTCCAGGCCGAGCCGGGCGACCGCGTCGAGCACGGTGACGAGGGCCGCGCGCTGCTCGTCGGTGAAGGCCTGGGTGACGGCGCGGTAGGCCGCGGCGGCGGGCTGGTCGAGGAACTGCGTCCAGGGCAGACCGCTGTACGGCAGGCAGGGTACGTCGAAGTGCAGTCGGCCGAGAACCGTCTCGGCGTCCGTCCGCGCGCACACGGCGCCGAGTTCGCGCAGCAGGCGGTGGGCGGCGTCGCTGTCGCTTCCCCAGCGGTAGTAGCCGGAGCCCATGAGGCCGTTCAGCGCGTCGCCGAGCAGGCGGTCGGTCGGGCCCTGCTCGGTTTCCCGCGCGGTGCCCGTGTCCGCCCGGAGCCGGGCGGCGACCGCGTCGAGGGCCTTCTGCTGGTCGAGGGTGAAACGGAGGACTTCGACGATCCCGCCGATCAGTTGGGGAGCGGTGACCTGGGGCAGGGTGGCGGCGACCAGGTCGGGCAGGTCAGTGAGCCGCTCCGCCGCGGCGGCCGCCTTGAGGAGCGCGGCGACGGTTTCCCGGTCGGCGGCGCGCAGGGCGAGCGAGCCCTCGGGGTCGCGCGGGCGCAGGGCGTACCAGTGGGAGAGCGGCGGGAGGTCCACGCTTCCCGTGGCGAACCGGTCGTCGTTGCGGTGGTCGCCGCGGGAGCGGGTGGTGAGGACGCCGTCGGGGTCGGTGAGGCTGAGCTCGCGCCAGTGGTGCGACAGGGCGCGGGGCCGGTCGTCACCGGGGAGGACGAGGGCGGCGACGGGCGCGTTGTGCCCTTCGGGCACCGAGACGCGCAGGCCGTTGGCGTGGGCCCCGCGCCAGCCGTCACCGGCGATGCGTACGGTGGTCCAGCCGTGCAGGCCGTCCACCGGGGCACCGAGCGCCGAGCCGGGCACGGTGGGGGTCGGCCGCAGCCAGCTCCCGTGACCGGCGGTGACGGTGTTCTCGGGACGGCCGGCGCGTGCCGCGGTGACGAAGTCGGAGAAGAACGCGGGCCGGGAGTGGCGGCCGTAGGCCGCGCCGCGCGGGTCGTATTCCTGCCAGCTGCCGTCGGTCTGCTGGTCGTTGGGCTGCCACACCCAGTACGAGGCGCCGTCGCAGAGCAGCGGCCGCTCGTCCGGCAGCTGCGTGTCGCCGCGGTGCAGGACGCCTCCGCCGGTGGTGCGGCCGCCGCCCGGGAGCGGCAGGCTGATGTGGTCGGAGCGCGGCGACCAGTAGTCGCGTCTGGTGTCGAGGGTGAAGACGGTGGCGGGCGAGGAGTGCCAGTAGGCCTGCGCGTCGCTGCCCCAGGAGGACCAGAAGACGAGCAGTTCGCCGTCCACGTAGTGGAATCCGTGGCGGTAGGAGGAGCCCGTCGGGATCCGCAGGTCGTGTGTGAGGACGGTGGAGTCCGCGTCGATGACCCGGACCTGGGTCTCGTTGGCGACGATCAGATAGGGCCAGGCCTCCGTGACCGTCAGGCCGTGGCGGCCCTTGGCGGGGGCGAGCTCGGCGACCGCGCTCTCCCATGCGGGCCAGGCGAGCTCCTCGAAGAGTCCGCCGCGCAGGGTGCGCGCGAGGGTTTCGCCCAGGTCGGCGGCGGCCGCGGCCGCGACGTCCTCGGGGGCGAGTTCGAGGGCTTCGGCGGGCAGCCAGGTCAGCCGCCGGATGGCGTCGGGGATGCCGGGCAGGCCGGCGACGGTCGAGGCGCGGGCGACCTCGCTCATCCACCGTGCCAGCAGGGGGCGTCCGCCGGCCGAGGCGGCGACGCGCTGGATGACGTCGGTGCCCGAGTTGGCGTCTCCGAGGGCGTCCAGAGCCCGGCGGAAGGCCGGGTGGAAACGCTCGTCGGCGGCGAGGGCCAGCAGTTCGCGGCGCTGGTCGGCGCGCGCCCAGTCGCGCAGGTTCAGCGCGTCGTGGCGGCGCCGCTTGTCCTGGGGGTCCGGGTCGGCGACGGGGACGTCCAGGGTGAGCAGCAGGTCGAGCAGGTCGGCGTCCTCGACGCCCACCCGCAGGCCGGCCTCGCGGCCGGGCCGGGCGAGCTCGGTGCGCAGGCGTTCCGCGCAGCGGTCGACCAGCCCGAGCAGGGCGGGGGGTGTGGGGCTCAGGCCCCAGCCGGCGTGGCGGGCGGCGTGGAAGCGCTCCAGCCAGCCGGCGGCGCCGTCGGCGCACCGCTCTTCGGCGGGGAGGTCCTCGGAGACCAGCCCGGCGGTGGCCCCGGACTCCTCCAGGACGTCCAGCCACAGGGTGGTGAGCGCGACGCTGTCGCCGCCGCCGGGCGGTGTCAGCCCGAGGAGGGTGCCGCGTACGGCCGGGACGCGGCGGGCGAGGGCCACGAGCGCGCCGCGGTGGGCCTTCCACCAGCCGGTCGCGGCGCGCAGGGTGGCGGGCAGCGGGAGCAGTTCGGCGAGGTAGTCCTGCTCGGGTTCGGTACCGGTGAGGCCCGCGGCGCGGGCGAGACGGCGCAGCTCGACGGCGGCCTGGGCGGAGGGCGGCAGTCCGCCCGCGGTGCGGCGTACGCACAGGCGGCGGAAGCGCTCGTAGGCCTCGGCGGGGCTGACGCGGACGGCCAGTTCCTTGCCGTATCCGGTGAGCACCTTCACCGGGAGGGCTCCGGCCAGGGCGAATTCGAGGAAGACGGCGTCGAGGCGGTCCTCGTCGACGGCCAGGCCGTGCTGGGCTTCGGCGGTACGGGCGCGGCCGAACAACTGAGCGGCGTAGGTGGTGTTCTCGACGGCGAGGAAGGTGCGGGCGGCCTGCTCGTAGAAGACCGGCAGGAAGTGGGGGACGGCCGCGGCGAGCCGCCCGGCCAGTTCGTGGCAGGCGTCGAGGGCGGCCTTGGGCTTGGTCTTGGCCTGCCGGGCGAGGCGGTCGAGTTCGGGTACGACGGCGAGCGCGTGGTGGCCGTCGTCGGGATGGTGCACGAGGACCCACTCGGGGAAGCCGAGTTCCTGGCGGCGCCGGAGGCCCACGACGGGAGGCGGGCCCTGCGCGGGGACGAGTCCGAGGAAGCCGGCGGCGAGGTCCTCGGCCGCGCCCAGTTCGGCGGCGGCGAGCCGGACGACGACGCGGCCGTCCTCCAAGGCGGGGTGGTGGTAGGAGCGTGCGGTCAGGTCGACGGCGGAGGGGCCGGCTCCCGGTGTGCCGTGCGGCAGTACCGCCCCGGCCTTGAGCAGCAGTTCGGCCTCGCTCACGGAGATGCCGTCCTTCCTCGTGTTTCTGTCGGTGCTGTCGGTGCTGTCGGTGCTGTCGGTCGTACCGGCCGTACCGGTCGTCGTGGTGGTGTCGATGGGGGTGCTCACGCGTCCCGGCCCTCCTCGATCTTGCGCCCGGCGTACAGCGCCGCGGCCATCCGCATGCCCTCGGACCAGGCGACCGGCCCGACCTCCGTCAGCGGGACCGCCCGGCCCTCCTCGTCGTGCCAGCTCAGGGCCCCGGTACTCGTCTCGTCCTCGTAGTAGGGCTCGCCGATCCACACCGAGGCCTCCAGGTCGCGTCCCGCGTCCCGGACCTTGCAGGTGGCGTAGCCGCCGGAGACGCGGTAGCCGAGGCCGGTCGCCCGGGCGGCCAGGCCGTAGCGGCTGGCGAACACCCCGCCCGCGTAGTCGCGGACCTCGGTGGCGGTGGCGGTGAGCCCGGCCGGCTTGCTCCAAGTGGCCCGGTGGATCTGCTCGACCCGCTGCTCGATGCCCAGTTCGGCCGCGAAGTCCCGTACGTCGTCCAGGTCGGGCAGCAGCACCGGGTGCGGCAGCGTCACGGTGAGCGGTGAGAGCCGCACCGTCTCGCCGTCCAGGTTGACCACCTTCAACTCGCCGGCGGAGGTGGCGTCCCGCAGGAAGCCCACCTCGTCCGGGTCCTCGCCGACGACGGCGAGGTCCCGCAGGGCGTGCTGCCAGGCCACGTCGGGCCATACCCGGGCGAGCAGTTCGGTCGGCACCGGCAGCGAGGACACCATCCAGGTGTCGACCTGGGCGACGCAGGCCGCCTCGTGCCGGTCGAGCCATTCCCCGAGCCGGCGCAGCCGGTCCACCTCGGGGTGTTCCTTCAGCGCCTTGGGCAGTGTCTTCAACTGCCGTCCCGCCGACCGGCCGGTGATGGACCGCGCCGCCACCCGTCCCTCCACCAGGGCGATCTCGTACCCCTCGCCCGCCGCAAGCCATGCCATGAGCCCGTGCCCCTGCCTGTCCCGTCCGATTCCGCGCAGCCCTGACAGGGGGGAGCCGAACCCCCTGAGCCGCGGTATGCCGGGAGACTAGCGAGGGCCACTGACAACACCCGTGCGAGGGTGCCCGGTCGGTTGTATGTACGGATCTGGGTAGGCTTCGCTGACAGAACGCGGAGCGGCTCGGGGTGGGGACATGGGACGTCAGACAGCTGTGCTCGGTGGGGTCCTGGTGGTTTCGCTGCTGCTGGGGGCGACCGGTTGCGCGGATCCGGCCGGGGGCGGGGCGGACGGGAAGCCGTCGGCGCCGGGGGGCACCGCGCGGTCCGCCCCGCCGACCGGCGCCCCACCGGCGGGTGACGGCAAGCCGGCCGGCGGGGACGTACTGCCCGGGATGGTCTCGACGGCCGTCGCCCGAAAGCAGTTGGCCGCGTTGAAGGTGGCTCCGGTGGGCACGATGGCGGGGTACAGCCGCGCCAGGTTCACGCACTGGGCCGAGCAGGGCGACAAGTGCGACACGCGGGAGACGGTGCTGCGCCGCGACGGCGTCGACGTCGTGCGCAACGCCGAGTGCAAGGCCGTCTCGGGCACCTGGAAGAGCCTCTACGACGGGGTGCTCGTCACGGACGCGGCGAAGATGGACATCGACCACGTGGTGCCCCTGGCCGAGGGCTGGCGCTCCGGCGCGGCCGGCTGGGACGCGGCCCGGCGCAAGGAGTTCGCCAACGACCTGAACCGGCCGCAGCTGCTGGCGGTCACGGCCTCCTCGAACCGTTCCAAGGGCGACCAGAGCCCGGACCAGTGGCAGCCGCCGGAGCGCTCTGGCTGGTGCCAGTACGGCCGGGCCTGGACCACCGTCAAATCAGCCTACGGGCTGACCGTCACCGAAGCGGAGAAGAAGATGCTCACCACGATGCTGGACACCTGCGCGTCATGACCGACCGGAACCCCGCCGCACCGGGGCGGCAGTGGCAGGACCAGGTGCCGGCGGGCCCGGGCGGCGCGATGACCGACGAGGTCGGCGTCATCACGGGCCCGTTGACCCTGCGCACCACGGCGGTCGCCGGGGAACTGGTCACCTTCGACGTCCAGTACACCGACGCGGACGAGTGGTACACGCTCACCGGCAGCCCGCTCCCCCATCACGGTGATCCCGCGGCCCTGCACGCCGCCGCCCTGGCCGCGATCCGGGCCGGCCGCGCGGCGCGGGCCCCGGGGACGGAACCGGCCTGAGGCAGCGGCGCGGAAGCCGCCGCCCGGCCGTCCGGCGGCCCCGACCGCCCGGCGGTCCGGAGGACGCCGGGGTCGGCCGATCGGCCCACGACGCGCGGGCCCCGAGGGCCCGCCGCAGGTGCGCTCAGGCCTCGTACTCGGTGAGGTCGATGCCGTGGATCTGCAGCAGGTGGCCGTACTCGGGGTGGGTGGTGTCGCGCTCCAGCACCATGCCGAGCTTGCGGATCACGTTCTCGGACTCGTCGTTGCCGGCCCGGTTGATGGCGACGACCCGGTCCAGCCCCCGGTCCTGGAGGGCGAACTCCAAGGTGGCGTGGGCGGCCTCGGATGCGTAGCCCTGGCCCCAGTACTGTCGGCCGAGCCGCCAGGTGATCTCCACGGCCGGGAGGACCTCGGGCAGGTACTCGGGGACCGAGAGGCCGGTGAGGCCGATCAGCTCGCCGGAGCCCAGGAGCTCGACGGCGAAAAGACCGAAGCCCTCCTCGTCCCAGTCCTCCTCCCAGCGTTCGAGGTCCTCGGCGGTCTGTTCCAGGTCACGGACCGATCCGTCGCCGATCCACCGCATCACCTCCGGGTCCGCGTTGATCTCGGACAGGGGGACGAGGTCGTCGTCGTTCCAGCGGCGCAGGAGGAGGCGGGGGGTAAGGATCTCGGTCATGCGGCCCATCCTGCCGAACACCGGTGCGCAGGGGTAATCGGGGCCCGGTTTCGGTCGATCCCGGCCGGCCCGGCCCGTGCGGGGCGTGGCTCGGGCGGGGTGGGGCATGGCTCTACGGTCCATCGGTAAATCGCGATCCAGGAGTGTTGCCTCATGTCCCTCGACCTGTCCGGTGAGAGTCAGTACGACCGTGTGCGGCTGCGGCAGTGGGCGCGTGGCCGCGCCCGTTGCGCCGGGGTGGACCGCCGTGACCTGCTCAAGCTGTTCGCGGCGGGAGCCGCCGCCGGCTCCCTGGGCCTGGCCGCCGGCGGTCCCGCCTCGGCCCGCACCGGCTCCGCCTCCACCGGCGGCGCCACCGTGCCCGGCATCGTCAAGCCGCTGCCGCCGGAGCTGTTCACCCTGCGGGGTACCAACGCCGAGACGAGGTTCGCGGCCCTGCGCGGCACCGGACACCTGACGCCCGTGGACCGGTTCTTCGTCCGCAACCACACCGCGACCCCGCGGATCGACACACATGAGTGGCGGCTGGACGTGTGGGGCGACGGACTCACCAGCGGTCCGGTCCGGTTCTCCTACGACCGACTGCGCGCTCTGCCGGCCGTCGAGCGGACCCTGTTCATCGAGTGCGCCGGCAACGGACGCGACTACTTCACCACCCAGCAGGGCCAACCGGTCCCCGGCACCCCCTGGACCCTCGGCGGTATCGGCGTCGCGCACTGGCGCGGCGCCCGCCTCCGCGACGTCCTGCGCGCGGCCGGCATCACCCCCGCAGCCGTCGACGTACTGCCCCGCGGCCTGGACGAGGACGTCACCGCGAACGGCGTGAACCTGGGCCGCGTCCGGCGCCCGCTCCCCACCGGGAAGGCTCTGGACGACGTGATCCTCGCCTACGAGATGAACGGGCAGCCGCTACCCCCCGACCACGGCGGCCCCGTCCGCCTCGTCGTACCCCACTGGATCGGAATCTCCTCGATCAAATGGGTCGGCGACATCCAGGTCAGCACCGAACCCCTGTACACACCCTGGAACACCGACCTGTACCGACTCTTCGGACCCGACCACCCCGCGCAGGGCGCCCCCCTGACCCGCCAAACCCTCAAAAGCGCCTTCGAACTCGACCCCGGAGCCATTTTCACCGCCCACCGCACCCGACTTCTCACCGGACGCTCCTGGTCAGGCACCGCACCCGTCGACCGCGTCGAGGTCAGCACCGACGGCGGACACCACTGGCACCCCGCCCGCCTCCACGACACCCCCCGCCGAGGCACCTGGACACGCTGGTCCCTGCCCTGGACCCCCCGCACCACCGGCCCCACCACACTCCTCGCCCGCGCCACGGACACCACCGGCCACACCCAACCCGACACCGCGACCCACAACACGCACGGCTACCTCTTCAACGCCGTCGTACACCACCCGGTGACCGTGCAAGACCGGTAGTCCGACGCCGCTGCGCCTCGCGGTGCCCGGCACCGGACGACTCGGGCCGGACCGGCACGATCCGAAAGGGACGACCCAGGGGTGTCGGGACGCCGAGGCGGCGCGAAAAGGGCCAGAATGGTGGGTTGGGTGGGTTGGGCGGTGGGGTCCTGCGGCGGCCACGAAGGACGGAGCGATCGGTGGAGATTTCGACGAAGGAGGTCTTCGGCGCTCCGTGCTGGGTGAGCCTGATGACCCGCGACCTCGTCGCGGCGCAGCGCTTCTACGGCGCGGTCGTCGGCTGGCAGTTCCGTCGCACGCGCCTCGGCGCCGGTTTCTCGGTCGCCGAGCTGGACGGGGTACCGGTGGCGGGAGTCGGCGCACTCGCCGGTGACCTGGCGGTCCCGGTGGCGTGGACGCCGTACTTCGCCGTCGACGACGCCGACGTGGCGGTGGACCGGATCCGTGAGCGCACCGGCACCATCGCGGTCGGCCCGGTCTCCTTCGCCTCCGGCGGTCGCGGCGCCCTCGTCGCGGACCCGGACGGGGCCGTCTTCGGGATCTGGGAGGGCCCGGTGTCCGCGGACTGGCGCGTGGGCACGGGCCGGGCCCCGGCCTGGCTGGAGCTGCGTACGCGGAACGCCTTCGACGCGGCGCTCTTCTACGGCGCGGTACTGGAGTGGGCCACCGGCCGCCCCGGCTGCTGCGAGGTCTCGTACGAGGAGGACCAGGTCGTCCTGCGGCAGGCCGGGGAGCCCGTCGCCCGGCTCAACAGCGGGCCGGTGGAGTTGGCGGGCTACGACCCGCACACGAGGCCGCGGTGGCACGTCCACTTCCGGGTCCCGGCGCTGCGGCCCGCCGTCGAGGCGGCCGTGTCGCTCGGTGGCCGCACCGTCTCGGACGTCACCTCGAACGCGACGGAGCGGTGGGTGGCGCTCCGGGACCCGGACGGCGCCCTCTTCACGCTCACCACCTCGCTGACGGCCGCTCCGGACTGACGCCCGCGAACCGGTCACGGCACGGGCACGAGGCACGGCACCAGGGCCACGGGGCAGCGGTCAGGGCGGCTCGGGGATGAACGGGAGGTAGTCCACTCCCGGAATCGCGGGGACCACGGTGTAGCTCGCCTCCGGGATCTCGTTCCACATGCCGGGCAGGTTCCCGAGGGGCTCGGAGACCACGAGGCGCGAGGCGTCGGAGACGTCGTTGAGAAAGTCCAGTTCCGGGTGGAGGTGCCGGACGGTGTCGGCCCGGCTGCTGTGGAAGAGGGACCGGGACCGGCCCTGGCTGGAGTAGCGGAAGGCCCACAGCCGCTCTCCGTCGCTCACCGCCACCGTCATCTGGAGCGGGTCCGCGACACCGTGCTCCTTGCCGAGCCGCTCCACCAGGCCGGCCATCCGCGCCACCGCCCCCGGCACGTCCTGGTCCAGGCCGTAGGTGACCGCCAGGTAGAACATCACCTCGGAGTCGGTCGAGCCCTCGATCGCCGGGAACAGGGCCGGGTCCACGGCCATGCACAGGTCCCGTTGCAGCCGCTGGAAGTCCGTGATCGCCCCGTTGTGCATCCACAGCCAGCGCCCGTGCCGGAAGGGGTGGCAGTTGGTCTGCTGGATGGCCGACCCCGTCGAGGCGCGGACGTGCGCGAAGAACAGCGGTGACCGGACGTGCCCGGCCAGCTCCCGCAGGTTGCGGTTGTTCCACGCGGGCGCGATGTCCCGGAAGACGGCGGGGGTGCCGTCCCCCACGCCGTCCGTGCTGTACCAGCCGACACCGAAGCCGTCGCCGTTGGTGGACTCGGCGCCCAGTCGCGCGTAGAGGCTCTGGTTGATGAGCGAGTGCTCCGGTCGGTAGAGCACGGCGTCGAGCACGAGGGGCGAACCCGAGTAGGCGAGCCAGCGACACATGGACATCATCCCCTTCTCAGCCTGCTCCGAGCGTAATACCCCCGGCCGGGGGGACGTCCGCTCCGGTCGGCCGGACGGCTCAACGGACGCCGCGCGGTCGCCCGGCCGGGTGGTTCGGGCGCGCACGCTCCGTCACGGTTCGAGATGCGGGCGCGGGGAGCGGCTGCTTCGCTGAACCCGCCCGCCCTCCCCCACGGATCAAAGGAGTGATCATGAGCGTTTCAGGCGAGTCCCGCGGCCGGTCCCGGCAGATGCGCGACAAGGCCAAGGAGCTGAACGAGGCGGCGGAGCGCTCCACCGACCCGCAGGAGAGCCGGCGGCTGCGCGAGAAGGCCTCCCGGCTCCAGGCGCAGAGCGAGCTGGAAAGCCGGATGGACGACCGGGACATGGACCTCGGGTAGCGTGCCGCGCCCGCTCCCGCGGGCATGGAGCGGCCGAAGCCGGGTAGCCGCCCCGTCTGAGCATCCGGCGCGCGGGGGGCGGTTCGATGAGCCACTCCGGACCGCTGCGCCCATGACGGAAGGGGTCCGATGTCGCACGCCGAACAGAACCGGATGGTGCGCGGGGGCACGCGGGCCGCGTCCCGCGGCGGCGCCGGTCGCGAGGTGGTGGCACGCTGCGGGCTGGTGGCACGCGGCGTGCTGTACGTACTGGTCGGCGTGCTGGCCGTCCGGGTGGCCTTCGGCGACACCGGTCAGGAGGCCGACCGCCAAGGCGCGTTGCAGGAGTTGGCGCGGCACCCGGTGGGCGCCGTCCTGATCTGGGCCGTGGGCATCGGCCTGGTGTGCATGATGCTGTGGCGGCTGTCCGAGGCCCTGTTCGGCGCGGCGGGCCCCGACGGCGACAAGGCCACGAAGCGGCTGGCATCGGCCGGCCGGGCGGTCTTCTACGCGGTCGCCGCGTTCTCCGTCCTGTCCTTCGCGGCCGGGTCCGGCGGCTCGCAGTCCGGTGACCAGCAGTCGCGGGACGTCACCTCCAAGGTGCTGGACCTGCCGGCGGGCCAGTGGCTGGTGGGTCTGGCAGGAGCGGCGATCGCGATCGCCGGCGTGGTCATCGCCGTGTCGGCGGCCCGGCGCAAGTTCCGCCGCAAGCTCGCCATGGGCGGGGCGTCCGAGGGCTGGCGCAAGACGGTGGACTTCCTCGGCGTCGCCGGTGGCGTGGCCCGGGGCGCCGTGTTCGCGGCGGCGGGCGGTTTCTTCTTCTACGCCGCGGTGCAGTACGACCCCGGCAAGGCGCGGGGTGTCGACGACACCCTGCGGGCGTTCGCCGAGACCCCCGCGGGCCCGTGGCTGCTCGTGGTGGTGGCGGTCGGACTCGTCCTGTTCGGGCTGTTCTCCTGGTGCCTGGCCCGGTGGCGCCAGGTGTGACGTACGGGGTGCGCGACGACGACGGGCCCGGGCGGGCCCCCCCCCCCGCGGGGCGCCGGGCCCCCCCCCAAAAAACCGCGCGGGGGGGGCGGCCCCCCGGGGGCCCCCCCCCCCCCGCGGCCCCCCCCCCCCCCCCGCCGTTCCCGGGCTCGGCGGCCGCGCTCTCGATCGGATGTTCACCGGCCGATCGGATCTTCCCGAGTCGAAAACCGGGACAGATACCTGCAAACTGACCAAGCCGGGATCTTCCCGGTGGGTACGGGGAGGAGGTGCGGGCGTGCACGCCAAGCCGAGCCGAGCGGTATCACTGCTGGTCACCTCCGTGGTCCTGACCGGACTCCTGATCCCGGGAGCGGTCGCCCAGCCAACGGGGGAGGAGGCCGCGCCCGGCCCCGAGGCGGCGGCCCCGGCCGTCGTGGACCTCGCCGACATCCCCGCCGAGCCACCCGAACAGCCCGCGCGGCCCCCCCGTCGCGATCTCTTCGGCGCCGACTGCGACACCGTGGTCGAGGGCTCGCGGGTGACGGCGTACTGCCACAACAGCTACCCCGAGACCGATCTGGTGCGGCTGCACGTCGAATGCGACCGCTGGTGGGACGTGGACGGCGACGGCGTCGCCGTGCCCGTGGGCCCCGCCGGCCGGGCCGAACTCACCGGGCGCTGCTGGAAGGAGGTCCGCGCGGCCTGGGTCAGCCACCAGCGCCCGTGAGCGGACCCCGGGGGGCGTCCCGGCCGAGGCAGACGAAGGGGTAGCCCGCCGCCTCCGAGGCGGCGGCGTCCGCGTCGCCGCGCCGGACGGCCTCGATCAGCCGCGCGTGGTCCACGTGGTCGGCGGGCCGCAGCTCGGTGCCCACGTCGGCGCGCAGCCAGTCGGCCACCAGGTCGCCGAGGTCCGCGTACAGCTCGACCAGCACGTCGTTGTGGGAAGCCGTCACGACGGCCATGTGCAGGCTGACGTCCGCCGCCACGAACAGTTCCGCGTCCCCGCTCGCCCAGGCCTCCTCGCGCCGGGCCAGCAGCGCGTCCAGCTGCACGAGGTCCCGGTCGGTGCGCCGCTCGGCCGCCAGGCGCGCCGCCGACGACTCCAGGGTCGAGCGCAGCTCGGCGATGTGCCGGGGGTCGGCCCCCGCGAAGCGGCGGTGCATCACGCCCGCCAGCTCACTGGTGGCGATGACGTACGTGCCCGAGCCCTGCCGGATGTCGAGGAGCCCGTTGTGCGCGAGCGCCCGGACGGCCTCGCGCACGGTGTTGCGGGCGACGCCGAGCAGCTCCACCAGTTCCGGTTCGGTGGGGATCCGGGCGCCCACCGGCCATTCGCCGGAGGTGATCTGGTTCCGCAGTTGGGTGATCACCTGGTCGACGAGCGCGGAGCGCCGGGGCGAGGTCAGCGGCATGGGTTCCTCTCGGGGACGGCGGACCCGAGGGGGCGCACCGGCGGCGACTGGACAACCAATCATCCCATGATTCTATGATGGTTGAATGCCCGACGAAGAAATCCAGACCATGAATCGCCCGGCGGTCGTGCGGCCACCCGCCCGGACGGCCTCCGGCCTGCCCGTTGCCACCTCCTCCGAAGCCGCCGCCCCCGCGTGGTTCGGCCCGGTGCTCGTCGTCGGCATCGTCCTCGCCGCCCTCAACCTGCGGCCCGCCATCACCAGCCTCGGCGCCCTCTTGGAGGAGACCCGTACGGGCCTCGGCATGAGCGGCGCCGTCGCCGGACTGATCACCTCCGTCCCCGCCCTCTGCTTCGCCGTCTTCGGCGTCACCGCGCCCCGGCTCTCCCGCCGCTTCGGCCCGGCCGTCGTCGTCTGCGCCGGCATGGCCGCCGTCGCCGCCGGTCTGCTGATCCGGCCCTTCGCCACGGGCGCCGCCGGTTTCCTGGCCGCGAGCGCCCTGTCCCTGGCCGGCATCGCACTGACCAACGTCCTGCTCCCGGTGATCGTCAAGCGCTACTTCCCGGACCGTGTCGGCACCATGACCGGCCTGTACTCCATGGCCCTGGCCGCCGGCACCTCGCTCGCCGCCGCGGCGACCGTCCCGCTGACCGCGGCCCTCGGCGGCAGCTGGCGCACCGGCCTGCTGATCTGGGCCGTACTCGCGCTCGCCGCGGTCCTGCCGTGGCTGTCGATCGCCCGGGGCTCCCGGCGGGCCGCGCGGGCCGCCGCCGAGGCCACCGACGGCGCCGGTCGGAGCGCCGTACGGCACCACGCCGGGCCCCCGGTCGTCCGCAGCCGAACCGCCTGGGCCCTGGCCTGCTACTTCGGACTCCAGGCCACCGGCGCGTACGTCACGATGGGCTGGCTCCCGCAGATCTTCCGCGACGCCGGTGTCTCGGCCTCCACCGCCGGAGTGCTCCTCGCCGTCACCATGGTCATGGGCGTCCCGCTCGCCTTCGTCATCCCGGGCCTCGCCGGCCGGATGCGCAACCAGGGCCCCATCGCCGTCACCCTCGGCCTCTTCGGCCTCGCCGGCTACCTCGGGCTCTCCGTCGCCCCCGCCGCCGGAGCCTGGGCCTGGGCCCTCCTCCTCGGCGTCAGCAACTGCGCCTTCCCTCTCGTCATCACGATGATCGGAATGCGCGCCAAGTCCCCCGCCGGCGTCGTCAGGCTCTCCGCCTTCGCACAGAGCACCGGCTACCTCATCTCCATCCCCGGCCCCCTCGTCATCGGCACCCTGTACCAGCACAGCGGCGGCTGGGACCTGCCCCTCGCCCTGATGGCCGCCCTGCTCGTCCCGCAGATCGCCCTCGGCGTGCTGGCCGGCCGGGACCGCACGATCGAGGACGAATGCGGCATGCGAGACTGACCGGTATGTCGCCCGTACTTGAACCGAACCCCCAGAACGGCCACCGGAAGCTGGGCCTCGTGCTCGGTGCGATGCTCGCCGTCACCGTGATCATCGCCGTCATCGCGACGTTCGCGTCCCCCTGACGGCCGCTCCTCCCCGACGGCGGGGTGGGGATAACCCCACCACCCCTAGGGGGTCCGGCTCAGGGTGAAGTGGGGTGCGCCCCGGATGGGAAGCGCGCCTTCGGATCCATAGATTCGAAGGCAACGCACTCGTCCCGTCCGCACACCCCGGAGGCGGTCATGTCGGCCCCCACGCACACCAGGCCCCTCCCGCCGCGCGCGCGGACCGCCGCCGGCCCCCGCCGCCGCGCCGGGCACGGCGCCGAGGCCCGGCTCCACTGGTGGGCCCTGGCCCTGCCCGCGCTCGCCTTCGGCCTCCTGCTGCTCCTCCTCGCCGGGTCCGGCGAGGCCCACGCCGCCGCCGGAGACGGTTCGTCCCTGGTTCAGGTCGCCGAACAACTCCTGCGCGCCGTCGGCTGAGCCCCGTGCGCCCGCGCGCCCCGGGACGCGCCCGTGCCCGGTCGCGGGCCTCCCAACACCCTGCGCCGCATGGCTCGCTTCATGCGAAGCTGGGAGCCATGAGCGCCGACACACCCCGCAGGATCGCCCTCCTCCGGCACGCCAAGGCCGACTGGCCCGAGGTGTCCGACCACGACCGCCCCCTGGCGGAACGCGGCCGCAAGGACGCGCCGGCCGTCGGTCTGAAGCTCGCCGCGACCGGCATCGCCTTCGACCTGGCCCTCTGCTCCACGGCCGCCCGCACCCGCGAGACCTGGAAGCTCGCCGTCCCGGAGCTGCCGCACCGGCCGCGGACCTCGTACGAGGAGCGGCTGTACGAGGCCTCGACGGGCGAGCTCGTCGCCCTGCTCAACGAGACCCCCGACGGGGTCACGGACCTGCTGGTCATCGGCCACAATCCGGGTATGCACGCGCTCGCCGACGGCCTCTCCGGGCGGGCGGAGGGCGACACCCTGGCGCGTATGACGCGGTCGGGATTCCCGACCGCGGCGCTCGCGGTCATCTCCTTCACCGGCTCCTGGAAGTCCCTGGAGCTCGGCGCGGGCACGCTGATCGACTTCTGGACCCCGAAGGAGCACTGAGGCACAGGCCGGGGGCCCGGCCGTGGGCCCGGCCGCGTACGAGGGCCCCGGCAGCCGCACCGGCTGCCGGGGCCCTCACGCCTCGTACGGGTCAGGCCAGGTCGGCGGCCTCGACCTCTTCGCGCGTGATGCCCAGCAGATACAGCACGGCGTCCAGGAACGGCACGTTCACCGCCGTGTGCGCCGCCTCGCGGACCACCGGCTTGGCGTTGAAGGCGACACCCAACCCGGCCGCGTTCAGCATGTCCAGGTCGTTCGCGCCGTCACCGATGGCCACGGTCTGCGTCAGCGGCACACCGGCCTCGGAGGCGAACCGGCGCAGCAACCGGGCCTTGCCCGCCCGGTCCACGATCTCGCCGGTGACGCGGCCGGTCAGCTTCCCGTCGATGATCTCCAGCGTGTTGGCGGAGGCGAAGTCCAGCCCCAGCCGCTCGCGCAGGTCGTCCGTCACCTGGGTGAAGCCGCCGGAGACCACGCCCACCTGGTAGCCCAGCCGCTTCAGGGTCCGGATCAGGGTCCGGGCGCCCGGGGTCAGCTGCACCTCGGCGCGGACCTTGTCCACGACGGACGCGTCCAGCCCCGCCAGCAGCGCGACGCGGGCGTGCAGCGACTGCTCGAAGTCCAGCTCGCCGCGCATGGCGCGCTCGGTGACCTCGGCGACCTCGGCCTCGCACCCGGCGTGCGCGGCGAAGAGCTCGATGACCTCGTCCTGGATCAGGGTGGAGTCCACGTCCATGACCACCAGGCGGCGGGCCCGGCGGTGCAGCCCGGCCGAGACCACGGCCACGTCCACGCCGATGTGCGCGGAGGCGGTGGCCAGCGCGGTCCGCAGCGGCTCCGTCTCGGTGCCGGAGACGGCGAACTCCACCGCCGTCACCGGGTACTTGGCGAGACGGAAGATGCGGTCGATGTTGCCGCCGGTCTCGGTGATCTTGGCCGCTATGGCGGCGGTGGATTCGGCGGTCAGCGGGTGTCCGAGCACGGTGACGTGGGAACGGCCGCTGCCGCGCGGCCGGTTGTCACCGGTGCCCGAGAGGATCTCGGCCTGCAGCTTGAGCGACTCGGCCCAGCTGTGGACGGTGGCCCGGAGCTCGCCCTCGCTCGCGCCGGCGGGCTGGGTGACGAGGGCGCACAGGACGATGCGGCCACGGGTGACGACCTGCTCGATGTCGACGACGTCGACCGAGTAGGCGGCGAGGGTGTCGAACAGCCCGGCGGTGATCCCGGGACGGTCCTTGCCGAAGATCTTGACGAGGATGGTGGGGACGTCGGAGGTCTGCGATGCGCTCATGGTGCCCTCACCGTATCTTCCCGCCTCCCGCACCAGGACCCCCGTCCCACCCTACGGTCGCCCCCCACCCCCGGCCACCCGGGACGCCGCCGCCGCGCCCGGAGGACCCGAGGGGCGCGGGCCCCGGCGGCGCGCCCCCCCGGCGGCGCGCGGCGCACCGGTGCCTCGGGCCGGCCCGGCCCCGCCCGGTCGGCGAGCGGGAGCGCGCCGGTACCGGCGAGAAGTCCCGTATCGCACTCTCCGGGTGGCTTTCGCCCCCGCCAACGGGCCCTCCCGGGCGCCCCGGCAAGGCCCGGATTCCACATGTGGCCCCGGGCCTGAAATAGTTCCCCCGGATGTTCGCCATCCCTAGACTCCCTGACGTCAGGGGGATCCTCGGGGGACCATAAGTGGGGCTGGAGTGCCGGAACTCGTACTGGAATTGAATGGAAGGACCTGGACGCTCGATCCGTCCAGGTCGTACTCGCTGGGGCGCGATCCCCAGGGAGACGTGGTGATCGATGACGCACGGGTGTCGTGGCGGCACGCCACCATCAGCTGGAACGGCCGTGGTTGGGGCATCGAGGACCACGGCAGCACCAACGGGACCTACGTGCACGGGGCCCGGGTCCAGCAAGCCGAGCTCGTCCCCGGCACGCCGGTCCACCTGGGCAACGCCACCGACGGCCCGAGGCTGAATCCGGTCGCCGCGCAGCAGCCCGCCGCGGCCCGGCAGACGCCGGCGCAGGCGTACGCCCAGCCGCAGGCCCCGGCGTACCAGGCCCCGCAGCAGCAGCAACAGCAGCAGCAGTACGTACAGCAGCAGCCCCAGCAGCAGGCCTGGGACCAGCAGCAGCACGTACCCCAGCAGCAGCAGCAGCAGCACGCGCAGCCGCAGCCGCACGTCCCGCCCCAGCAGGCCGGCGGCGCCCCCGCGCCCCGTCCGGCCCAGGCCGGCGGCGCCCCCGGCTACGGCGACCGCAGCCCCACGACGTTCCACCAGCTCTCGCTGGGCCACGTCATGCGGATCGGCCGCGCCCTGGAGAACGAGCTGGTGGTCTCCGACCTCCAGGTCTCCCGCCATCACGCCGAGTTCCGCTCGATGCCCGGCGGACGCTTCGAGATCCACGACCTCGGCAGCCACAACGGCACCTACGTCAACGGTCAGCCGCTCGCCAAGTCCGGCACGGCGCTCCTCGGCCCGAACGACATCGTCAGCGTTGGCCACTCGACCTTCCGGATCGTCGGCGACCGGCTGGAGGAGTTCGTCGACACCGGCGAGGTCTCCTTCTCGGCCCGCCACCTGACGGTCACGGTCGACGGCGGCAAGCAGATCCTCAAGGACGTCACCTTCGGTGTCCCGGAGAAGTCGCTCATCGGCGTCATCGGCCCCTCCGGCTCCGGAAAGTCGACGCTGCTCAAGGCGCTCACCGGCTACCGGCCCGCCGACCAGGGCGACGTCCTCTACGACAACCGCAACCTGTACAAGCAGTTCGCGGAGCTCCGCCAGCGCATCGGCCTGGTCCCGCAGGACGACATCCTGCACAAGGAACTGACCGTCCGCACCGCCCTGAAGTACGCGGCCAAGCTCCGCTTCCCCGGCGACACCGCCGACTCCGAGCGCGCGGCCCGCATCGACGAGGTGCTGCGCGAGCTCAAGCTCGACATCCACAAGGACAAGAAGATCACCGCGCTCTCGGGTGGTCAGCGCAAGCGCGTGTCCGTGGCCCTGGAGCTGCTCACCAAGCCGTCCTTGATCTTCCTGGACGAGCCCACCTCCGGTCTCGACCCGGGCATGGACCGCGACGTCATGCAGCTGCTGCGCGGCCTCGCCGACGACGGCCGCACCGTCCTGGTCGTCACGCACTCGGTCGCCGAGCTGGCCATCTGCGACAAGCTGCTGGTCATGGCCCCGGGCGGCTCGGTCGCGTACTTCGGCCCGCCGGACGAGGCCCTGAACTTCTTCGGCTACACGACCTGGGCCGACGTGTTCTCCGCCTTCGAGAACTACCGCGAGTACGACTGGGCCGGCCGCTGGAAGGGCTCGCAGCACTACCAGCTGTACGCCGCCGACATCGACGCGGTCGCCCCGCAGTCGGTCGCGCTGCCGCCCGCCCAGCACATGCGTCCGCCGAAGCCGCAGGGCTGGGGCTCGCAGCTCTTCACGCTGATGCGCCGCTACGTCTCGGTGATCGCCTCCGACCGGGGCTTCCTCGGTCTGATGCTGATCCTGCCCGCCGTCCTCGGCGTGGTCTCCACGGTCATCCCGGCGACCTTCGGTCTCGCGCCGCCGACGCCCCCGTCCCAGTTCAACGGCGACGCGGGCACGATCATGCTGATCCTCGCGGTCGGCATGTGCTTCTCCGGCGCCGCGAACTCGGTCCGTGAGCTGATCAAGGAACGGGTGATCTACGAGCGGGAACGCGCGACCGGCCTGTCCCGGTCGGCGTACCTGATGTCGAAGGTGATCGTCCTCGGGGTCATCACGGCCATCCAAGGCGTGATCATCTGCGGGATCGGCTTCCTCCCGCGCGACCTGCCCGAAGAGGGCCTGCTGATGCCGCCGGCCGTAGAGCTCTGCCTCTCGGTGATCGCGCTCGGCTTCACCTCGATGATGTTCGGCCTGGTGATCTCCTCGCTGGTGAAGACCTCCGAGAAGACCATGCCGCTGCTGGTCATGTTCGCGATCGTCCAGGTCGTCTTCACCGGCATCCTCTTCCAGGTCTACGACTCCCCGGGCCTGGAGCAGTTCGCCTGGCTGATGCCGTCCCGCTGGGCGGTCGCCGCCGCCGGCACCACGCTGAACCTCGGCAAGCTCATGCCGCCGTGGGACCGCGACAACCCGACGAACACCGACCCGCTCTGGGACGCCACGATCGGCCAGTGGAGCCTGAACATCACCGTCCTGCTGCTGCTCGGCATCGCCTGCGGCTTCGCGGTGCAGCGCCTGCTGCGCCGCCACGAGCCCGAGGTCATGCGGGCCGGCAAGTAGGACCGCCGCGGCGGCCCGCGGCCCTCGCGCGCGAAACGCCTCAGGGCGGCACCGGAACTCCGGGTGCCGCCCTGAGGCGCATGGGGGTCGAGATACGCCAGTGGCCTAGTAGGCGCTGTTGACGTTGTCCATGGAGCCGTAGCGGTCGGCCGCGTAGTTGCACGCGGCGACGATGTTCGCGACCGGGTCGTACTGGTCGAACTTGGTGCCCTTGACGTGGTACGCCTTGAAGGTCGGGTAGATGACCTGGAGCAGACCCTTGCTGGGGATGCCGTTCTGGGCGTTGATGTCCCAGTTGTTGATCGCCATCGGGTTGCCGCTGGACTCGCGCATGATGTTGCGGTGGATGCCGGAGTAGCTGCCCGGAATGCCTTCCTTCTTCATGATGAAGAGGGCTTCCTTGATCCAGCCGTCGAGGTTGTTCGTGAAGGCGGGGGTGCGGACGGCGGAACGGCTCGCGGCTTCCTTCTTCTCGCGGGCCTTCTTCGCCGCGGCCTCGGCCTTCGCCTTCGCGGCGGCCTTCGCCTTCGCGGCGGCGTCCGCCGCCTTCTTGTCGGCGACGACCTGCTGTACGGCGAGGTTCTGCTGTACGGCCTTCGTCTGGGCGCCGTCGACGACCTGGGTCCAGGCGACGGGGGCGGCGGCGAGCGTGTCGCCCTGCGCGGCACCGGCCGGAACGAGGGAGAAGGCGAGCGCGGCGGCACCAAGGGTGGCGACACCGGCGATGGACAGCTTGTGTGCCTTCGTCAGACGACTGTGACCGGGAGTGCGGGGAGCAGACATGGCGGGGCAACCTCTTCGAATAGCGGGGGCCGCAGGAAGGCGCCGCTCGGATCCGGGATCCGCGGCGCTGTGCGACGGGAGCAATTCTTAGCGGTGGCAAAAACTTGTGGCAAAGGTGTGACCTACGACCCCGCTTAGTGGATCAGGGGCGGGCGCCGGGGCCCGCTTTCGGGCCCAGGCGCTAGGTGCGCCCGTGCTGACAGGGCCTTCACCCGTCCACTAGGCACCTTCGTAAGTGATGTGCGTCCTATGCGCGGGCTCACATCGGGCACGTAACGGTCTCACCGTCCGTTGCGCACGCAACGCGTTCCGTGACCGCTTTCCCCCCGGGGCGGCGGGCGGGTGCCCCCGCACGCGTGGCCGGAGGGGGCCGGCCTTCGCCCCCTCGTACCCGTGAAGAGCGGCGCCATTCCCCGCGCTCGCGGCTCCGCTCGGGGGCCGCGAAAGCGGGTCCGTCGACAGGTCCGTATATAACGGACATTCCGCCGGGCTCGGCCGGCCGTCGGCCCCTCGGTCGAGAGGCCCACCCGGGGAGGCCCCCCGGACCTACGTCCCCGGCCCGATCCCGCAGGTCACAGCCGCGGGTACGGTGAGGCCATGACCGGTAGCCCCCTGTCCGGCGGACCCCCCAGCGGCCTGGCGGCCGTCAGCACCGCTCTGCTCGCCATGAGCGGCGCCCTTGAGGTCCGCGACGTCCTGCGCACGATCGTCGCCTCCGCCCGCGAGCTCCTCGACGCGCAGTACGCGGCCCTGGGCGTCCCCGACGACCACGGCGGTTTCGCCCAGTTCGTCGTGGACGGCATCAGCGAGGAGCAGTGGCGGCGCATCGGCCCGCTGCCCCGCCAGCACGGCATCCTGGCCGCGATGCTCCACCACGACGGCCCCGAGCGGCTGGCGGACGTACGCGACGACCCGCGCTTCGAAGGCTGGCCCGCGGCCCACCCCGACATGTCCGACTTCCTCGGGTTGCCCATCCGGGACGGCGAGGAGACCCTCGGCGCCCTCTTCCTCGCGAACAAGCGGTGCCCGCGCCCCGGCGCCGGCTGCGGTTTCACCGACGAGGACGAGGAGCTGCTGTCCCTGCTCGCCCAGCACGCGGCGATCGCCCTCACCAACGCCCGGCTCTACGAGCGCAGCCGCGAGCTGACCATCGCCGAGGAGCGCTCCCGGCTCGCCCACGAGCTGCACGACGCCGTCAGCCAGAAGCTGTTCTCGCTCCGCCTCACCGCCCAGGCCGCCGCCGCGCTCGTGGACCGCGACCCCGAGCGCGCCAAGGGGGAGCTCCAGCAGGTCGCCGTACTGGCCGCGGAGGCCGCCGACGAACTGCGCGCCGCCGTGACCGAGCTGCGCCCCGCCGCCCTGGACGAGGACGGCCTGGTCGCCACCCTGCGCACGCACGTCCAGGTCCTCGACCGCGCCCACACCGCGCACGTCTCCTTCACCTGTGACGGCGTACGGGCGCTCCCCGCGAGCCAGGAGGAGGCCCTGCTGCGCGTGGCCCAGGAGGCCCTGCACAACGCGCTGCGGCACTCGGAGGCGGAGCGCGTGGACGTGGCCCTGGCGCGCACGGCCGGCGGGGGAGCGGTGCTCAAGGTCACCGACTCGGGCCGGGGCTTCGACCCCGCGGCCGTCCGCAGCGCGGGCCGCCACCTGGGCCTGGTCTCCATGCGGGACCGCGCGAGCGGCGCGGGCGGCCGCCTCACCGTGCACTCGGGACCCGGAAAGGGAACCACGATCGAGATGGAGGTCCCCGGTGGCTGACACCTCCGCCCGCGACGGCGGTATCCGCGTCCTGCTGGTCGACGACCACCAGGTGGTCCGACGGGGCTTGCGCACCTTCCTGGAGGTCCAGGACGACATCGAGGTGGTCGGCGAGGCCTCCGACGGCGAGGAGGGCATCGCCCGGGCCGAGGAACTGCGGCCCGACGTGATCCTCATGGACATCAAGATGCCGGGCACGGACGGCATCGAGGCACTGCGAAGGCTGCGCGGGCTGGCGAACCCGGCCCGGGTGCTCATCGTCACCAGCTTCACCGAGCAGCGGACCGTGGTCCCCGCCCTGCGGGCCGGCGCGGCGGGGTACGTCTACAAGGACATCGACCCCGACGCCCTGGCCGGAGCCATCCGCTCCGTGCACGCCGGCCACGTCCTCCTCCAGCCGGAGGTGGCGCAGGCGCTGCTCTCCCAGGACGACCAGGGGGGGTCGGCGGGCCGCCCCGGCTCGCTCACCGACCGCGAGCGCCAGGTCCTCGGACTCATCGCGGACGGACGCTCCAACCGGGAGATAGCCCGGGCCCTGGTGCTGTCCGAGAAGACGGTCAAGACGCACGTCTCGAACATCCTGATGAAACTGGACCTCGCGGACCGCACCCAGGCCGCATTGTGGGCGGTCAGGCACGGAATCGCCGAGTAGAAGGAGCGAATCGGACCGCATCCTTCCGGTCCGGGAATCATCTGAGATTCATACGGTCGGGTGCATGTCGCCCACATGGCGTATCCCGCTCCGTCCGCCGCCGTTCTCCATGGCGTGCCGCGACGGCTGGTCGCGACAGACGTACTGGAGGACGAGAACGTGAAGAACTTCAAGAAGGCCGCCACCGTCACCATGATCGCGGGTGGCCTCCTGGCCGCCGGCGCGGGTGTCTCCTCGGCGCACGGCGGTGCGTCGGCGGAGGGCGAGGCCCTGAACTCGCCCGGCGTGGCCTCCGGGAACCTGCTCCAGGTGCCCGTGCACGTGCCCGTGAACGTGGTCGGCAACACCGCCACCGTGATCGGCCTGCTCAACGGCGCCTTCGGCAACACCGGCGTCAACGCCTGACACCTCCGCACCGCCGCCGGACCCCGCCCGTCGGACGGTCGGAGCTCGCGCAGTGCGCCATCGGCCCCGCTTCCCCCTTCTCCCCGGGAAGCGGGGCCGATGCGCACCGGGGCCCCGGGGGCTCAGTCCCGTTCGCGCTCCTCCACCGCCGCGTTGTACGCCGCGACCAGCGCCCGCCGGGCCACCCGCTCCACCGGCCGCAGCGCCTCGGCCCGCGCCGCCATCTCCGACGCGGCCACCGCACCCCCGGTCCCGTTCTCGTACGCCAGCGACACCAGCAGGTCCACCCGCTGCGCCAGCGCCAGCACCCGTACCGCCCGCGCCGGGTACCCCGGAGCCAGCACCTCCCGCCCGGCCTCCGCCCGCGCCCGGTACGCCGACAGCGCGGCATCCGCCACCGGCCCCGACCCCGCCACGTCCAGCCGGGTCAGTGCGGCGGTCGCCTCGCGCAGCGCCTCCGCCAGCTCCCGTTCGGCCTCGCCCAGCGACGGCACGTCCGCCGGCGGAGCCTCCCGCACCGGCAGGCAGTGCCAGGTCACCGACACGTGCACGTCCCCGGCCGGCCCGGCCTCCGCCACCTCCGGCACCAGCCCGACCGCCGCCCCCACCGCGACGACCGCCTCCTCCGCCTCCAGCGCCCGCGCGTTGAACTCCGCCGGGCCGCTCAGCCCCAGCGGATGCCCCGGCGCCGGCAGCGCCACCCGCAGCCCGGTCACCCCCAGCGCCCGCATCCGGCCCAGCGCCAGCGTGAGCCCCACCGGCCCCGACTCACCGGGCAGCCCCGCCACCCGGTGCACGGCGTCCTCGCCCACGATCGACGTCACGGCCTCGTCGGGCGAGACCAGACCGGCCAGCAGAGCGTTCCCCCAGGCGGCCAGCCGCCCTGAACGTGGTTCGAAAAGCATCCCCCTACTTTACGGATCCCGCCCCGCACCCGGCCCCGGCCCCGGACCCGGTCCGCAGTGGCGTAGGTTTTGCCCTGGGGCTGCGCCTGCCGGCGCACAGAGAACCGTGACTGCAAGGGGTGACAACACGCTCATGAGCGACGTTCTGGAGCTGGTGGACGTATCCGTGGTCCGCGAGGGCCGGGCTCTGGTGGACCAGGTCTCCTGGTCGGTGAAGGAGGGGGAGCGCTGGGTGATCCTCGGCCCCAACGGCGCCGGCAAGACCACGCTGCTGAACCTCGCCTCCAGCTACCTCTTCCCGACCAGGGGCACCGCCACCATCCTCGGCAGCACCCTCGGCACGGTGGATGTCTTCGAGCTGCGCCCCCGCATCGGCGTCGCCGGTATCGCGATGGCCGACAAGCTGCCCAAGCGGCAGACGGTCCTGCAGACCGTGCTCACCGCCGCCTACGGCATGACGGCCACCTGGCAGGAGCAGTACGAGGAGGTCGACGAGCGGCGCGCCCGCGCCTTCCTCGACCGCCTCGGCATGACGGAGTACCTCGACCGGAAGTTCGGCACCCTCTCCGAGGGCGAGCGCAAGCGCACCCTGATCGCCCGCGCCCTGATGACCGACCCCGAGCTGCTGCTCCTCGACGAGCCCGCCGCCGGTCTGGACCTCGGGGGCCGCGAGGACCTCGTACGCCGCCTCGGCCGTCTCGCCCGCGACCCGCTCGCCCCCTCCATGGTCATGGTCACGCACCACGTCGAGGAGATCGCCCCCGGTTTCACCCACGTACTGATGATCCGTCAGGGCAAGGTCGTCACCGCCGGTCCGATCGACCTCGAACTGACCTCGCGCAACCTCTCGCTCTGCTTCGGCCTCCCGCTGGTCGTCGAGCGCAACGGCAGCGACCGCTGGACCGCCCAGGGCCTCCCGCTGGGCTAGCCCGGCCACGGGTCCGGCCATGAGTACGGCCTGCCGCACCCTGTCCGGACCGCGCCCACCCGACCTACCATGACCATGTGGACATCGACGCATGGGTGTGGTGGCTCATCGGCGCGGTCGGACTGGGCATCCCCCTCGTCCTCACCGCCATGCCGGAGTTCGGCATGTTCGCCGCGGGGGCGGTGGCGGCCGCGGTGACGGCCGCGGTCGGCGGGGGAGTGGTGGCCCAAGTGCTCGTCTTCGTCGCCGTATCCGTCGCGCTCATCGCCGTGGTACGGCCGATCGCCAACCGGCACCGCGACCAACGCCCCCAACACCGCAGCGGCATCGACGCGTTGAGGGGGCGCAGCGCCGTCGTCCTCGAACGCGTCGACGGCAGCGGCGGCCGCATCAAGCTCGCGGGCGAGATCTGGTCCGCGCGTACCCTTGACTCCGACAGCAGTTTCGAGCCCGGTCAGTCCGTGGACGTCGTGGAGATCGACGGGGCGACCGCCGTCGTCATGTGACAAGCAGCCTGCTCGCGGGCCCCGGGTCTGCGAGACTCCGCTCAACGGGGCAGCACAGACAGCCGGAAGGGCACGGGGAACCGCATGCAACCGATCATCATCGTCCTGATCATTCTGGTGGTTCTGGTCTTCATCGCACTGGTCAAGACGATCCAGGTGATCCCGCAGGCCAGCGCCGCCATCGTCGAGCGGTTCGGCCGCTACACCCGCACGCTCAACGCGGGCCTCAACATCGTCGTCCCCTTCATCGACTCGATCCGCAACCGGATCGACCTCCGCGAGCAGGTCGTCCCCTTCCCGCCGCAGCCGGTCATCACCCAGGACAACCTGGTCGTCAACATCGACACCGTCATCTACTACCAGGTGACCGACGCCCGCGCCGCGACGTACGAGGTGGCCAGCTACATCCAGGCCATCGAGCAGCTCACCGTCACCACGCTGCGCAACATCATCGGCGGCATGGACCTGGAGCGGACCCTCACCTCCCGCGAGGAGATCAACGCCGCGCTGCGCGGCGTCCTGGACGAGGCCACCGGCAAGTGGGGCATCCGCGTCAACCGCGTCGAGCTCAAGGCCATCGAGCCGCCGACCTCCATCCAGGACTCGATGGAGAAGCAGATGCGCGCCGACCGCGACAAGCGCGCCGCGATCCTCCAGGCCGAAGGTGTCCGGCAGTCCGAAATCCTGCGCGCCGAGGGCGAGAAGCAGTCCTCCATCCTGCGCGCGGAGGGCGACGCCAAGGCCGCCGCCCTGCGCGCCGAGGGTGAAGCACAGGCGATCCGTACGGTGTTCGAGTCGATCCACGCCGGCGACGCCGACCAGAAGCTGCTCGCCTACCAGTACCTCCAGATGCTCCCGAAGCTCGCCGAGGGAGACGCCAACAAGCTCTGGATCGTGCCGAGCGAGATCGGCGACGCCCTCAAGGGCCTGTCCGGGGCCATGGGCAACTTCGGCCCCATGGGCGGGGGGTCGGGCTTCAACCCGCAGAATGCCGGAAAGGACGGCGGCGGCATCCCCGCCGCGCGGGACAAGGACGCGGCGGACCGCCGCGAACAGCCTCCCCTCGACTGACGCCCCGTCGCCCCCGCCCGCGGAGGCCGACCCTCGATCCCGGACCCCCTGACGACGGACGGCCCGTCCCCTCCTGCATGATCAGTGAGACCCCTCGACCTTCATGGCGGGGAGGCGACCCACTCATGCAAAGGGGATGGCCCGGTCCATGTCCATGTCCATGTCCATCTGGGAATCACTCGCCGTCTTCGCGGCCGGTATCGGCGCGGGGACCATCAACACCATGGTCGGCTCCGGCACCCTGATCACCTTCCCGGTGCTGCTCGCCACCGGCCTGCCGCCGGTCACCGCCAACGTGTCCAACACCCTCGGCCTCGTGCCCGGTTCCATCAGCGGCGCCATCGGCTACCGCGAGGAACTACGGGGCCAGCGCGGCCGCGTCCTGCGGCTCGGCGCCGTCTCCCTGGTCGGCGGCCTCGCGGGCGCCGTCCTGCTGGTCACCCTGCCCTCCGACTCCTTCGACACGATCGTGCCGGTCCTGATCGGCCTGGCCCTCGTGCTCGTCGTCCTCCAGCCCCGCCTCGCCCAAGCCCTGCGCCGCCGCCAGGAGGCCGCCGGAGGCGACCCGGGCCACCCCGACGGCGGCCCGGCCCTGCTGACCGGCATGCTGTTCGCCAGCGCGTACGGAGGCTACTTCGGGGCCGCCCAGGGCGTGCTCTACCTCGGCCTGATGGGCCTGCTGCTGCGCGAGGACCTGCAACGGATCAACGCCGTGAAGAACGTCGTGGCCGCGATGGTGAACGGCATCGCGGCCGTCTTCTTCCTCTTCGTCGCCGAGTTCGACTGGACGGCCGTCCTGCTCATCGCCGTCGGCTCCACCATCGGCGGGCAGATCGGAGCCAAGGTCGGCCGCCGCCTCTCGCCGACCGTCCTGCGCGGCGTCATCGTGACGGTCGGCCTCATCGCCATCGTCCAACTGCTGCTCGGCTGATCGACGGAGCAGGACTACGCCGACCTCGCTCCTGCCGCTCGCCCCCGTCCGTCGCCCGAGCGCCGGACGGGGCAGTCGCCTAGGCGGAACGCTCCAGCCACTCCGGCAGAGCCTCGCGCCCGCCCACGCCCAGGGCCAGCAGCATCGCGTCGGCCGGGGACGGCACGAAGGGCCTGCGCAGGAGCGGCATGCCCGCCTCCTCCGGAGTCCGGGCCGCTTTGCGGTGGTTGTCCTCGGCGCAGGAGGCCACCGTGTTCAACCAGGTGTCCCCACCCCCCTGGGCCCGCGGCAGTACGTGGTCCACGGTCGTCGCGCGCTTGCCGCAGTACGCGCACCGGTGCTGGTCCCGGACCAGCACCCCCCTCCGCGACCAGGGGGCGTGTCTTCGAAAGGGCACCCGGACGTACCGGCACAGCCTGATCACCCGGGGCAGCGGAAGATCCATGCTGGCTCCGCGCACACGCAGTTCGGGATGCGACTGCTCGACGACGGCCTTGTCCTGGAGCACCAGGACCACCGCCCGGTTCAGCGTCACCGTCGACAGCGGCTCGAAGCTCGCATTCAGCACCAGCGTGTCCCGCATCTCGCCCACCTCCCGTGTGCAGGCCCGCTGCCTCCCTGGCGGCAGGGCCCGCAACCACTCTGGCCGCGCGCGCCACGCGGGACAACGCAATAAAAATGCCCGGTCCGGGCCGCCTTTAGACCAGGACCGGGCAATCGCTCCGAGAAGACCGGCCCGCGGGTGCTCCGTACGCACCGATCACCCGGGCCCGGCCGAGCGTGTGGCGGGCGTGTCAGAGCCAGTTGCGCTGCGACCCCACGGAGGCGATCCACTGGTTCAGGTACGCAGCCCAGTCCGTCCCCGCGTACGAATCCAGACCCACCTGGAAGCAGCGGAAGGTGTCGCTGCCCTCGCTGAACAACCCCGGCTTCTTGTCCATCTCCAGGACGACGTCCATCTCCCGGCCGTCCGAGACGAAAGTCAGCTCCACCTGGTTCAGTCCCCGGTACTGCGCCGGCGGCGCGAACTCGATCTCCTGGTAGAAGGGCAGCGTCTGCCGCGTCCCGCGGATGTGCCCGCGCTCCATGTCCGCACTGCGGAAGGAGAAGCCCAGCTGGCGGAACGCGTCGAGGATCGCCTGCTGCGCCGGCACCGGGTGCACGTTGATCGGGTCGAGGTCGCCCGCGTCCACGGCGCGCGCGATCTCCAGCTCGGTGCTCACCCCGATGTTCATCCCGTGCAGGTGCTGGCCGCCGAAGTGGGTGATCGGCGTCTCCCAGGGGATCTCCAGCCCGAACGGCACCACGTGCAGGGCGCCCGCCTGCACCTGGAACGCGCCGCCGAGGCGCTGCTTGGTGAAGACGACGTCCTGCTTGTACTCCTGGTCGCCGCCCTCGACCTCCACCCGGGCCTGCAGCCCGATGGACAGGCCCTGGATGTCCTGCTCCACGGATCCGCCCTGGATCCGGACCTCACCCTGGACGATCCCGCCCGGCACGACGTTCGGCTCGGTGATAACGGTGTCCACGGAGGCGCCACCGGCACCCAGGCTCGCGAACAGCTTCTTGAAGCCCATGATCAAACTCCCCTTGAAAGCCCTGTTTGTCCCAGGGACACGACGACCACATCGACCCGGCCGCACCTACCCCTTACCAACGCGGAACCATAGGCCCCGGTTGCAGACGTACGCGTTCCACTACCCTCGACCGGATGAGCGCGCGCCCCGACCGTACGCCCCTGCCCCGATCCTTCTTCGACCGCCCGGCCCTCACGGTGGCCCCCGACCTGCTGGGCCGCATCCTGGTCCGCCGTACCCCGCACGGCCCCCTGGAGCTGCGCATCACGGAGGTCGAGGCCTACGAGGGCGAGAGCGACCCGGGCTCCCACGCCTACCGCGGCCGGACGGCGCGCAACGCATCGATGTTCGGCCCACCCGGACACGCGTACGTCTACTTCATCTACGGCATGTGGTTCAGCCTGAACCTGGTGTGCGGCCCGCCGGACCACGCGAGCGGAGTCCTGCTGCGGGCCGGCGAGATCACGGCGGGCGCGGATCTCGCAGCCAAACGTCGTCTCTCGGCCAGAAAACCGAGTGAACTGGCCAAAGGCCCGGCCCGCCTGGCCACAGCCCTGGACGTGGACCGATCCCTCGACGGCACCGACCTCTGCGCGGGCCCCGATTCCCCCCTGTCCTTGCTCGCGGGCACGGCCACCCCACCGGACCTGGTCAGCAGCGGCCCCCGCACGGGCGTCGGCGGAGCCGGGGCCGCCCATCCGTACCGCTACTGGATCACCCACGATCCGACGGTCAGCCCGTACCGCGCCCACGCGCCGCGCCGCCGCTCAACTTGACTCGGCACCCGTGGACGCCTAACGTTGTCCGAGCCGCTTGAACGGGGCACTGCCATCGGCGGACCTCCAGAGCGGCCAACCCACTACCTACGACGCGCCCCTGGCGGGGTCTTATTCGGCATGTCCGAATTCCCGGCCGCCGACTCGATTATGAGTCGCAAGGGGGAAGCGCTAACGTAGCGGAGCGCCGAAAGGCACAGGCCCTCCAACGGCCACCGAATTCAAATTCGAACCCAAATGGGTGCGGAAATGATCTGGTAACGTTGGAACCGCCGGAAAGGGAAAACGCGAGAGCGAAGGACCTGGAAAGCGAGCGAGACCGACTCTGGTAGAGTCGGAAACGCAAGAACAGAACGACAAGAACAGAACGAAACGAAGCCCGGAGGAAAGCCCGTCAGGGTGAGTACGAAGGAAGCGTCCGTTCCTTGAGAACTCAACAGCGTGCCAAAAAT